>JARLGS010000348.1 GCA_031292695.1 Mycobacterium sp. | reverse complement strand
GGGCGCTGAGGGATTCGACGGATCCGTCCAAGCGGTGACGTGGCGGACCGCTCCATACTCGGAGGACAGTACGAGGAGGAGAGCGCTATGCCGGTGATGTCGAGAGTTGAACGGTCCTTCTGCTGCGGGGCCATGTGGCGGACGACCACCGGTGCGGTGCTCGACATGCTGCCCGCCGATCGCCTCGGACAACAACTGCTCGAAATCGGTTCCGGCAGTGGGGCAATCGCGGAGGGGCTGGCGAAGGCGCATCCCGGTCCGGCGATCACGGCGACCGACCTGGACCCGGTCATGGTCAATGCTTCGACCCGCCGACTTGCCGGCAACCCGGATGTCACGGTGGAGAGCGCTGATGCGACCCGACTGCCGTTCGATGACGATTCGTTCGACTCGGTGGTCAGCTGCCTGATGATGCATCACATCATCGAGTGGGAGGCCGCGGTCGCCGAGATCGCCCGGGTGCTCAAGCCGGGCGGATTGTTCGTCGGCTATGACTTGACCCGCACCCCGGTGGCGACAGTCCTCCACCACGTCGACCGCTCGCCGTTCAGGTTGTTGAACCCGGATGAGCTTGTCGGAGAAGGGGAGCGGAACGGCCTTGGCATCCATGCGAGTACCAGGGTCCTCGGCCACATGATGCAGTTCAGCACGTAACTTCTGGCGATGCCTTGAGTGCGGTGGCCGGACCCCGGCCGGTGAGCGTGGAGCCTCCGCCACTCTGGAATTTGACGACTAAACCCGCCGCCTGTCGGCTGGAGGAACCGGCCCGTCACGGGCACCACGGGGGGATCGGGCAGAAGTTCAGACCGGGCGCAGGCGCGGGCCTCGGTGGCGGATTGTCGCCATCCCAAATTCCATTGGACACATTGCCCAGCCCTGACCACACGAAGTAGTAGGTGTGGCAGACGTTCCAATCCCAGTTCAGTGGATCGACGCGCTCATTGCCGGTCTGGGGCACGGGTTGCTGCCCAGGGCACCAGTGGTGTGGTGGTCCCCAATCTCCACCGTCGGTGGCGAACGGGCTGTGATGGAGCGGTGCTGGGACGGGCTGGGCCTGAGCGGTGGTTGCATCCACTCCAGCAACGCCACTCCATACCAGCACTGTCGTTGCCAGCCCTGCGATTAGCGGTCTCGTGCGGTTCATCGGAGGTTCCCTTCGGCGGGCGTGCGAGCCGGGTGGGCTTCGCACGTGCGGCAAATACAGCATGATCGGGTGGCTACCGATCCCACGAAACTGCGCGGGGAGCAGTCGCCGGTCAGATATCGATGACGATGGTCACCTCGCAGCCCGCGAGCCGCGAGGGTGGCCGGCATGGCCTCTTCCGCGTTCGCCGGTGTCCGCGTGGGATGCGCAACTTCGAGGCGAGAGTTTGCCAATGGGGATGAGCAGTGCTGAACTGGTCTGACTGGCGAAGGGCCCGCGCAGACAGCTCATATCCGGCCTCGGCATCGGCGGACCAGGCAAATATTTCGTGAATAGTGGTGGTGGCACCAGGCAATACCACGGTTCGACGCTAGTCCTCGACTAACGTATCGGCAACTGGCCCGGCTTTGCTAAATGTCCGTCAGAAGGGCGCGTTGTCCGACAGCGACCAGGTCCTCAAGTTGCCTGCCGCCTAGCCGGACGTGCAGGACTGAGTCTGCCCGGACGCGCTGTCAGCACAGGCGAACGTGGTCATCGGGGTGAATCTGTGCGCATCCGTTGCCAAGTCAGCGCTTCTTGACCAGTTGGTGAAGAAGATGAACGACAACGTCGACCAGGTGGCCACAGCCAACTGACTCCGCTGCGGCGGGTTCCGGCACAGTGGTTGGTATTAGTCGGTCCAGCTAATTTCAGTGGCTAAATATATCTTGACACAGCAAACATACCGTGGGTATTTTCACTGTGGGGTTCAATCGTTGGCGACCATGATTCATGGGGCGGGGTCGGTGCGCCTGTTGTTAATTGCTTTGCGGCCGCTGGCATTAACGATCACAGAAGCGGGGACTAGATCATGACATCTACACATGCCAAAAAGTCATCAGCAAATAATAAGAAAGTAGCCACTGTCCTAGTGGCTAGCGCCACGGCGGTAAGCGCGAGCTTCTTCGTGGCCAGTCCGCAGGCCAAGACGGTCGCGGCTCAACTGCCGGAAATTACGAGACAGGTGAAGCTGACAGCGGGATCGGACCCGATCTCGCTGATCGAAGGGCTCTTGGCGCTGCCTGCGTCCGTTGTCCAGGACCTGGGCAACGGGCAGTGGCTCAACAACCTGCCGTACCTGGTGGCGCAGCCATTGGCGGCCGCCGACAGTGTGCTCTACGCGCTCGACACCGCGGCCGCGCCAGTGGTCATGAACGGTCTCATGACGCTGCTGTCGCCGATTGCCACGACGCCGGTGGCCCAGGCGCTCGAGGCCGCGCTGCAGGAATACTTCAAGAATGCGGCGTTCCCGCCCACCGGATTCGCCGGCTCGGGTGGTTTGGGCCTGAACTTCTTTGAGTTGGCGACGGTGACGCTCGTCGACTTCGGCGCCCCGGTGTTCGGGCTGTTTCCGGCGGCCGTGACATTGTTCGAGAAGCTGGGGATACCTCTGCCCTTGCCCGGCACCCTGACGGCGAATGCGGCGACCGCCGCCGCGTTGACGCCCAACGCCGCGCTGACACCCAACATCTCCCCATCGGTCGCGGCTCCCCAGGACCTCCTTGGTGGCTTAGGCGGCGTGCTGACCGGCGCAGGGAGCACGGTGTGGAATGACGCGGCCTACTTGTTGGGTCTGGCCTTGGATGTTGGAATCGGCGTGGGCTGGCCACTGCTAACGGACGGGCCAGGGCTCCTGTTCAACCCGAACTCGCTCATCAACTTTTTCACCAGTTATGCCTTTCCTGTTATTCAGGCCTACGCCAGTAGTGCCATCAACGGAATCGTAAGCACGACAGGACAATTCCTCGCGAGTCTCGGCGGGCTCCTCGCGGCCGCAGCGACGCCGCTGGCAGCTGCCAACGTACCCAAGTTGCAGACCAACTCGACGGCGGCGGTGACGCCTACTCTCAGTCCGGCGGTCACCGCCCCACAGGACCTGGTCGGCGGGTTGGGCAATGTGGTGACGGGTGCGCTAAGCACGGTGTGGAATGACGGGGCCTACTTGGTGGGTTTGCCCTTGAATGCTGGAATCGGCGTGGGCTGGCCACTGCTTACGGACGGGCCGGCACTCTTGTTCCACCCGGACCTCCTCGTCAAGTTTCTCACCAGTTATGCGCTTCCCGTTCTGCAAGCTTCCGTCAACACTGCCGTGAGCGGAATCGTCAGCACCACAACGCAATTCCTCTCCAGCCTCGGCGGTCTTCTCCCGGCCGCGGCGGCACCGCTGGCGGCGGCCAGCGTGCCGAAGTTGCAGAGCAATTTGATCAAGGTCAGCAACCCGACTTCGGCGGTTACACCACCGAACACTGCTGCAGGCTCGAAGTCGGATAAGACGGGCTCGGACAAGACGGGCACCGACAAGACGGGCACCGACAAGACAGGTTCGGACAAGACGGGCTCGGACAAGACGGGCTCGGACAAGACCGGGTCAGATAAGACCGGTTCGGATAAGACCGGTTCGGACCAGGGCGGCAAACACAGTAAGCCTGGCGACACCAAGTCCACTGACGCAGGAGGGAGCGGTTCCGCCCAGACCGGCGCCGGCGCCGGCAAGACCGGAACCGGGGAGAACAAGAGCGGCAACGGCTCTCACGACAGTGACGGCTCGAAGCACTCGTCAGATAAGTCAGGGTCGAGCAGTCACGGCACCGGCGACGGTCATGGGAGTGGTGGGGCCCACGGCGGTAGTGGGGGCCACGGCAGCGGCAAGTAGCGCCGTCAGGAAGCCTGTTTCGCTGGGGTGACTTCGTCGGTGGTGGGCGTACCGCCGATGAAGTCATCCCAGTGCCGCCGGACCGGCCCCCAGCGCTGGTCGAAGGACGCGGATCGCTGCCGCGCACGTTCGAGCTTGGCGCCCGAGTAGCGCCAGCGGGCCCACGGAGACGTCGGCCGGGCCAGCCGGACCGCGCCGAACCAGGTGACCGGTGCGACGAACAAGCCGATCAACGCCGTGGGGTACTTGCCCTTGAGCGCAGTGATCACCACCAGCACGAGGTGGGCGATCAGCCATACCGTCGCAGCCAGCCGGGCCGCCGTGGAGTAGTCGGCCAGCCGGTCCATCTTGACCGGGGATACGCCGACGGCGGCCAGCCCCACACAGCCCGCTGCCAGCGTCACCACGTTGAGTGACAACTGGCCCTCCTGGGACCAGTAGACGTCCTGCAGCCGGAACAGCATCGCGAACTCGTCGAGCACCAGCGACGCCCCGATGCCCACCAACACCCCGGAGACGTACGTCCACACCGAAAGTGGCGGCGAACCGACCGCCATGAACGCGCCCAGGATCAGGATCAGCACACCGGGCGTCGAGTGGTGCATGTGCACGCCGCCGTTGTCCATGTCGTGGAACGGGCCCTTGCCGGCCCGGATCAGCCGGGTGATTGTGCGGGTCGCCACGAACGTGATGATGAAGGCGGTGAAGCTCAGCAGCAACGGACCCTTATAGCCGTAGACCACCTCGTCGTGCCACCAGATGCCAAGCCAAGACATCCAGCAAGCGTAGGCCCGTGGTCTTTCGACGAGTCCTAGTTGCAGCGCTCTCACAGTGCAGGGACAGATTCAGCGTGGGCATGGCCGAAGACTGCCAGTACGCGGTTCGGTTCGGGATAGGTTGATCAGCAGACGAACAGGGGAGAGACACATGCAGGGTCTGGCCAAGTGCGGCGTGGCGGTCGTGACGGCGGTGCTGGCCGCAGGCTGCGGTGGTGGGACCGGGCAGCAGTCGGGTGGGAGCAGCTCGTCAGCCAAGCCGACCGCCTCGACGACACTGCCACCACCGCCGGCGATCGTCGCGCCGGCCCAGCTGGGGCCGGGGACCTACCCGACTAAACCGCACGCGCCGTTCGGCAACGTAGCTACCCCGCAGGCCGGTGCGACCGCCGAGGCGCAACAACTGGCCGGCTATGTGGTCGGGCCGTGGGTGGTAGACGCCACGCTGACGGACCCGTACCTGTCAACGTATTTCGTTCTCGACAAGTCCAGCGCGCTGGCGCAGCTGGGTCCGGAGACCATCGCCGATGCGGCCGGTCAGCACAACATGATCGACGGATTCGCGTCTGCGCGACAGTCCCCGGCGAAAGCGGTGTTGGTCAATGCTGTGCTGCGATTCGCCAGTCCTGCCGACGCCAGTGCTGCGGCTGCAGACATGAACGGCGCGGCACTGCAGCTCAAGATTCGCGGGACGGAGGCGAAACCTGTTGCAGTGCCCGGACATCCGGATGCGTTGGGATCGGTGTACACCATTGATGCCCATGGCACCAAGCTGACCACCGTCCGGTCCTTTGTGGCCCAGGGGCCGTACGTCCTGATGCAACTGGCGCAGTCACCGGACGGACCGGATCCGGCTACCGCTCTGGTGGCCAAGGCCATCGATGCACAGACGGGT
>JARLGS010000347.1 GCA_031292695.1 Mycobacterium sp. | reverse complement strand
GTAGACACTATCCATAAATCCGGGTCAAGGGCCGCTATGTTTGAACCCGTCCGGCAACCGGACCAGTCCGAGGAGCTTGCCACCGTGGCCCTGCGTCAATCGCCTACGCAACCGGCTCCTCCGCGCCGGCCGCGCGGAGAGGCCCGTCGACTACTGCTCGCCGAAGCGCAAAACCTGTTCTCCCGCAAGGACTATCGCAGTACCACCACCCGTGAGATCGCCGACGCGGCCGGCGTCACCGAACATCTGCTGTTCCGGTACTTCGGGTCCAAAGCGGGCCTGTTCCGTGAGGCACTGGTGTTGCCGTTCACCGACTTCGTCGACGGCTTTGCCCAGACCTGGCAGGCCCTGCGCCCCGACGAAACCGACGAGCAGACTCTGGCCCGGCAATTCGTCGGACAGCTGTACGACGTCCTCGCCGAACACCGAGGTCTGCTATTCACCCTGGTCGCGGCCGAAGACCTCGGCGACGACGAGATGGAAAGCGCCGGCATCGCCGACATCAGACAAGCGCTGGCGACATTGGGCCGGATCAGCGCCGAGGGCGGGCAACTGCGCGGGATGAAGTCGGACCAACCCGACCTGCCGGCCCATTCGACCGTGGCCATGATCGTCGGCATGGTCGCCCTCCACTCGACCTTCTTCGGGGCTGACCCGCCCTCGCGGGATGCGATCGTCGACGAACTGGTTCAAGCCACCCTGCACGGATTCCTGCACCGCACCGGCTGAGCCGTCAAGCGGCCTGCGCCGCGCTCTGTTCCGGGCTGGCCGCACGCCGCCGGATTTCCCAGTGCCGTAAAGCCGCCCGGCAGGGCTCCTCCAGCAGCGCATAGCTCACCGCGGCCACCGCGAGTCCGAACACCGTCGTCAACACCATCACCACCGGCAGCGCACCGGTAAAGGCGGCCGATCCGATCATCGCCAGCACCATGTCCAATGCGGCCAGATGCCACAGGAACAGCCCATACGACCAGCGACCGAGCGTCACCATCGGGGCGCTGCCCAACACCCGGTGCCGAGCGCCGGGGCGATCCAGCACCAGCGGCGCCAACAACGCTCCGGCCAGCACCGCCCCCAGCGCCGTCCTGACCACGAACTGGCCGATGGTCGCGTGGTGGTGTCCGCCAGGCATGGCCAGTGGCGAGGCACCGACCACGAACGCGGTGACCGCCACCATCGCCAGGATCACGCGTTGCCGGGCCAACCGATGCAGCCAGCTGTCCGGCCGGAACATCCACTCCGCCAACAGCATCCCCGCGGCAAACCACGAGGAATAGGCCGGCAACCAGGTCAGCGGATTGGCTCCGTGATGGGCCGGGATCGGCAGATAACCCCAGCCGAAACTGAGCAGCGCGGCCCCGACGATCACCGGAACCCGCAGCCGCACCGGCAACTTGGCGGCCAACAACGCCAACAGCGGCACGACCAGATAGAACGCCATCTCGACCGACAGGCTCCACATCTGGGTCAGCCCGGCGATCAGGGTCTTCGGCACAAACACCTGGGTCAGCGTCAGATTCGCGAGCCACGCCGTCCGGTCCGCCGAACGCGCATCCGGCAACAAAGTCAGGACTGCGACGACCGTCACCAGGTAGGCGGGCATGATCCGGACCAGCCGTGACCGGTAGTACGGTGCCACTTCGGGCCGGGTCCGTATGCCATGCGCCGCCGCGGCATGCCGGCGCCACAACAGAAAACCGGACAGGGCAAAGAACACCGCGACCGACAGGTCGAACCGCGCCAGCAATCGTCCGGCGATGCCCTCGGTGTGACCGGTTTGCAGCGCTACGTGATTGAGCACCACGCCCAGGGCCGCACAGGCCCGAAGTCCCTCGACCGCTGGCAGGAACGCACTGGTTCCGCCGACGGGTTCGGGGACAGGTTCGGGCATGTGATCAGTTTGCCCGAACCACGTCAGCCGGGCGGTGCCCGTCACCGCATCGCTACCCGGCGCCACCGAGTGCGCCGGCATCCACGAGCCGGATGACCGGCGCGCCCTCTTCGTCGGAGGCCACCAGGTCCACCTCCACATCGAAGCCCCAGTCGTGGTCGCCGGCCGGATCATCGAGGATCTGACGCACGCACCACTGTGCAGGTTGGCGTTCGAAGAGCAACAGCGCGGGCCCACGCGCATTCGCGCCGGTGCCGACGTCATCGTGCTCGGCGAAGTACGCCTCCCCCAATGCTTCCCACCGCGGTGCCGTCCAGCCCGATCCGGCGTCGAGCTCGCCCAGGTCGTCCCAGCGCTGCCGGGCGAACAACTCCACCCGCCGGAACAACGCGTTGCGGACCATCGCGGTGAAGGCCCGCTCATTGCCGGTCACCGGCCGCACCGGCGCCATGACCGGTACATCGGCCGGCTGGTCGGGACTGGTCAGCTGCTCCCACTCGTCGAGCAGACTCGAATCCACCTGGCGCACAAGCTCTCCGAGCCATTCCACGATATCGGTGAGTTCATCGGTGCGCGCGGCCGCAGGTACGCCGGACCGCAGCGCCTTGAAGGTGTCGGACAGGTAACGCAGGACCGCGCCCTCGGAGCGGGTCAGCCCGTAGCCACTGACGAACTCCTTGAAAGTGAGTCCGCGCTCCCACATCTCGCGGACGACGGACTTCGGGGCGGGATGCCCGTCGGCCGCCCACGGGTTGGTCCGGCAGTACACGTCGAAGGCGTGGGCGAGGAGCTCGTCGAGCGGGCGGGGATACGTGACGTCGTCGAGCAGTTCGATGCGCTCGTCGTACTCGATACCCTCGGCCTTCATCGCGGCGACGGCCTCACCCCTGGCCTTCTTCAGCTGCGCCGCCATGATTTGCCGCGGGTCTTCCAACGTCGCCTCGATCACCGAAACCACATCGCGCGCAAAGGTTTCCGATTCCCGATCCAGCAGATCGACAGCAGCCAACGCGAAGGTCGACAGCGGCTGATTCAGCGCGAAATCCGGCGGCAGGTCGACAGTCAGCCGGTAGCGCCGCCCGTCGTCATCCGGGGTATCGAGGCGTTCCAGCACCCCGGCCTGCAGCAACGAGCGGGCGATGCCGACTGCTTCGCGGATGTGCCGCAGCTGCCGCTTGCGCGGCTCATGGTTCTCGCCGAGCAGCCGGCGCATGGCCAGGCACGGGTCGCCGGGACGGTCGACGACATCGAGGATCATGGCCGTGGACACCCGCATGTTGCTCGTGAGCGCTTCGGGCGCGGCGTCGACGAGACGCGTCATGGTGTTCTCTCCCCAGGGCACCATGCCCTCGGGAGCTTTGCGGCGCACCAGCTTTCGGCGCTTCTTCGGATCGTCGGCGACCTTGGCGAACTGCTTGAGGTTCTCCACCTCGTGCTCGGGGGCCTGCACGACGACGGTTCCTGCGGTGTCGTAGCCGGCCCGCCCGGCCCGGCCGGCGATCTGGTGGAACTCGCGGGCGTTGAGCAACCGGGTGCGGGTGCCGTCGTACTTGGACAGCGCCGAGAACACCACGGTGCGGATCCGCACGTTGATGCCGACACCGAGCGTGTCGGTACCGCAGATGACCTTCAGCAGTCCTGCCTGCGCCAGTTGTTCCACCAGGCGCCGGTACTTGGGCAGCATGCCGGCGTGGTGAACGCCGATGCCGTGCCGAACTAGCCGCGACAACGTCGAACCGAACGCCGTGGTGAAGCGGAAGCCGCCGATGTGGTCGGCAATGGCCGCCTTCTCCTCCTTGGTGCACACGTTGACGCTCATCAGCGCCTGCGCACGCTCCAGCGCCGAGGCCTGGGTGAAATGCACGACGTAGATCGGCGACTGCTTGGTCTGCAGCAGGTCGGCGATGGTCTCGTGCATCGCGGTGGTGGCGTAGCTGTAGTAGAGCGGCACCGGTCGCTCGGCCCCGGCCACCAGCGCCGTCGGTCGTCCAGTACGCCGGGTGAGGTCCTCACGGAGGACGGTCACGTCGCCGAGGGTCGCAGACATCAACAGGAACTGGGCTCTGGGCAACTCCAACAGCGGCACCTGCCAGGCCCAACCGCGGTCGGGGTCGCCGTAGAAATGGAACTCGTCCATCACCACCAGCCCGATGTCCGCCTGGGCGCCCTCGCGCAGTGCGATGTTCGCGAGGATCTCGGCCGTGCACGCGATGATCGGCGCCCCGGCGTTGACCGCCGCGTCCCCCGTGAGCATGCCGACGTTTGCGGCGCCGAATACGTCGCACAGGGCGAAGAACTTCTCACTGACCAATGCCTTGATCGGTGCGGTGTAGTAGCTGCGCCGGTTCGCCGCCAAGGCGAAATACACCCCGCCGGTGGCCACCAGCGACTTGCCCGAGCCGGTCGGCGTCGCCAGCACCACGTTGGCCCCGCTGACCAG
>JARLGS010000346.1 GCA_031292695.1 Mycobacterium sp. | reverse complement strand
GTCGTCATCACCGACGGCCAGTCCTACCGCATGAAGGACGCCCAACACCGAAAGGAGAACCCACAACAAACCTAAGAATCACCGCACGGGGTGGGTACTTTTATCTGGCCACCAGCGGGGACTTCTACTTGGCCATTGACACTTGGCGGGCTGACCGAACTTCCGGCCAGACTTCCGGGCGTGCTCCAGCTTCAGGACGGTGCGCTCCCGGACTAACTCACGCTCGTACTCAGCGATGGACATCAGGATCCCGGCGACCATCCGGCCAGTGCTGGTCGAGGTATCAACACCATCATGGAGCGACCGTAGCGTCACCCCCCGCTCGGTCAGCTCGTGCAGCGTGTTGATGATGCCGCGCATATTGCGACCCAGCCGATCCAGTCGCCAGACGATGACCGCACCAGGCCCGAACTCAACTCCGTCCTTCCCCTCGGGCCATATCCGCGATGTCGCCGACTGGCACGAGGGCTGAACGTCAATATCCGTCATACCTACGCGAGCGGACCACCCGGGGCCGACAACAAGCAAAGGAACCGATGATGATCACAGAGGTCTACCTCGGCATCGTCGCGCTAATCTTCTGCCTAGCCGGCGACGTTTACGTGACGTTTTCGAAACGACCAACAGATGCTAGATCGCCTGAGGGCCCCACGGGCACTCGCTCAACACCGGCTCCGGCAGATCAACGCCCGGCCGGTCCGGCCCTTACAACGCCGGAACCTTCGCGCTCATGCTCGACAACGGCACTAATTGCCGCTACATCAGTGGTGGGGCCCGACGTGCTCGCAACGACGGATACGTCCCTTTCTACGCTTGCGGAGCAGATTTGACGGCATCCGTCCTCGGGGACGCGGGTAGCCAGAGCGAGCCGATCAACCGCTCAAACCCACTGTGGACTGTCACATTCGAACAACCGGGCTTTCAGACCCAAGTGCGATCGGTGACTACTGCTTGGTTCGCGGGCAACTAAACGAGTGTTGCTCTTCGAGCGCGTGGACTATCTGCTTCGAAGGCTATCGATCGAGTTCTTGTAGCCTGCCCACCTCGCCGTGCATCCAGGAACCGCAGAGCCTCAGTCGTCCAAATCGTCTAACTCATCGTCGAAGGGATCATCGGCTGGGTCGAAGACGTCGGCGTCGTGGTTCTCCAGCGGCTCCGAGGCCTCGTCCTCACCCTTGAGCTTGCGCACGATCTCCGGCCACATTGACTCCGGCACGGTCGATTTCACTGCAGAGATGATCCGGTTTAGTTGGACCAACATGTCGACCATGTCGGGTTGTCCCGCGCGGGAATCGATCAGAGACTGAAGCCGACCAGCCGCCGTCATGGCCGTGTTCACATCGATCTTCGTGTCGGGATCGACCAGATTCTGGTAGCCCCTAACCATGATTGTCTCGTACAGGGCCATCGGCGTAATCGCGGTGGCCACCCCTTCGACAAAGTCGACGCCGTTCTCCTTCGACCGGCGCTCGAGAATTTCTCGGTAGGTGGCTGCGGCGACGTTCTGCACCGGGAACTGGCGCGCGCTGTGGTTACGGATCGAATAGATGGTGACTTGGTCCCGCTTGTCGAACCTGGCGTTGTATTCGTCTAAAGCTCGCTGAATCATCGCGTAGCTGGCTCCGGAGGCCAACAAGCCGTTGACTTTTGTCCGCATCTGGTCGTTCCGGCAGACCCGGCAGCGGGGTTCGAGATGAAACCCATTCACCGGTACGGCCAGCTGCACCAAGTCCATGATCTGATCGGTGCGGGCGGGAGCCATCTGAGGCACGGTCACAAGATTTTCTCCTTGACCCGACATTAGCCATGTTGGTCGTGGTCTCAGTCTCCCGGGACGACGCCCAGCGCCGCAGCACAGAGAAGAGCGTGGTGTTCTGCGGTACTTCGTGGTACTTCGGTACGTTGCGGGGCCTCGCGAGATCCGATGGCCCGAGCCATCTCTGCGCCACGAACACGCCACGACATCAAGCAGTGGTTAATCACGGCCAGCGCATAACGATCCGCTGCTGCGCCGTTTCTCTGGCAGCACCCCTGCGTGCGGGTCGACCTAGAAATCCGCCGACCTCATCAGATGTGCACGCTCATCGCAGATTCCGCTGAGGGTGCACCGGCTGCCGATTCAGTTGTCTCTAGGCATTCTCCCATGCACATGGGGTGCTCGCCGATTCCTGGCCGATGTAGATAGGATCGCCGCCATGCCTGACGCTTCGGACAGCGGGCGGCTCAGCGACCACGTCGCGGCGTGGTTGACGGATCTAGCACTGTCTTGACCGATCTTCCATTCGGAGATCGACTTCCAGCTGGCTTTGAGCAGAGTCATGATCGATCGCGGTGTCCAACGGGTGCGCCTGGAGCGGCGCATACCGTTGCCCGAGTTGCTTTGGGGAACAAGGCACCCCGAGATCGATATCATGGCCGTCCTCGGCGATCTCAAGATTGCTCTTGAACTGAAGTACCCGAAGAAGAGATTCACTGCCACCGGCGTGATCACCGACGGCGAACCCGAGGACTTCGACCTTCCGTCAGGCGGAGCGCCTGATCGCGATGCCCGCGCGATCTGGCACGATGCCGGACGAATCGAGCAACTGCTCGAACACGGCATCGTCGAAGCCGGAGCCGCGATCACTCTTGGCGCAGCGCGTAGGTGGCCCCATAACGGTCGCGGGCATTGGCGCTGGCGATCCGGTATCGCCGTGTGCCACCAGCCCGTCGACGGCAATTTCTCCGGCTGCCGTCGTCGACGTAGCGGGCGCGCCAGCGTTTGCCCTTGTGTGCGTTGGCTGACGGTGTTCCGTCGGACTTCTTCCACCGGTCCTCGACACCGGCCCGCCGGTTGCGTCGCTGTCCCTCTACGGCCATCAGGCCTCCATCGATTCCGAGGTGTAATGAACGAGACTCCGCCGCAAATCTCACCGGACCGTGCGCTGAGCCACGTCCCTCGATGGTAGTCAGCAATCCCGACATGGCCCTGACGCACGCCAGCTGCTCAGACAGGCTTCGAGTGTGGCCGAGATCACTCTTCCGCCAGCCTGTGGTTCTTCCCTGCCCGTCGCATAAAAGGTGACGAACGCCAGCCGCGTTGGTCAACGGCGACGAGAGATGCGGACGGAAATAGAGAAGGGGCACCTTCTACTTTCGTAGAAAATGCCCTGTGAACTGCTCTGATACGAGTCGGGGTGGCGGGATTCGAACCCACGGCCTCTTCGTCCCGAACGAAGCGCGCTACCAAGCTGCGCCACACCCCGCCTGAAGCCACGACAGCCTATCGCACCGGCCCGCCGGCTGACCAAATCGCGGTAGCTTCGCGCATGGGCGGCGATCCGGCCCGACCGCTCAACGCACCGATGCGGTGGGCTGCGAACGGCTCAGGTCGCTGGTCGCGCCGCGGCCACCGATCGGGGTGGCGATCAGCGTCAGCAGGGTGGCTTCCGGCCTGCAGCAGAATCGCACCGGCGCGAACGGGGAGGTGCCTATTCCGGCGGAGACGTGCAGCCGCATGTTGGCGCCCCAGCGAGACGGACCCTTAGCCCGGGACCGGTCCAGGCCGCAGTTGGTCACCAACGCCCCGTAAAACGGCAGACACACCTGTCCGCCGTGGGTGTGCCCGGCCATCACCAGCTGGTACCCGTCGGCGGCGAAGCGATCCAGCACCCGCGGCTCCGGGGAATGCACCAGGCCCAGCCGCAGGTTGGCGGCCGGGCTGGCCGGACCCGCGATGGTGTCGTACCGGTCGCGGTCGATGTGCGGGTCGTCCACACCCGCGGCGGCGACCTGCAGGCCGGCGACCTCGAACTCGCGGCGGGTGTGGGTGAGGTCAAGCCAGCCCCGCTCGGTGAACGCGGCCCGCAGATCCTGCCAGGGCAACGGCTCGCCGCGGACGCGGTGCGACGGGTTGGTCAGGTAGTTCAGCGGGTTCTTCAGACGCGGCCCGAAGTAGTCGTTGCTGCCGAAGACGAACACACCCGGCCGCGACAGCAGGTCACCGAGGGCCTGGACGACCGCAGGCACCGCCTTGGGGTGCGCCAGGTTGTCGCCGGTGTTGACCACCAGGTCGGGCTCCCAGGCGGCCAGCTCGCGCAGCCAGACCTGCTTGCGGCGCTGCTCGGGCGTCATGTGGAGGTCGCTGATATGCAGCACGCGCAGCGGCTTGGAACCCGGCGTCAGGACGGGCATTGTTATCTCGCGCAGCACGAAGGCGTTGCGCTCGACGACCGCGGCGTAACCGATGCCGGCGATGGCCGAGCCGAGCGCGGCGGCGCCGGTGCGTACCAGGACGGGCAAAACATCAGCCATGCAGAAAGCCTACTGCCGGTCGCGGATTGGCAGCGTATTCCGTGCGCCACAGTAGATAGTGGCGGATTGCGCCGCGCACTCCCTGACGGCGGATGCCGGGAGACTCTCTCGAGATGAGACGGGATTGCGCCGCGGGGCCTACGGTGGCGGCTGCCCGGGCGGCGGCGGTGGCGGCAGCAGCGGAATGGTGATGGGCGGCAGCCCCGGAATCTCCACCACCTGTGACCCGACCGGCGCCGGGGGTCCACCAGGCGCACCCGGCGCACCCGGCGCACCTTCCGGCGGCGGCGGAGGCGCCGGCGGGATCCCGTTACTCACCTGAATCGTGATGATGGAGCCCGGGATCGTCTGGCCGCTGGGCGTGGTCCCGACCACCTCACCCATCTCCGCGCTGCTGTTGACGGAATTGGTCTGGTCGGCGACTTGGAAGCCCGCGTCCTTGAGCCGTTGGCGGGCCGCGTCCACCTTCAGCCCGGCGACGCTCGGCACCCGTGAGGCGGGTGAGCCGTCGACGTAGCGGGGGTCGGTGGGCGGCAACTGCACCGGCCCGAAGGTGGTGGCGATCGGCTTCATTGCGGTGAACCAGGTCCGCGCCGGCTCGTTACCGCCGTAGAGGTCACCCTCGCCGCAATGGCGCAGCGGGGAAGAACACAAGTCCGTCGGGTGGGTCGAGTCGTCGTAGATGTAGTTCGCCGCCGCGTAGTGGCTGGTGAACCCCACGAAGCCGGACGAGCGGTGCGCTTCGGTGGTGCCGGTCTTGCCGGACACCGGCAGGTCCCAGCCCGCCGCCCCGGCCGAGCCCGCCGCCGTGCCGCTGCCCACCGCGTCCTTGCTCATCGCGTTGGCCAGGGTGTTCGCCAGCCCCTCGGGCACCACCTGGTCGCAGGTTTCGGTGGTCACGGCGACCTCGTTGCCGTTGCGGTCGATCAGCTTGTCGATCGGGTTCGGCGGGCACCACACACCGCCGGAGGCCAGCGTCGCCGCGACATTCGACAACTCCAGCGCATTCAGCTCGATGGGCCCCAGGGTGAACGAACCGATGTTCTGCCGCTTGACGAAGTCGGCCAGGCTTTCGTTGCTGTCCGGGTTGTACGTCCTGGCCGTGCCGGGATCGGCGTAGGACCGCAGGCCCAGTTTGATGGCCATGTCCACCGTGCGGGGCACGCCCACCTGCTGGATCAGCTTGGCGAAAGCGGTGTTGGGCGAGGTGGCCAGCGCATCGGTCACGTTCATCGACCCGCGATAGTTGCCGGCATTGATGACGCACCATGTCTCTTTGGGGCATCCCTTCGCGCCGCCGCTTCCCATGCCCTTGGCCTGGAACCTGGCCGGCACGTCGAGTTGGGCGTTGATACCCATGCCCATCTGCATCGCGGCGGCGGTGGTGAAGATTTTGAAGATGGACCCCGCGCCGTCGCCGACCAGCGAAAACGGCTGGGCTCGCATCGTCTCGCCGGCTTCGCTGTTCAACCCGTAAGTGCGGTTGCTGGCCATCGCGACCACTTTGTGCGAATTCTTACCGGGCCTGATCACACTCATCACGCTGGCAATGCCCTCGAGGGTGGGGCTGGCGTAGGTGTCGATCGCGTGCT
>JARLGS010000345.1 GCA_031292695.1 Mycobacterium sp. | reverse complement strand
CCTGACCTGGACCATCGAGGGCAATAAGACCCTGCTGAACAACATCTCGCTGGATGCCCGGCCCGGCACGCTGACCGCGGTGATCGGTCCGTCCGGCGCGGGCAAGTCGACGTTCTCCAAGCAGGTCGCCGGCCTCACGCACCCGACCAGCGGCACCGTCACCTTCGAGGGCCACGACATCCACGCCGAGTACGCCTCGCTGCGTTCCCGAATCGGCATGGTGCCGCAGGACGACGTGGTACACGGTGAGTTGACCGTCCGGCAAGCCCTGATGTACGCCGCCGAGCTGCGGCTGCCCCCGGACACCACGAAGGAAGACCGCGAGCAGGTCGTCATGCAGGTGCTCGAAGAGCTCGAGATGACGAAACACCTGGACACCCGGGTGGACAAGCTCTCCGGCGGTCAGCGCAAGCGTGCGTCGGTCGCTCTCGAACTGCTGACCGGGCCGTCGTTGCTGATCCTGGATGAGCCGACGTCGGGCCTGGATCCGGCGCTGGACCGCCAGGTGATGACGATGCTGCGGGACCTGGCCGACGCCGGTCGTGTGGTTTTGGTGGTCACGCACTCACTGACCTACCTGGACGTCTGCGATCAGGTGCTGCTGTTGGCACCTGGCGGCATGACGGCATTCTGCGGCCCGCCGAGCCAGATCGGTCCGGCGCTGGGCACCACCAACTGGGCCGACATTTTCTCGTCGGTCGCCGGAGATCCCGACGAGGCCCACCGCAAGTTCCTGGAGCGCACTGGGCCGACTCCCCCGGTGCCCGCCGCCGCTGAGGCAACCGACCTCGGTAAGCCGGCGAAGACCAGCCTGTGGCGGCAGTTCTCCACCATCGCCCGACGACAGGTGAGGCTGGTCGTGGCTGACCGCGCCTACAGCGCTTTCCTGCTGTTCTTGCCGTTCATCATGGGTGTGCTGTCACTTTCGGTGCCCGGTGGCGGCCCGAACAAGTCCAGTGTGGGCTTCGGTAAACCACTTCCAGCCGGCCCACCTGATTTTGGCGCCGCTCCGAGCGAACCGGGCCAGATCCTGGTGATGATGAACGTCGGCGCGATCTTCATGGGCACCGCGCTGACCATTCGCGCTCTGATCGGTGAGCGGGCGATCTTCCGTCGGGAACAGGCCGTCGGCCTCTCGACCACCGCGTACTTGACGGCCAAGGTTGCAGTGTTCACCGCATTCGCTATCGTCCAGTCCTCAATCGTGGTGGCCATCACGATCATCGGCAAAGGCTGGGGTCCGGGCGCGGTCACCAGTGGTTCGGTGATACCCGGCCGCAACCTCGAGATGTTTGTCGATATCTCGATGACTTGTGTGGCTGCGGCCATGACGGGTCTGGCGTTGTCTGGTTTGGCCAAATCTGCCGAGCAGATCATGCCGTTGCTAGTAGTGGCGGTGATGAGCCAGTTGGTGTTCTCCGGCGGCTTGATTCCGGTCACCGGCCGGGTGGTCCTCGATCAGTTGTCCTGGGTCACCCCGGCGCGCTGGGGTTTCGCGTCGTCGTCATCGACCATCGATCTGACCAGATTGGTGCCCGAGCCGCTGCTGCCCAATGACAAGTTCTGGCATCACACCACCGGCTCCTGGTTGTTCGACATCGGCGCCCTGGTGCTGCTCTCGGCGTGCTATCTCGGCTTCGTGCGCTGGAGGATCCGCCTCAAGTCCTGACCGCGCTTTCCGCCGAAACGGCATTCCAGCAGGCCGCTACTCGCACTTCTCCTGCTGGAATGCCGTTTCGGCGGTCAGGAAGACAAGTCCAAGCCGTGGGCGACGGCATAGGCGATCGCCTGGTCGACGTCGATGCGCGCGCCCCGTACCCCGGCGGTGGTCCAGAACGTCGCATCGGTCCGGGCGGCCCGCAGATCCGCCTGCTCGAACCTGGCGTTCTGCACCCGGGCGCCGCGCAGATCGGCGGCACGCAGCACGGCCTTGCGCAAGTCGGCGCCGACCAGTGAGGCCTCGGCCAGCCGGCAGTCGGTCAGATCCACCGAACGCAGGTCACAGCCGGCCAGGACTGCGAGGCGCAGGTCGACCTCGACCATGGTGATGGGCCGAAGCGAGCACTCGGTGAACGTCGACCCCAGCAAGGTGCAGTGCCGGAAGGTGCTGTGCGCCAGCATGGTCCGCCGGAAAGTGCAGTTCCGGAACGCCGAGCCGGTGTGCTCCGACTCGGTCAGGTCGACTCCGCTGAAGTCGCAGTCGGTGAACACCACCCGCTCGGTGCGCAACCGACTCAGATCGGCGTCGCGTTCGTCGCGAAAGACGACTCCGGTGAATTCTGTGTCCTGCCAGTGCTCGTCGGGAACCGTCACGGCTCCGTACGATAGCCCGATGGCCGCATCGGCACGCCGCGCTGACCACGTGTCGAGACGCGGATTCCTCACTGTCACAGCCGCAGGACTGACTGTCACAGCCGCCGGACTGGCCGCGTCACTGACCGCGCCCAGAGCCAACGCCGACAACGGCAAACTCATCGATTTCGCCGACCGACTGGTGCCCGTGGATCAGGTCGCGGCAGCGGGCTATGCCGGGGTCATCGTCTACGTGTCCGAGTTGCGGCCGGGTGCGACCTTCGATTTCAAGCCGGTCACCCGCGATTACGCCGACGCGCTGCGCGCCGCGGGCCTGCATGTGGTCAGCGTCTATCAGTACGGCAAGCCGGGGTGGGTGAACAGCCCGTCGGACTTCACCCGGGGCTTCGACGGCGGGGTGGCCGATGCCCGCACCGCCCTTCGGCTGCACGGCGCGGCCGGCGGCCCGGATACCGCCCCCATCTTCTTCAGCGTCGACGAGGACATCCCCGCCGACGCCTGGAAAAACGTTGCGCTGCAATGGTTCAAGGGCGTCAACTCGGTGTTGGGCGCTGCCCGTACCGGCATCTATGGCGGCGCGCGGCAGGTCACCTGGGCCACCGACGACGACGTCATCGGCCATTCCACCAGCCCCGGACGCCGCTGGGCCTGGCAGACGCGCGCCTGGTCAGGCGGCGCCCGCGCGCCGATGGCGGTGCTGTACCAGTCGACCGTGGTGACCGCGTCCGACCCGGGCACCATGATCGGCGACATCCACGTCGACGAGGACGACATCCTCGCCGCCGACTACGGCCAGTGGGACCTGAGCCGTTAGGCCGGAGCGCCCAGGTTCATCAAGGCGTATTCGGTGACGGCGATTAGCGCGTCGCGCGCCGATTGCCGCTGCCGCGCGTCGACGCCGATCACTGGGATGTGATCGGGCAACGCCAGCGCCTTGCGAACCGCATGTCCGGGATGCCTTGGCGCACCCTCGAATTCGTTGACCGCAACGATGAACGGTAGGCCTCGCGCCTCGAAGAAGTCGACCGCGGCAAAGCTGTCCTGCAGCCGCCGCACATCGACGAGGACGATCGCGCCGATCGCGCCGCGCACCAGGTCGTCCCACATGAACCAGAACCGGCGCTGCCCCGGCGTGCCGAACAGATACAGCACCAGGTCGTCGGCGAGGGTGATGCGGCCGAAGTCCATGGCCACCGTCGTGGTGTTCTTGTCGGGCGTACCGGCCAGCGCGTCGAGTCCGGCCGAGGCGTTGGTGACGATCGCCTCGGTGCGCAACGGCATGATCTCCGAGACGGCGCCGACGAACGTCGTCTTACCGGCACCGAACCCGCCCGAGATGACGATCTTCGTCGACGCGGGGGTATGCCCATCTGAGCGCCCGGCCGAGGCCGGAGGCTGGTCAGAGAGCCCGAAGCCCACGCAGTGTCCTCCCTATCAAGTCCCGCCGGTCGTCGACACTGGTCGATGTGCCGAGTGTGGCGTGCACTTGAAGATAACCCTGCGTGACGAGGTCGCCGATCAGCACACGCGCAACACCGAGTGGTATTGCTAACTTTGCCGCCACCTCGGCCACCGACGGCCGGGTGAATCCGAGCTTGACGATCTCGGCGCGGACATCGTTGCCGGGCCAGCTTGACGCCGGCGCGGTCACCAGCGGGTAGATCGGCGCCTCGAGCGGCAGCTCGACCTCGGTGCTGGTCCGCCCTGCGGTCAGCGTGTACGGCCGCACCAGGCTGGGCTGTTCCGCCCGGAAGGCGTCCCAGTCGTCAAGTGTCGGGTCCATCGCTGATCCTCTGGCCTATGAGCGCGTCCGGCGCGCGGATTGAACGACCGTGCCGACCCGCTCCACCAGGATCGCCATCTCGTAGCCGATCTGGCCGATGTCGCAAGACCGGGTGGCCAGTGTCGCGAGGTTGGAGCCGTCGCCGACCCGCATCAGCAGCAGATAGCCGTGCTCCATCTCGACCACCGACTGCAGCACATGCCCGCCGTCGAACAGTTGAGATGCGCCGTTGGCGAGGCTGGCCAGGCCGGACGCGACAGCGGCGAGCTGGTCGGCGCGTTCGGTCGGCATCCTGGAACTGGCCGCCATCAAGAGTCCGTCGGCCGATACCAGGATGGCGTGCGACACCCCGGACACCTCGTCGGCGAACTTCGTGACCAGCCAGTCCAGTGACTCCCGGTGGCTTGTACGTGTCATCACCGTCCCCCGGTGTCCCGGATCTGCGACCGACCGGCGTGGACGCCGCCGAAATGGCCGCCGAGGCTGGCCCGCACGGCGGCCGGGTCACGCAACGGCAGTCCCTCGTCCGGTGGCTCGGTGTCCTCGTCGGGCGCACCCGGGATCAGTCGGGCACCGGGCTGCCGGACCGGCAGACCCGCATCGGTGTGCTCAGCGACCGGCGCGTCCTGGGCGGCCGCCGCGGCCGACCATCCCTGGTCCCACACCGTCTTCCAGTCCAGGTCGGTGCTGTGCGCCAATTGGGTGGGGTCGTCGATCAGCCATTCCGAGAGCATCTTCTGATAGATGGCATCCTCACTTCCGGCGGTGCTCTGCTGCGGTTGCGCGGCGGGGCGCGCCGGCGGCGGGGGTGCCACCGGCGGCGTTGCTGCCGGAGCTGTTGTCTGGGGTCGGGCGGCGAAGAACGACGAGGTGTCGGTCGGGGCCTGCGCAGGCCGTTCGGCCGGTGCCTCCGCGGTGCCGGCGATACCGCTGGCGCCGGGGTTGCGCTGCGGCAGCTGGGCGCCGGAGAGATCATCGGCGGGTTGCGCGCCGAACCCGTTGCGCTGCGGGGTTTCGGCGAGTGGAGCGACTCGGTCGGGTGCCTCGATCGGAACGCTGGG
>JARLGS010000344.1 GCA_031292695.1 Mycobacterium sp. | reverse complement strand
CGCCGCCAGCACGCCCACGCCCAGCACCATCCCGGCGTACCGGAGGCCGCGGGCGATACCGGAACCGGCGGCGAACGAGGTGTCCCCGCCGGCTGCCGCGGGCGGCGGCGCGTCCGGGCTCTGCTGCACCCCGAAGCTCACCGAGCCGGACACCTCGTGGCCGTCGGCGGAGATCAGCCGCCAGGTCGCGGTGTAGGTGCCGCGTGGCAGCTGCGGCGGCAGCGTCAGTTCGATGGTGGTGCCGCCGGAATGCTGCCGCGCGCCTCGGTCGATCTTACTGCCGGATTCCGAAATCACTTGTACCGCACCGGGAATCATCCGCACCGGTTCGTCGAAAGTGAGCGTGACGTGGTCCGGTCCGGCGGGCAGCGCGGCGCCGTCGATCGGGTCGCTGGACACCAGCACGGCGTGGGCATATGCCGGGGCCGCGGTCAGAGTGGGCAGCGCCAGCGCGAGCAAGACTCCGAGCAGCGCTGCAACCGATTTCAATTCTTTCGTCGCAACAACGCCAGGTTAGCGATGCCTAAGAGTAGTGCCACCACTGCCACGGCCAGCGCGGTCACTTCGGGCCAGGTCGGGGCGGCACTGGTGGCCGCCGTCGGCGCGGCATTGGTGGCCGCCGTCGGCGCGTTGGCGGCCGGTGCGTCACCCATGCCAGGCATCGATTCTTTGCCAGCGGCCAACGCCAACACCGGAGCGGGGTGTTCGGGCTCCGGCTGTCCGGAGGCGGCCTTCTCGTTCCAGTTGACCACGGTGCCGTCGCTGTAGGTCTGCGTGGTCGGCAGCGAGATCGAGGCCTCCTTCGGCAGCGGACCGGCCGAGATACTGAAGGTGTCGAACTGGCCCGGCGGAATCGCAGCCTGCGGGTTGGCGGCTTTCCACTCGACGGTCGCGATGTATTCGGTGACGTTGTTACCGTCATCGTCCTTCTGCGGGGTGGCAAGCGTTTTCTTGGTGACGGTCGCCGTCCAGCCGGGTTTCTGTTGAGTGGCGACTGAGATGATGGGGTGATCGTCGGGCAGCGTGACCAGCAGGTCGGTCGTGGTCGCGGTGGCCGATTCGGTCGGGACCCGGAAGGTCAGCACACCCCAGCCACCCTGGGTGGCATCGGTGCCCGACACCTTGACGTGAGCCGCGGCCGGTGCGGCCAGCGCGACAGCGCAGACGGCGGCAGCGGTGGCAGCAGCGACCGTGTAGAGCGGTTTGGCCATGATTGTTCCTCTCATAGGGGGATCGTGTCAGACGGCCATGACGGCGAACGCGGTGCTCATCCCGACCGCCATCAGCAGGTCTGCGTACGGCCGGCCAGGGCCTCGAACCAATAGATAGAACCACCACAACCCGGCCGCGCCGAAGCCGGCGGCCAGGACTGTGCACACCACGACGAACCACTGCGGGTTCTGCATGTGCATCGTCTGCGCCATCGCTGCGTGATTCATGTGCGCCGGATGCGGCGCTGATGATCCGGCCGGCGCGTCTGCGGTCGCCACCGGCATCGCCGCATTCGGCGCCATCAGCAGGCCCATCGCGGCCATCGCGGCCATCATCGTGCAGTGGTAGACGGGGTGTGGCAGGTCCGACTCGAATACCGCGAGGTAGGCGAAGTACAGCGCACATGCGGTGAATATCAGTACGTAGACCAGCGGCGAAATACGCATGCCCACTGGCCAGAGCATCGCGACCATGGCAACCGCAGCCAGCGCGTGCAGCGCCCAGACGCCGCGCCGCTGCTGTGCCGCGCGCAACCTGACACCGGCGAACAGCGCGGCGGACAGCGCGAACACCGCGGTCAGCGCCCAGCGCAGCGCGGGATCGTCGATCACGGTGTCATAGTCGTTCGGAACCGGCGTTTGGTTCCCGGCGGCTCCGGAGAAATATTCAGCCGCGGGTGGAGAACGTGGCCCGCATGTCGGGTTGGGAGCGCTCCAGTGGCGCCAGCACCACACCGAGCCAGCAGGCGGTCAGGATCGCTGCCGCAGCGAAGCCGGCCAGCGGCCACCATACCGCCACACGGGCCGGAGACGTCTGGCACCACCACACCGCGCCGAAGCCGGCCGCGGTGGCCTTGCCGGACAGGAACAGTGCCGCACAACATCCGCGAAAGCGTTTGCGCCACAAGGCCACTGCCGATGCCGTCGCGGCCAGTGCGAACAGCACGGCGACGACCTTCGGCACCCACCGACCGGTTTCGAACCAGCAGATGCCGCCAGCCAGGCCGAGCACGACGAGTGCGGCTGCCGTGGCGCGGTGGCGCGCAGAGCCGATCCAGACCTCGTCGAACACCCGTCGCTGGATGGCGCTCAGGGTGTGCTCAAGGTCCATGGCGTGGCGGGTGGACAAGCCCAACTCCGTTCCGTGTTGCAGAACTCCGTCGCAGAGTTGGTCGGACGAACGGCGGCGCGGGTTCCACGCCGCGTGGATCCGCTCAGCCGGCGCTCTGGTCCTGGTTTCCGGCCCGGAGCAGGTCGTCGCGGGCCCGCGCCACCCGGGAGCGAATGGTGCCGACCGGGCAGCCGCAGATTTCCGCAGCCTCCGCGTACGAGAGGCCCAGCACCTGCGTCAACAGCAGAGCCTCCCGGCGGTCGGAATCCACGCCGTCGAGCAGCATCCGGATTTCGACGATGTCCTCGAACCGGGCGGTCGGCTGGTGCATGTCCACGATGGTCTCGGGTTCGACCGCGGAGCTGCTGCGCGGCCGGCACTGCTTGCGCCGGATGTGGTCCACCACGACCCTGCGCGCGATCGACAGGAGCCAGGTGCGGGCGGTCGACCGGCCGCGGAACCGGGGCAGTGCGCCCAGGGCTCGCAAGTAGGTTTCCTGGGTCAGGTCGTCGGCGCTGCCGGGCTCATCGAGATAGGCGACGGTGCGCCAGACATCGCGCTGAGTAGCCTTGATGAACTGCTCCAATGCGGCGCGATCGCCCCGGCCGGCCGCCAGCGCCAGGCGGGTAACTTCGTCGTCGTCGCCGCGGCTGTTCACGGCCCGACCATATGTGACGGTCGCCGGGAACTCACAGCCGGGCACGTCCGACCATTGATTTGGGTGGCCTGCGCAGCGCTGGAACAATGGGGACAATTAGGAGGATGATGACGGCCTCAGTGGTTGGCAGCGCGGTCGACGCTGCCGCAGCCGCGGACGACACTGCTGGCGCGCGTCGGGTCCAGCTCGACGTGTCCGGCATGTCGTGCGGCTCCTGCGCCGTGCGGGTCGAGCGGACGCTCAACAAGCTGCCTGGCGTCCGGGCCTCGGTGAACTTCGGCACGCGCGTGGCAACGGTCGACGCGCTCCCAGACGTCCCCGATTCCGATCTGTGTGACGCGGTGCGCAAGGCCGGCTGTGAAGCCGAGCCCCGATCCGGGGTGGCCACCGGGGACCATCGCGACGAAGACCTGTCCCACGCGCGGTACCTGCTGCGCCGGCTGCTGGTGGCCGCAGTGTTGTTCGTCCCGCTCGCCGATCTGTCGGTGATGTTCGCCGTGGTCCCCAGCACCCGTATCGCCGGATGGCAATGGGTGCTCACCGCGCTGGCCCTGCCAGTCGTCACCTGGGCCGCCTGGCCGTTCCACCGCGTGGCGTTGCGCAACGCCCGCAACCGCGCGGTCTCCATGGAGACGCTGATCTCAGTCGGTGTCACGGCTGCCACGGTGTGGTCGCTCTACACGGTGTTTGTGGGACACCATGCGACGCGAACCACCGGCATCTGGCAGGCCCTGGTCGGCAGCGACGCGATCTACTTCGAGGTCGCCGCGGGCGTCACGGTGTTTGTCCTGGCCGGCCGCTATTTCGAGGCCCGCGCCAAATCCAAGGCGGGCAGCGCGCTGCGCGCGCTCGCGGCGCTGAGCGCCAAGAATGTCTCGATCCTGCTGTCCGACGGAACCGAGATGGTGATCCCGGCCGAGGAACTCGCCGAACAGCAGAAATTCGTGGTGCGCCCCGGGCAGACGATTGCCGCCGACGGACTGGTGGTGGAGGGCTCCGCCGCGGTCGACACCAGCGTCATGACCGGCGAGGCGAAGCCGGTTCGGGCCACACCCGGCAGCAGCGTCATCGGCGGGACGATCGTGCTCGACGGCCGGCTGGTGGTTGAGGCGGCGGCTGTGGGTTCAGATACCCAGTTCGCCGGCATGGTGCGGTTGGTCGAGGAAGCGCAGGCCCAGAAGGCCGAGTCGCAGCGCCTGGCCGACCGCATCGCCTCGGTGTTCGTGCCGTGCGTTTTCGCCATCGCCGCGCTGACCGCGTTGGGTTGGGCGGTGGCGGGTGCCGGTCCGGACAAGGTGTTCGCCGCCGCGCTGGCGGTCTTGGTCATCGCGTGTCCGTGTGCGCTGGGCCTGGCCACTCCCACCGCGATGATGGTGGCGTCCGGACGGGGCGCCCAACTCGGCATCTTCCTGAAGGGACATCGGTCCCTGGAAGCGATCCGGGCGGTGGATACCGTCGTCTTCGACAAAACGGGCACCCTGACCACGGGGCACTTGGCTGTCACCGCGGTCACCGCTGCTGACGGTTGGTCGTGCGAGGAGGTGCTGGCACTCGCCGCGGCAGTGGAATCGGCTTCCGAACACGCGGTCGCGGTGGCCATCACCACGGCGGCGCCCGAGCACGACGCGGTCACCGATTTTCAGGCCACCCCGGGCCGCGGTGTGGTCGGCACGGTGGGGGAGCGACAGGTGCGGATCGGTAAACCGTCCTGGGTTGCTGGCCGGGCCGCGGTGCCGGTGGCACTCGCCGAGGCTCGCCGCAACGCCGAATCACGTGGTGAGACAGTGGTTTTCGTGGCAGTTGACGACCAGCTCCGGGGCGCCGTCGCGGTGGCCGACGCGGTCCGGGAATCGGCGGCGGGCGCCATTGCGGCGCTGCATGAGCGCGGGCTGAAGACCATTCTGCTGACTGGCGACAACCCCGCCGCAGCCGCTGCGGTGGGCACCGCTGTGGGTATCGAAGACGTCATCGCCGATGTGCTGCCGGAGGGCAAGGTGGACGTCATCCAGCAGCTGCGCGATCGCGGTCGCATGGTGGCCATGGTGGGGGACGGCATCAACGACGGGCCGGCGCTGGCCTGCTCGGATCTGGGCCTGGCGATCGGCCGAGGCACTGACGTCGCGATCGGCGCGGCCGACATCATCCTGGTTCGGGACAGCCTGGATTCGGTGCCCCAGGCTCTGGACCTGGCCAAAGCGACCATGCGCACCATCCAGATCAACCTGGTGTGGGCATTCGGCTACAACATCGCCGCCATCCCGGTGGCGGCGGCCGGCCTGCTCAACCCGCTGATCGCGGGCGCGGCGATGGCCTTTTCGTCGTTCTTTGTGGTGTCGAACAGCTTGCGCCTGCGTAACTTCGGTCGCTGAGTCGGCGGCTTGGTCTGCCCTGCCGCGGCATTGTTACTGCTGGCCGCGGTTGCGCGCCAGTTCGCGCAGCATGGCGTTGTAGGCATCCAGGTCGTCGTCGCCATAGTCGGCGTCGGAGTGCCGGGGGCGCCCCGGGGGGGGGGGGCCGGGGGGCTGGGGCCCCCCCCCGCCCCCCCCGGTTTTACACCAAAAATAACCCCCAGCGCTCGGCACCCCCTCGATGGGG
>JARLGS010000343.1 GCA_031292695.1 Mycobacterium sp. | reverse complement strand
GCGGCGAGCGAGCAATCGGGGGCGTCGGGGACATCCCTGATTCGGGCACCGGTACACGGCTCACCTGACTGCCACCTACTCTCGTTCGGCGGTTTCGACGGACACGAGGCTCCCGCGCCCGAGGCTTCGCCCCCGCGCAGACCCCCGGCTAGGGTCCTTAGGCCCGGCGGACCCGGGTCAGCCGTCTATTTTCAGACACGGAGTTGCGCGATGAACCTGAAGAGACGAGTGGCAGCAGCCTCTGTCGCCTGTGGTTTGGGTTTGGCCGTCGTAGGGCTGGGTTCCGGCGCGGCGAGCGCAGCACCTCCCGCCTCCGCTCTGCCCACCGGGTGAGCCGTGCCCAGCCTCGTAGAGTCTCCGCTGTGGGATTCAAGGTCTATGGGTACAAGTCCGAACCGTTCGACGAGTTTGGCGACGGGGACAGGTACAAGGTGATCGAAGGCGGCGCACTCGAGATTTGGCACGAGGAAGGGTCGAAGTTGACCATTAGCCCGACGCGCTGGGGTTGGGTGGAGGAAGACGTGCCCGAGCCTGAGGACACGGCCCGCTGATCGTGCTCACTGAAACTGCTCAGTTCTGCTCTTCGAAAGCGCTTACCGTGTGGCTCCGCCATTGAGGGCGGGCCTCCTTCGATGCTGCTGGTGTCTGACGCCGCTCTGCTTTCCTCAGCGAGGACATGCCTGGCTGGGCCTTCCTTCAACAATCCACTCGCGCGCTTTGTCGGCTTCAGCGGTCGGGAACACGCGCAACTCCACAGGCATCAAGAACGCCAGGAATTTCGTCGCCCGACTCATCCATTCCACGTCAGTGACTAGCGCGGCGCGCTCCCAGTCGAAGAGGTGACTGAAGCCGAACTTCGTATCCTCCCAGACAAAGCCGGGATCGACCCCGACGAAATCAGGCGCGACCTCGGTGTAGGCCCGCAGCTTTTTATGCCGATTCAGCTTGTCTTCGATGTGCGGTATCAGCACCGTTTCGTAATCGGCCTTCGTCAGATGCCCATGGCACGCAAACGCTGTGATGTTGTCGGGAAAGTTCGTCAGCGCCTCGATCACGATGTCCTCCGACATGGGGGTCTGCTGTCGTGTCCTCATCGTTTCTTCGCCGAGCGTCCTGGTGTAAGAGGCCAAAGTCCCCAACGAACACACGTGATGTCGTCGACGGTCTTGGCGACCTAGCCGGAAAGCCTGAGCGATGGTGCTGTTGCGTAGGTCCGTCAAATTCATAGCGACGCCAAAAAAGCTGCGATCAGGGGCGGTGTGGCGGATCAGTCCACATCGTCAGCGACTAGAGGACGCTGAGTAGAAATCCCAGTCGGGTAGGCCCCGATTGGGTGGCTGCGCCCGGAAGTGACGCCAGCGCGGAAGCGGGTCCCAGTCGCAGGAACGGCTCCGCTAGCCGAAAATGAAGCGGGCATCGAGCGCGCGCTAGAAGTTTTTGCGAAGTGGACGCCACCCGCCAGCATGAGGTTCCACCAATTCGTCGGCAAGCTCGACGGCACGGGTGGGTTCGCGGTAGTGGAGACCGACAATCTGATGGACCTGGCAGACGCCCCAAGCAAATTCGGCTACTCCACCGAATACCGGATTGACCCTGTCGCCGACATAACCGAGGCCGTGCAGGCGATCCAGCAGGCCGTGGAGTTCAGGAAATCGGCCTGAACCGCGTTCGTCGATCGCCCGCCGGAACATCGCGCCGTATCGGCAGCAACCGCATGTTCCGGCCGCCTCTCGATGCTACGTCGCGGTAACCTCCCGGATCTGGTTGCCGCCGGAGCGTTTCGCCTCATACATTGCGGCATCGGCGATGGCGATCAGATCGTCGATCGTCTCGCAGCCGAGGACTGAGACGGACTTCAGAGGAAGGCGGGCGACTCCCAGGCTGGCGGTGATGCCGAACGGCATGGCCGCGACGGCGTTTCGCACAGCTTCGGCCCACCCGTTGATCTGATCGTCGCTCACGATATCGGCGATGCAGAATTCCTCGCCCCCCACGCGCGCGACGACCGCACTGTCGCCGCTGTGGTGACGAAGGACATTGCCAACCGCGATCAGGGCCCTGTCGCCTGACGGGTGGCCATATGTGTCATTGACGTTCTTGAAGTGGTCCAGATCGACCATCGTCACGGCGAGACACCGGTCGGCGGCAAGTGTGTGCGCGGCCACCAGATGACCGGCCGAACGATAAAACCCGCGCCGATTGAGCACTCCGCACAGCGGGTCGACATCGGAGTCCATCACGTCGATACCGAGGAAATGCACCAGCGTATGGCTGACGAACGGCACAGCGACCATTACGACAGTAATTCCCACAAAGACGCAGGCGGCTCCAACAACGTCGCCGCTACTGGCGGACAGCTTGATCGCCAAGGCCAGTGTCGTGGCTGCTGCGACGGCCAGGGTCAGGAGCAGAAGAGTAGCCCTATGGAAGAAGGCGACATATCCAGCCAGCACGGCGAACGCCATACATGCGATCAGGCCGAATAACGCGTCAGAGTAACTCAGGCAGACAACGGCAATACAGGCAACGACCGTAACGGCATAACAGATCGATTGCCGTCGCGTCGGCCACCGGCGCGCCCAGAGCAAAGCCAGCGCCATGCACCACACCACTGACAGCAGCACTGCGATGTACGTCACCGCGCGGTCGGGACCAGCGGGACTCCACGTCATGGCCAGTGTGATCGCACTGAACGTGGCGGTTATTGCGGCGACGGACAAACGGACGAACGTGTGCAAATCCCGCGACGCCAGATAGCCCGTGAGCCAGTCGTAATGGTCGGGTTGGCGCCACCACACCGCCAAGCGACTCACGCCGCACGCCATCTCGTCGAGCGACGGTGCCGCTCTCGTTTTGACAGCCCGGAACCACCGTGAGTGACCCTCACGGCATGCTGGTTCGTCATCAGCCTCCCGCTAGTTGCTGGCATCGTTCGCCCCAGCTACGGGCGTTAGCCTTTTCCATCAGACCACAGACTATCGTTGGCTAACAACGCTGGCCGCAAGGTCACAGGCATCCGCACGGCGATGGTGACGAATCGTTAGCTCGACGGCAGTCAGCTACAGCGACGTCGCGGAGTTCCGAAAGGGTCTCGGGTTCGGTTCGGGTTTGTGGTGACCATGCCTTCCGGGCTCGAAGCGTTGGCAATAAGCGGCGAAAACTCGCCCGACAACCTGCCGCATGGCTGATGCTCACACGCTGGAAATACGCAGCTGAGCATGATCAGTAGCACGATGGCACCCCGAAGCTTTCCCAGAAGCTACTTGGTGAGTTGGTGCCACTGATCTACCACGGGATGAAGTCGACGGCGTAATGCAGTCACCCTGCCCGATGCCGAACAGTGCCAGGCCTCACCGCACGTGGGCAGGCTGCACCAGCCAAAGGGCGTCGCTGCGCGAGCAACCATCGCTAACTTGTGTCCGTGGGCGACGTAGCTGATCTGTTTCACAGTGATCCTAGTTGGGACAGCGCGGTCGAGAATCTGCGTGGTCTAGAAAGCGAGTACGGCGAGGAAGCGCAGGCCCGTACGCTCGGCTACGCGGCCGCCTACGACGGTGCCAGGGGCGCGATGATTGTCGACGTCGTGGCTTCCCGTCAACGCCGCTACAAGTCGAGGGTGACGGGAATTGTGTCCGACTGGAAAGCCCAGAATGCCGAACACACTATTGCGTGGTTGGCCGACCACCGGCTGGAGCATCAAAGGTACGGCCTCTCTGACAGAGAGGTAGACACCATTCACGAGGTGGCCAACCGACTGCGCGCTTTTGCCGTCCGGGAAGGGCTCACCACAGCGGAACAGGAAGACCGTCTGTGCCGGGCGTGGGCTGATCGCTATGGCGCGTTCGAGCACGCCCCGATGCTCGATCCCGTCGTCGGTTCGGTGAAAGGTATCGGCTTGGCGCTGTTCGCCTACGCGCGGATGCGGTCCGGTGCGGATGCCATTAAGCCCGACGTCCGAGTGAAAAGGGGGTTGCGCTCACTGGGGTTTTCGGTGCCCGACGACGAGCACGCGGTGCTTTTGGTCGCCACAGCCGCTGCCGAAGATATCGGGATGTCACGACTCGTTCTGGACCAGCTGTTGTGGTGGTTGGACAACGATTAGATCCCTTTGGCCGCCCGGTTGAACCCCCACGTCGCCTTGCAGCCGTGGCCGCGATATTGCTAAGGAGCCTGATCGGCGATCTAGATCCGATGTCGTGCAAGCTTCACTGCGCGGTGTGGAACGGCAACACCGTACGTCCAGTCCCGCCCCCGACGGCGAGAACCTCGTCGAAGCCATTCTGCAGGCAGTCCATCAGCACGTCGGGGTCGGGCACGGCACCGGTGTCGATGTTGGCGCCCACGTAGCAGGTGTCGCAGTAGGACATCAGGGTGATGTTCAAGGCGGCGCCGATTGTGGGACCGAAGCCGTAGAAGCTGTCGATCTTCGCGCCGGTGAGGTACAGCGGCACTGGGATTCCGGGCACGTTGCTCGCGATGAAGTCGATGTGCTTGAGCATCCCGCCGATGTAGGCACGCGGCAACAGGTTCAATGTGCCGGCGATCGCGTTCGTCAAGGGCAGTGACCGGTCGGTCTTCACGGACTCGCAGCGACGGTGAGTCTCCGCCATCCGCTTGCTCGGGTCGGCGATACCCACGGGAACCTTGAACCTCATGATCGTGATGCGGTTGCCGCCGATCGGGTCGTCCGCCTTGCGGATGCTGACCGGCATCGTGACTCGCAGTTCGTCGATCTGCGTGTCGTGCCGTTCGTGGTAGAGGCGCAATCCTGCCGTGACACCGGAGAGGAAGGCATCGTTGTGCGTGGCGCCCACGGCGTGCGCGGCGCTCAGCATGTCAGCCAGCGGGAACTTCAGAATGTCGTAGTGCCAGGCCAGGTGGCGCTCGGTCATGACCGGCGACAGCGTGTCGGACACGGGTGTAACGAAGCGCGCGATCGACTGGCCGGTCGCGACAGTCTCGGTGACGGTTTCGCGGGGATGCCGCAGCGCGTGCGTCACGTCGCTGACCGCCGAGGTGAGGTGGCGCTTGGAGAAGTCGAAGAGTTGCGACCAGTCGTAGCTGAGCGCATCCCGGGCCAGTTCGACGGTGCCGAGGTGCTCTCCCACCGGCGCTTCGGGCATCGGTCCGAGCTCGCCGGGGTCGGGTTCGACGTCGAGCAGCAGTCGCGCGATGTCCATGCCACCCACGCCGTCGGTCAGCGAGTGGTGGAGCTTCATCACTAGGGCCGTCTGGCCGCCGTCGAGCCCCTCGATGAACGTGAACTCCCACAGCGGCCGATCACGATCGAGGCCCGCCATGCCGGTCTTGCGAGCGAACTCCAGGACCGTCGCCAGCGTCTTCGGGGGTGCCGCCTCGAACCGGCGAACGTGCCACGACAGGTCGAAATCGGGATCGACGACCCAGCGGGGCGTGGCCAGCCGTAGCGGAGGCAACACGACCCGGTGCCGAAACCCCGGCGACAGCCGCGTGCTGCGTTCGAGCCGTTCCGGCAACCGATCCCAGTCCGGGCTGCCATCCAGGAGCAGGACGCACACAACCGTCGAGCGCAGCAGCGGGTCCTTCTCCATGTACCAGGAGAATGCGTCGCTGTCGCGCATGTGTACCTCGACGCGCTCTGGCAACGACATCACCTCCGCCAGCTTCTCCGACTCTGCTCCGCGCGAGGCCGGGTGTCAACGCAAAGCGCCCAACGCGGTGAGGAGCGGTCGCCCCGAGCGCCGCGCTGATTTCGCCAGGTCGCGGACCCATCCCCCCCTTACCCCGCCGAACGGGCGTTAGGGCCGCAGCGTTGATCTGAGCGGCCAGAATCGCGGGCCTGGTGGCCAATGGGATCGTGTGAGGCTACGGTGGCCGACCGGCCGCCGCCCGGCCAACGTGGTGGGTGCTGCCGGTCAGGGGTAGACGTCGCAATCGGCAGGCCACGGGCTGATGGCGCTATTTGGCCCGACTGCGACACCCCCGTGCTACGGCCCGGCCGCGGCGGCGTCACGGTCGCCCGCTCCTGCCGGCTCTGACCTCGACCGCGTCCACGGCCGCGTGATGGCGCAGCTGGGTGTCAAGCCGATGCCTACACCGCGGACAGTAGCCGCGTCGGCATCGCCAACTCGCCGCCGCGCTGATCGTGGTAGCGCAGGGTGAGTTCCGGGCACTGCATGACACCAATCCAGCGTTGGCCGCCGAGGCCCTGCTCGCTCGCCTTCATCATTTACACGCCGAGATGTCCGACGCTGCGGGCCGGTTCTGCCCGGACGGGCAGAGCGCGGAGACGTGGCTGACTCGCTACGACGACGGGCGCCCGGTTCTGTCGGCGATGCCGATGGGTAGGGGCTGCTACGCACATGCGTGGCACCCCGACCGCACGCACCCGATGAATAACCGCTGCGAGCTGGATGTCATCACGACGCCTGACGGTGCGCGTAGGCGCATCATCGTCAACGCACCGGGATTCCTCGATTCAGTGGCTGAGACCGCTGATTCCGGTGAGGGGCAGCCGGCGGTGGTAATAACTTAGGAGGTAAGAGGTCACGATCATGGACAATGAGCCGTGCTGGAACACCATTGTCGCGCAGCAGACCATAATCAGCCTTAGCGACGATCCTCGGCAGTTCCACCAAGATCCGATGGTGGCGTTCACCCAAGACGCGTCCTCGGAGGCGAGGAACGCCACCGCCTTGGCGATGTCTGCTGGGGTTCCCAACCGGCCCAGATAGGTCTGCCGTAGCCCGGCTTGTATTGAGCTCTCTGTGAGCTGGGCGCTTACCGCCTCGGTCAGCACAACGCCGGGTCGGATGCCGTTCACGCGGATCCCCGACGGCCCGAGTTCGCGTGCGGCGCAGGCCACCAGCGTGTCCAGTGCCGCCTTGGTGACGTTGTAGGCGGGCATGAACTTGCTGGCCCGTAGCGCCTCCACGCTGGAGATCGCCACCATTGCGCCGCTCCCGCGGCCGCGCATGACAGGACTGGCGTGCTTGATGCACAGTGCGGTCCCGACGACGTTGACGTCATAGGCGATGTGCCACTGCGCTTTATCCAGCAGCTGCACGGGTCCGGGCCAACCCGTCCCGGCGTTGGCGACGAGCACATCCAGCCCGCCGGCCTCAGTGGCCGTCGCCACCGTGCGTTGGACCAGCTCCTCTTCGGTGACATCGCAGACCGCGGTGCGCACCGCGCCGCTCCCCGTGGCGTCGCGGAGTTCGGCGGCAGCCGATTCCAACACGTCACCGTCGGGGCCGGCGATAGTGACAGTGGCGCCGTGGGCGAGGAAATGCTGCGCGCAGCCCTTGCCGATGCCCGTGCCGCCGCCGGTTATGAGTACCGAACGGCCGTCGAAAGTGCTCATCGCATATCTCTCATCCCGATACGCCTCCATCGATGGTGATCAGTGATCCGGTGGTGTAGCTGGACGCGTCCGAAAGTAGGTAGACGGCCGCGCCCACAATCTCTTCAGGGCGTCCCACCCGGCCGAGCGCGATGGGTCGCACCACCTCGGGCAGCAGCTCAGAGTTGCGCACGAACCCAGCGGCGGCGTCTGTGTCGAAGGTGCCGCAGATGATGCCGTTGACTCGTATCGCGGCGGCTGCGTACTCGAGGGCGGCGGCTCTGGTCAGTGCGTTCAGACCGGCTTTTGCTGCCGAGTAAGTGGTAGCCACCGGCGTCGGTTTGACCGACGCCAGCGAGCTGATGTTGACGATAGAACCGCCACCAGTGGCCGTCATCGCTTGTGCGGCAAGGGCGGTCAGCCTGGTCGGCCCTTTCAGGTTGACGCCGACCACCTTGTCGAAGAGGGCTTCGGAGGTATCGACCAACGACGGTGCCAGCGGGCTCATTCCTGCGTTGTTGATCAGGCCGTCGAGGCGCCCCCACCTACCAGCGGCTGCTGCGACCACATGGTCGAGCGACGCCCAATCGCCGACATGGCAGGGCAGGGCAGCGGCTTCACCGCCGTGATCACGGATCTGTGCGGCCAATTGCTCGCAGGCGTCGATCTTGCGGCTTGCAATGACGACCCCGGCGCCGCGTTCGGCCAGACCCAGGCACATAGCCCGGCCCAGGCCGCGGCTGCCGCCGGTCACCAGGACCACCCGGTCGGCGACGGAGAACAGCGGATCGGTCACTGCGCGAACCGCCGTGCCCGCGAAAGCAATTGGTCCACCACGAATCCAAAGGATTCGTGGTGCGGATTGCGGGATTCGCCGCGCCGGTATCGCGTGTACGACGCTTCGAGCACAATCGCGAGCTTCCAGGCGCTGAACGCCTGGTACCAATCGAACTCGGACAGATCGCGCCCGGTGGCGGCCGCGTACCGCTGTGCAAGGTCGGCAGGGGACTGGCACTGGTCGGCGTCGATGCCGTTGGGGCTGCCTGGCGGTGCCAGCGCGATTAGGTTGTCTTCTTCAGGCCAGAAGGTCAGCGCCCACGCCAGGTCGATGAGCGGGTCACCGACTGTCGTCATCTCGAAGTCGACGACGCAGGCAACCCGGGGCGGTGGGTAGGCCGACCAGATCAGGTTGTCGAGTTTGTAGTCACCGTGCATGACGGTGAGCTCGCCGTGGCTCGGCAGATTCGCGGAAAGCCAGGTCGCGACCTCATCGACACCGTCAAGCTCGCGGGAACGGTAGGTCGCCAGCTGGGACATCCATCGGTCGACCTGGCGGGCGAGAAACCCCTCGGGACGCGATAACTCCGTCAACGCGGTGGACCGCCAGTCCACGTTGTGCAGCGCCACCAGGGTGTCGATCAACCCCCTACCGATGCCGTGATGCGAAGTAGGTTCTGCAGCAAGGCGTTCCGGCAGGCCGTTGCGGCGCACCACGTCGCCATCGACGTAGTTCATCATGAAAAACGGGGCACCCAGGATGCCCGGATCTTCTCCAATGGCCAGGATCGTCGGCACAGGGACGCCGGTGCCCGCAAGCGTTTCAATGATTCTGGCTTCGCGGATCACCTGGTGGGCGGTGTCGGACACCGCTGCCAGCGGAGCGCGCCGAACCACCCAGGATTGCCCGAGTCGTTCAACCCGGAACATCTCGCAACTTCCACCGCTGCGGATCGGTGACACTGCCACCTCTGCCGGTTCACCGGTCACCTCGGATAGCCAGTCGCGGAACCGCGGCACATCGAAGCCGGGTGCCGCCAGGGTCATGCGCCGGCCTCCAGGAGGTGGGCGAACCGTTCCTTCGCTATGGCCAGCCGGGTCGGCACATGCTCGCTGGGCCAGCCCTCGACGGCCCGGTAACGGGCGAGCTCACTCTTGGCGATGGTCACCTTGTGCACTTCGTTGGCGCCGTCGACTAGGCTGGCCATCCGCGCCATCCGGTACATGCGTTCCAACGGCATATCTGAGCTGTATCCGAGCGATCCGTGCACCTGCAGCGCACGGTCGACCACGTTGTGCACCACCTGCGCGTTGTAGACCTTGCACATCGCGATGTCGCTGCGGGCAGCGCGGTTGCCCTCGCGGTCGAACTTCCATGCCGCGCGCAGGGTCAGCAGCTTCGCGGTTTCCAGCTCGATGCGGGAGTCGGCGATGTATTGCTGCACCATCTGGTGACGCGTGTAGCTCTTACCGAACGAAGAACGTGACTGCGCCCGTTCACACATCATGTCGAAGGCCCGCTCGGCCTCGGCCAGCCACCGCGTCGCGTGATGCAGCCGTCCCGGCCCCAACCGCACCTGGGACAACACGAACCCATGACCGCGTGGTCCGATCAGATGGTCCTGCGGCACTCGGACGTCCTCGAGCAGCACCTCGGCATGGTTGCCGCGGCGACCGAACTCGACGTCGGGGTCGTGCATCGAAGGGATGTCCCGCAGAATTGTCAGACCCGGGGTGTCTTTCTCCACCACGATCATTGAGCACCGGAGATGGACCGGAGCATCGGGCTCGGTGACCACCATAAAGATGATGAAATCGGCGATCGAGGCGTTGGTGATCATCCATTTGCGTCCGTTGAGCACCCAGTGGTCGTCCTCGAGTATCGCGGTCGATTGGATCTGCGTCGGGTCGGTGCCCGCGACCCACGGCTCGGTGATGGCGAACGCGCTGCGGATCTTGCCGCTCAGGTTGGGCCACAACCACCGCTCTTTTTGCTGCTCTGTTCCACCTTCGGCGATCAGCTCGGCGTTGCCCGAGTCCGGCGCCATATTGCCGAACACCTCCATCGCTACGCCGACGCGTCCGGTGATCAGGTTCATCCGTGCCAATGGCAGCTGACCGAAGCCGTTGCCGCCCAGTTCTTTAGGGAGATGTACGGCCCACAGTCCCCGGTCTCGGACCTGCTGCTTGAGCGGTTCGAGTAACCGTGCGGCTTCCCCTGCCGACAGCTGGGGCAGCAATGGCTCAAGTGGCTGGACTTCTTCGGCGATGAAGCTGGTGATCCAGTCGAGGGTGGGCTGAAAATCCTGATCAGCGCAGAAGTCCCAGGCCATGCTCTTCTTTCGGGTCGCTACCGTGGTGTGGTTGCGGTCACTTAAGATAACCGCGTTTCCCGAAAGTATCAGCGCCCCGGAGAAAGGACAACATCCCAGAATTGCTGCGCCGCGACGGGCAATCCCCGACCGGTGTGTGTTCGCAATATGTCGAAGTCTCTGCGCCAAAGCGCCGAGCGGTCAGACAGGATCAAACCGTGGCTAAACCACTGCTGAGCGCCGAGGCGATCTATGACGAAGCGCTGCGAGTGCTGGCGACCGATGGCGCTGCCGGTTTGACGTTCCGCAACCTTTCCAACCGATTGCGGTGCTCGCCAAAGACCCTCTACCAGCAGGTCGGTAATCGCGACGCGCTCGTACGTGGAGTCGTAGCACGGGCTTTTGCCTCGATCGAGATCGACTTCTCGACCGATATGGGCTGGCAGGACAGCGTCCGCACGTGGTGCCTGGCGCTGCGGTCGGCGCTGACGGCACGCCCGGATCTGTGCAGTTTGATGACGACTGCCGACCGTGGCGTCGTCATCGGGTATGTGACGCAACTGATCCCCGTGCTGACCCGGCGCGGTTTCTCCAACGATGACGCCGTTCGGGCATGCGGCATCCTCGTGCACGTGACGCTCAGCATGACCCTGGCCGATATGGCCGCGCCCGGGCAGTGGGACGAGCCTGAAGTATTCGACACCACGATTCACTGGCTCATCGACGGCATGGAGGCGACAGCACGTGGCTAGCCTGGAACACGAGCAGCTCGTCGCGGCGCTCTCGGCCGTCGGCACAGTGCTCACACCGACGACGGCACCGTCAATAGAGGCGCTGCGGCAAATGCGCGAATCCGAGGCGAATGTGGCGTCGCAGCTCCCGATGGCACCACCGTGGAGCCGTGCCACTACGGCAACGTCGACTGTCTGCGCCTCGACGCCGGTCAACTCGGCCGAACGGCTATCTACTTCCACGGCGGCGGCTACGTCTACACCCGCGCCGCGGATGTACTTGGGGCGATCGCGGCGCTGGCGAGGCGTTGCGAACTGCAGGTGGTGGCACCGGAATATCGCCGGGCGCCCGAATCGCCTTTTCCCGCCGCTATCGACGATGCCGTCGCGGTCTACCGGGCACTGCTGGCCGAGGGCGTGGCCAACACCGACATCGTGATGGCGGGCGACTCCGCCGGCGGTGGCCTTGCACTGGCCTGCATCATTGCGGCCCGGCGGGCCGGGTTGCCAGTGCCCGCGGCCGGAATCGTGTTCTCGCCGTGGACGGATCTTGCAGTCGAAGGGTCGTCCGCGGATACCGCGGACGACCCGGTGGTGAATGGCGCGGGCCTACGCATGATGGCCGACGTCTACCTGAACGGCGCCGATCCGTGTCATCCGCTGGCGTCTCCGCTGTACGCGACAGACGACGAGTTAGCATCTCTACCACCGCTTCTGGTCCAGGTCGGCACGCGGGAGTCGCTGCTTGACGATTCGCGTCGCTTCGTCGCCCGGGCGACCGGGGCCGGCGCTCATGTCACCTATATCGAGCACCCGGACGTGGTGCACATGTGGATGGTGATGGCTCCGGAGTTACCCGAGTCGTGTCAGGCTTTTGATGCGGCGGCCCAATTCCTGAGCGGTGATTTAGTCGTTGAGGTTCTAACTGTGGAAAGCTTGGGCGAAAGACTCGATTTCTCCGACAATGTCGGGACCAGCTGGCGTGTAGACGATCTCGGTGATGCCCAACGCTTCCGAGCTGGCAACTGCTGCACGTATTTTCGCCGGTGACCCAGTCCATCCGTACTCCAGGATTCCCGCACCGGCCTCCTGGATTGCGGTCCTGTCACGATCAGTCAGTGCGCAGACGTGCCCTTCGTGCACACCGAGATGCAACTGCCCATCCGGGCGCGCGGTGCGCAGCCCTTCGAGCCACGTCGCACCGCCCGGCAACTCGGTCACGAAGTCCGGCGCTGCTTCGTAAACGGCGTGCCACATCGCGGCGTACCACGGTCCGGCGGCCTCGAGTACTCGGGCACTGGTGTGGTCTTCCCCGGGGCGTAACACCGTGCCCGACACGATCATTGCCGCGCGCCGCCGACCATCCAGTGGCTGCGCGGGCGGCTGGCTCAACAACACACCGTCGGCGTCGACGTCGTCGACCACCGCCATTCCCTTCGGGCCGCTGGGCGCCAACCACAATGGTGTACGGAGGGGGCGATTCGGAGCCCAGTCCGGCAGGTGAAGCATCTGACAGGGAGCTCCGTCGATGTCAACGACGTCGCCGTCGAGCAGCCCACGAAGCTGCCGGAAGTAGGAGCCGACCGCCGCCCACCGCATCGGGTTCTGCCCCATTGCGCGCCTTGCCGTGTAGCCGGTCCCGAAGGCACAGGTCAGTCGACCTGGCGCTTGCTCTTCGATCGTCGCGATCGCGGATGCCGTGACCATCGGGTGGCGGAGTGAGGGAACGGCGACGCCCGTACCGACGTTCAACTCAGAGGTCGCGTCTGCTGCCCGGGCGGCAGCAATCCAGATGTCACCGTAAAGGGCGGGCGAATCGAACAGCCAGAGCCGCGCGCAGCCGGCACCCTCTGCGGCCCGTGCATATTCGGATATCTGTGCACTCGGAGGCAGCGCCACCGAGAGAAAAAGACCATCCATTGCCACTCCAGTCAGCCGGGAAACGATGTTATCTTAAGTGGTCGCCGTCACACGAGGAGGGAACATCGATGCGGGTCCGCCGGGTTGTGACTGGCCACAATGATCAGGGCGAAGCGGTCTTCGTCGACGATGGGTACGTCGAACCGACCACCGTCGCGTTGTCGACGACCGAGTATCACGAGTTGTGGCGCGCCGACTCGGCTCCGCAATTCCCCGACCTGGGAGAAAACGGCCCCAAGACTACTTTTTTCCCGGGCCTGGGCGGTTACCGGTTTTTCATCTTGACGATCCCGCCGGGGGACGGCCACGCGAACCTTGAGGACGTCGACGTGGAGGCCGGTCTTCGAGAGCTCCAGGAGAAGCTGCCGGGAGTTCTGGAAACAAACGAGTACGAGAACCCCGGTATGCACACCACCGACACGGTGGATATGGAGATCGTGCTGTCGGGTGAAGTCGTTCTCGAACTCGACAACGGCGCGGAACGGACGTTGCGCGCTGGCGACGTCAACGTTCAGAACGGCACGCGGCACCGCTGGCATAACCGCGGCACGGAGCCGGTGACGATGGCAGTCGTCATGGTCGGCGCTCGCCGAGGATAGTCGATCCGGGGGTTGCCGATCCGGCGGAAACGGCCCGGCACCCTTGGTCTGAGTTGCTTACAGCAAGCTTATTGAGGGTCCTCTGCTAGGACTCGATATACCGTTGCTCGACTCACCCCAAGCGTGCTCGCGATGGTGCTCGAGTTGCCCTCATATTTGACCTCTTCGTCGGCCTGAGTATGGCACCGGCTGCCGGACGAGGTTCAGGTTTCGAGTAGCTGACCTGTGGGCTCAGGGCGTGGTGTGCACGATCAGCACGTCGGTCTTGGACCGGCGCGCGACGTTGGCCAGCACCGATCCGAGCAGCCGCCCGGCGATGGTGCTGAGTCCGACGTTGCCGACGACCAGCAGATCGGCATGGACCTCCTCGGCCAGGTCCACCAGCGCGTGGACGGCGTCGCCGACGATCGGCCGCTCTTCGATGTCTTTGGTGCCGGTTGCCTTGGCCCGGTCGTGGGCCTCCCACAGGATCGCGTAGATGGGGGCGTTGCCCGACAGCATGTAGCCCTCGCCCTTGGGGTCGGGGTTTGGGCGGATGCCCGGCGGCACGGCCCAGCCGCCGCGGGTGTCACCGGCAGGGATATACGCCGTCGCGACGATAAGTCTCGCGCCGTACGCCGCGGCGATCTCTCCGGCCCGGTCGCCCGCACGCAAGTCAATGGTGGGGTGCGCGAGCACAGCCGATTGGAGGAGTATGCGAGGGGTGGGTGACGTCTCGGTGATCGGTTGCGTCGGGTCGTTGATCGTGGCGACCCGCGGCGTCGCGGGCGTCGGAGAGGTCCTTCTGAACGTGCGGGGCACGAAGGAGGCCTATCTTGCGTGGTCTGAGCAGCCCCTGCCGAGGGGGACCGAGGTGCTGGTGATAGATGTCCGAGGTGCGCGGACGGTTCTGGTTGAGCCATGGCCCGGCTCGAGTTTCTCAACGCTGACTTCCTGACCTAAAACACGAATCTGCAAGGAGTTCAACATGTTCGGCTACAGAGTGCCTGCACCAGACGAGGCGATGCTGATCTCCGGCGGCCGCGCTGCCGGCAACGCCCCGTTTCGTGTGGTGACCGGTCACGGCGCTTTCATCATGCCGTTCTTCCGAAAGGTTCGGTTCCTCACGCTGGCAATGTGTGAGGCCGAGGTCGAGGAAAGGTGCGTCACTCAGCAGGGGATCACCTTGAACGTTCGAGCCGTCATTGCCTTCAAGGTCGGCAACGACTCCGAGAGCATCGTCAGCGCCGGACAACGATTCTTGTCCGACCAAAACCAGATGGCGGTTCTGACTGGGCGAATCTTCGCCGGTCACCTGCGCTCGATCATCGGATCGATGACCGTCGAGCAGATCATCAAGGAACGCCAGAAGCTGGCCACCGAGGTCCTCGACGGGTCCAAGGGGGAGATGATCAAGATCGGACTGACCGTCGACGCCCTGCAGATCCAGTCCATCGACGACGGCTCCCTGGGCTACATCCTGGCGATGTCCGCGCCGCACAACGCGGCCATCCAGCAGCAGGCGCAGATTGCCCAGGCCAAGGCCAATCAGGCAGCGGCAGAGGCCGAGCAGGAGTCGCAACGCAACCAGGCCGAGTTCGCTCGGCAGACGGCGATCGTGCAGGCTCAGTACAAGGCCGAAGTCGACAAAGCGCAGGCAGAAGCCAGCCAGGCGGGACCGCTGGCCGAGGCGCAAGCCCAGCGCGAAGTGCTCGCGATGCGGACCGAGTTGGCTCAGCGCGCCGCAGAGCTCCGTCAGCAGGAGCTGGTCTCGGAAGTGGTCAAGCCCGCCGAGGCGGAGGCAGAACGCGTCCGGATTCTGGCGGTTGCCGACGCTGAGAAAATGAAGATCCAAGCCGAAGCGGCGGCCTCGCACAACCGGGTGGCCTTGGACCGGATGCTGATCGATCAGCTGCCCGAAATCGTCAAGCAGGCTGCTCACGGTCTGTCAGGGGCCAACCTGACCGTCCTCAACGGCGCCGACGGGCTCGGCGAGATGGCCACTGGCCTGGTGGGACAGGGCCTGGCAATCTTCGATTCTCTGCGTGGCGCGCTCGGTCAACACCCTTCCGGGGATGGGTCCGACCAAATTGGACTCAATGCGCCGCCCGATGACCAGCAGTGACTACCAGATAAGCTTCCGAATGGTTCAGGGTTGCGGACGCGCTGCGTCGACGTCTTGAGCTATCCGTGCGGCGGTATCACGTTGCCGCCGTAGCTCGGCGTCGGCCCAGTCGCGATCGCGCTTAGCGCCGCCATATAGCCCGTGGGTATTCGGGCTGCTCCGGGTTTGCCTGCGGTCAGGCCATCTCGGGTACACGCAGGTGCGCGATCGCCAATTGGAAATCGCGCTCGTCGAGCACCTCTGCGCCTGCTTCCTGGGTGGCCGCGTCTCTGAGCCTGTCCAACTGGTCTCGGTTCCGCTCCCTCGCGTCGACGCTGTCGTAGACCGCCGAGGACACGCCGCGACCGGACGCTCGGTCGACCAGCAAACTGGCACTGCAGAAGCCGTCGAGCTCCGCCAGTGCGGGCAG
>JARLGS010000342.1 GCA_031292695.1 Mycobacterium sp. | reverse complement strand
TGATAGAACTTCCAGGCGCTGTAGGCAACGGCGATGCCGATGTGGTGCGCGCGGGCGCTGGCGTCGGGGTTCCAGTGGCCACTGCGCGGATTGAGGTGCAGCCGTTGGCTTTCCTCGCGTCCATCGCTGCCGGATTGCCATGGGAACATCGCACCGGAGTAGCCCGCCGCCCTGGCGGCGTGACGTGCCTCGGGCAGGCGCCGGTAGCGGTACATAAGCAGCGACCGGGTGATCATGGGCAGTCGTAAGTTGAGCACCGGGAAGATGAACAGCTCGTCCCAGAAGATGTGCCCGCGATATGCCTCACCGTGCAATCCGCGAGCCGGCACCCCGACATCGAGGTCGGAACTGTTGGGTGAAACCGTCTGCAGCAGATGCAGCAGATGCAGTCGCAGGATGCGCAATTCCTTTGTGAAGTCTTCGAACTCGATGGACACGCGCTCCCACAGATGTACCCAGTCATTCAGGTGCCCGTCATGCAACTCGGCGAATCGGCCGAGTCGGCTCAGCCAGCGCTGGGCATCGACAGCAGGTTCGGACGTAGCGACATCGCGGCCGGTGAAGAGGGTCACGATCTTCTCCACCGTCAACGCCTCGCCGACTGACAGCCGGACCGCGATATCGTGACCGATCTCTGCTGCCTCGTCGACCAGGCGATAGGTAGCCGGGACGGGAGTCCCGTCGCGCCACAAGGTGCTTCGCGCCGCCAGGGCTATGGGAACGCGCGATTGGGTCGTCTCAACTGCCAGCAGCACAGAGTTGTCAGAGATCTCCCGCTTTTCCACCAACCCAAGATGATTGTTGGCCAAGTCCCGGTAGCGCTCGACCAGCGAGTTCGTGACATTGCCGTCCAGCGTCGAGCGAATCTCGACTGTCCCTGACCAATCCTCGGCGACGATTGTCGTCTGAAGGGCACCGACGTGGGGCATGTGCATCGCGACGAATCGTTGCTGTGTCAGGGAACTGGTGCGTCCGGCGTTGTCACGGAAGCGCACCTCCCTCGTCAGTACCGCGCCGCGAAGGTCGAGGGTCTGTCGGTAGGACAGCACCGTGACCGCGTCGATGTCGAACCAGCTGCCGCGGTCGACCCGGAAGGTCAGGGCAAGCCAGTTGGGCAGGTTCACCAAGCTCTCGTTGTCGATGGCGGTGCCCAATAGGTCGTCGACGAGACGGTTGTAGACCCCGGCGGCATAGGTGCCCGGGTAGTGCACCTGGCCGGCCTTCGATTCCGGGGCAGCGCCCCGGGTGGCGAAGTAGCCATTTCCGACCGTGCACAACGACTCACGAAGCTTCTCGTTCTGCGGGTCATACCCCTCAAAGGTGAAATCCCAAGCCTCGGAAGCCACCTGGTGCTTGTAGGCAAGCCACCCTGACCCTCGCTGGAGGAACTCTCGCACCTGATCGGGACTCTGCAGACTGAAACGGGCGGCCGTCTTGCGGTCGCCATCCTCGTCGTGCCGTACAACAATCCCGATGCCGTCGAACTGAACGGCGTCGAACGCGTCTTCGTCGGTGAGGTCGTCGCCGATGTAGATCGGCAGTAGGGAACCCGCAGCGTCGATGCGATCACGAATCCAGGCCAGCGTGGTCCCTTTGTCCCAGTCGATGTCAGGCCGCAGCTCGACGACCATGCGCCCGTTCGTCACGCGCAAGCCATCTCGCTGTCCGAGCTTGTGTGTGGCAGCGACGATCTCGCCGATGTGCCCTGGTGCGACCTCGCGGTAGTGAACCGCGACGGCGAAGCGCTTGTGCTCCACCCGTACTCCCGGAATCTGCGCCAGGCTGTCGCTCAACTCGGCGGCCGCGCGCTCGAGTACAGGCACAAAGGCGGCGGCCGCTTCATTCTGGTGATAGGTGCCGTCCGGTCCCGTCAGCTAAAACCCGTGGCTGCCGGCGTACCAAAGCCCGGGTGTGCCTACCCGGGTGCGGATATCGGCAAGGTCGCGACCGCTCAGGACCGCCACGGGGCACACCGCCGCCACGAGTTCGAGCGCCTCGGCCGCGCCGTCGGCGAGCGTGGCCGCACCCGGATCGGAAACGATGGGGGACAACGTCCCGTCGTAGTCGAGGAAAAACACCGACTCTCGGGCGCTGGTGATGCCGATCAACTGGCCGTAGGACTCCAGCGCATTCGGGATTTCCGAGATGCGCCTGTCACCTGTGCGAACCGCGACGTCTGCCAGGTCGGCGACCACGACGTCGGCACCGCATCGCAAGAGTTCGTCGCTGTGGCCGGTCCGGTCGACTCCGATGACGAGTGCGAATCCGCCGTCGCGACCCGCAGTCACACTCGGATCGGCGTCCTCGACGACGACCGAGCGTTGCGGACTCACACCGAGTCGGCGCGTGGCCTCCAGAATGAGCGAGGGGTCGCCGTGGCCCGCAAGCCCGGGCCCGTCGGCGACCGTGGCGTCGACGCAGACATCGAACAGGTGATCAATCCCGACGACTTGCAGTGTCTGTCGACAGTAATCGTTCGATGAGCACGCCGCCGTTGCGACATTGATGCCCTGCAACTTTCGCACCAGCACGACCATCGGCTCCAACAGTGCTGCGGACGCCGCGGCGTCACTGCAGGCAGTGTCGGTGAGCACACCGTCGAGGTCGAAGATCACCGCGTCGTGGTAGCGCGGGTCTATGGTAACCGGCAGTTTCATGGCAAGGACACTGCTCAAACCGCTGTGACGGCTCGGGGGCGATGAAATGTGTTGCTGTTCATTGAGACGGCGCGAACTGTTGCTCCACCTGCAGGATCTGGCGGGTGGTCTTGATCACCGTGTCGGGATTGAGGCTCATCGACTCGATGCCGACCCGGACCAAGAATTCGGCCATGTCGGGGTAATCCGAAGGCGCTTGTCCACACAGCCCCGAGTGGATTCCGTTGCGCCGGCAGCCCTCCACCGCCAGGCGAATCATTTCCTTGACACCCGGGTCGCGTTCGTCGTAGTCGAACGCCACGATCTCGCTGTCACGATCGACGCCGAGAGTGAGCTGAGTCAGGTCGTTGGAGCCTATGGAGAAGCCGTCGAAGCGCTTGGCGAATTCATCGATCAGGATCACGTTGTTCGGGATCTCGCACATCGCGTACACCTGGAGCCCGTTCTCGCCCCGCCGCAGACCGAGGTCGGCCATCGTCTGGAGAACAAGGTCTGCCTCGGCCACTCGGCGCACGAACGGGAGCATGAGAATGACGTTCGTCAGGCCCATCTCGTCGCGCACGCGTCGCATGGCGCGGCATTCCAGCGCGAAGCCCTCGGCATAGGCGGGATGCGCGTAGCGTGAGGCGCCGCGAAAACCGAGCATCGGGTTGCTTTCCGATGGCTCGAAGCCCCGTCCGCCGATCAGGCTGGCGTACTCGTTTGTCTTGAAGTCCGACATCCGTACCACGACGGGCTTGGGCCAGAAGGCGGCGGCGATCGTGCCGATTCCTTCGGAGAGACGTTCCACGAAGAAGGCACTTCCGTCGACGTGGCCCTGCGTTAGCCGATCGATCGTCCGGCGAGCCTCGGGGTCGTCGACCTTCTCGGGGTGGACGAGGGCCAGTGGGTGGACCCGGATGTACTCGCTGATGATGAACTCCATCCGGGCGAGTCCCACGCCATCGTTCGGCAGGAACGACGTCTTGAAGGCGAGATCGGGGTTCCCGAGGTTGATCATGACCTGGGTCCGCGGCCGCGCCAGGTCCCCCACCTCGATGCGATCCACGTGGAAACTCACCTCGCCGCGGTACACGCGGCCCGAGTCACCCTCGGCGCACGACACAGTAACGACCGCGCCATCGGGCACGCACGTGGTCGCGTCGCCTGTGCCGACCACAGCCGGGATGCCGAGTTCGCGGGCGATGATCGAAGCGTGGCAGGTGCGACCGCCGCGGGTGGTGACGATCGCCGCGGCGGTCTTCATGACCGGCTCCCAGTCGGGCGTGGTGGTGTCGGCGACCAGAACCTCGCCGGGCTTGAACTCCGACAGGTGCGTGAGGTTCTCGATCCGTTTCACCGCGCCCGAGGCGATCCTTTCGCCGACCGAGCGGCCCTCGGCGAGTATCTCGCCGCGGCCCTCGAGCACATAGGTTTCCAGCGCCGTCGCGCTGCGCTGGGAGGCCACTGTCTCCGGGCGGGCCTGAACGATGTAGAGCTGCCCGTCAAGACCGTCCATGGCCCACTCAATGTCCATCGGGCGGCCGTAGTGTTGCTCGATCGTGCACGCGTAGCCGGCCAGCTCCAGGACGTCCTCATCGGTGAGGCAGAAACGAGCGCGGTCGGCCTTTGGTGTGGGGATGTTTCGGGTCGTGTACTTCGTCTCACCCTCGACGAAGATCATCTTCACCGCCTTGTCGCCGAGCAGGCGGCGCAACACGGCGCGGTGGCCGGCGAGATAGGTCGGCTTGTGGACGTAGAACTCGTCGGGGTCGACGGCGCCCTGAACCACGTTCTCACCGAGGCCGTAGGCGCCGGTAATGAATACCGCGTCGCGAAAGCCCGACTCGGTGTCCAGGGAGAACATCACACCCGAGGCGGCGAGGTCGGAGCGCACCATCTTCATCACGCCGACCGACAGCGAGACCTTGAAGTGGTCGAAGCCCTGGTCGACTCGGTAATGGATGGCGCGATCAGTGAACAGGCTGGCGAAACAACGCCGGCACGTGTCGAGGAGGCTCTCTGCGCCTTTGATGTTGAGATACGAATCCTGTTGGCCGGCAAAGCTCGCCGTCGGCAGGTCCTCGGCGGTCGCCGAGCTCCGTACGGCGAGACTGACGTCCTCGCCGTACTCCTGCTGAAGCGTGCGGTAGGCATCCAGAATCTGGGTGGCCAGATCGTCTGGGAGTCCGGCGCCGTAGACGATCTCACGGGCGCGCTTGCCCTTACGCGCCAGCGCGGCGACGTAGGCGGGGTCGAGCTCGTCGAGCTCGGCATGCAGACGGTCCCACGCGCCGGCCTTGTCCAACATGTAGCGATAGGCCTGGGCGGTGATGGCGAACCCGTGCGGGACGCGGACGCCCTGCCCGGACAGCTTCTGGAACATCTCGCCCAGCGACGCGGTCTTTCCACCGACCAGCGGCACGTCGTCGATGCCGATCTCCTCAAAAAAGCGGACGTACCCAGACGTATTCATGACCTGTCCTCTCGTAGCGCGTCAAGCAGTCGGGCTGCGTGCAGCCCGACCCGCCACGTCAGGCAGGGTCCAGACCGCCCGGTGTCGTTGTCCGACAACGCCGTCCTCGAAGCCGTCCTCGAAGCGACTCCACCGCCGCCAGCGCGCCGGCGTTGTCGGCTGCTCCGGGTCCCTATTCGGTGTTGTCCGGTAGCGGCTGCAAAACCACCCTTGAGTACAGGCCGACTGACGACGCATCAAGTTGTGCTTCACGCGGTGCTGCGTGTACTGCCGCACACAGCGCCACGTATGCCAACGTCCCACAGCGGCGCGCACGAAGCCAGGGCCGAAGGTAATCGAATGGGTGAACAGCCCAAACGGGAGGTGTCACGTCTTCATTTGAGCTGCCGGCCTGGGGAATCAGACAGCATATCCGGGCAGAAGCCGCGTACGCGGCCGCAAACGGTCGACTTCGACCACCCGGTCGAAATGAAGTCTTAACCCAGTGCTGTGAGGATTATCTTTAAGCGCTGAAGCGCAACGGCTTTAACTGTTAAGCCATGGCTTATGTCCGTTCAGGCGCGTTGCGCGTAGAGTCACTTCTATCGGCGGGCATGTCGCGCGCGACCATCTGAGATCGTGTCGTCGCCGAGTCGAGAGAATCGGCCGTTTCGCGGCTGAGACGGGATCGTCGGATGACATCACAAGAAGGCCGCACTGCCTCTGGCCGGCGCCCCACAGGACCCGAGAACACGCCGCGGCTGCGGTTGAAGCCCAAGGCACCGGTGAGCGGGCGCGTCGACGGGGCATGGTGGCCGCACGGCGATGATCTTACGAAGGAGCTACCAGATCTGCTGGCTGTGCTATCGGTGCGCCTGGGCGCCATTGACCGCGTGATGTACAACCTCACCGAATGGGCGAAGGCCCCGAGGCGACTTCTGACCGGCGGACGAGCGGTTCGCCTCGACGGATACCATCTGCAACCAGCCAACACCCTCGAAGTGCTCGGGATCGGCCGCGAGAAGATCCTTCTGGTGGTCGTTCCTCCGCACTCCGATCCCGACCATGCACACGAGACGATGATGACCGCGGCGGCGCCGGACAACGCTTCGTCGGTCGACGACCTGCTCGGGACCAGTGCGCCCGACCGAGAAGCTCACGGCCGGGCGGCTGCCACCGGACAGCGCTGAACTGCAGGCGCCGGGGCGCTTCGATAGGGCAAGCGAACACGGCACCAACTCAAACTCAGCTTCTCAGGTGATGTAGTGACGGCAATGAAGAACGAGGACTCAATTCAAGGCGTTCAACGACTTCGGTGTCGCGAAGTGGCGGCTCAGGCATCGATCTCGCGACGGATGTTGGACCTCGTCACGCACACGGCGGTTCCGGCTGGTTGTGCTAGCACTGTCAACCGCTGATCGATGCCTTTGCCTCGCGGGGCCTCGAATAGTTCTGTTTCGGGTCCCAGGGTCACAGTAAACTTGCCGTTGCGTTCTTGGTTTACCGACCCGACGTCCTCGAGGGCGGAGAGGACCTGGCGCCACCACTCGATGTTCCTGCCCGCCGGATGACTGAAGATCTTCTCGATCGTCAGCCTATGGTGACTGCTCGAGTGCGAGTTCACGAGTTGGTCTTCTCGTTGTTGTCCCACTGGATCATTCGTGTCGCAGAGGCGCGGGCGTCAGGTCGCGAACTGGTTCGGACTTTTTCTTTGCCTTCTTTGCCGGGTCGAGGACGCGGTAGGCGAGAAGTTTGATGCGGTCGCTGACGAGGAACCAGATGAGGGCGTATCCCCATACCGCGGCTGCCCACGTCCAGCCCAGCGGGGTCATGAATAGCCCATAAACGGCGATGAATGTGGCGATGGTCTGGGTGCCGACGACGGCGATCAACAAGATGCGGGCCGGGCGGATGGACCAGAATGGTCCGCGGGTTCGGGTCAAGAAGATGGTGAGGTGTCCGGCGACGGACAGCATCAGGTACATCAGGGTCTGGACGCGCGGGTGGCCGAGGTCGAAGACCCGGTCACCGAGGTAGAACAGGCCGAACGCGGCGATCGGTCCGATCACACCCAGGACCGTGGAGATCCCGAGTACCAGGCGCATGTTCCAGGCTTCGGGCTTGTTCGCGTAGTGGACGTTGTCGTAGGCGATGGACAGGATTGCGCCGTCGTTGAGCAACGCGAGCATCACGATCATGATGGCGGTGAGTGGGTAGAAGTTGAAGACGAGGATGGCGACTGTCATGAACAACAGCACCCGCAGCGTTTCGGCGATGCGGTATATTGCGTAGCTGTTCATCCGCTGAAAGATCTTGCGGCTCTGTTTGATAGCCTCGATGATCACCGAAAGGCCGGGCGTCAGCAGCACGATGTCGGCGGCCGCGCGGGCGGCGTCGGTGGCTCCGGATACGGCGATGCCGCAGTCCGCTTTTTTCAGCGCGGGGGCATCGTTGACCCCGTCGCCAGTCATTCCGACAATATGGCCGCGCTTCTGCAGCACGTCGATGATGTGGTATTTGTGCTCGGGGAATACCTGGGCGAAACCGTCGGCGGTCTCGATGGACTCGGCCACCGCCGCCGATTCCTCCTTCTTCACCTCACCCAAGCCTGCGGCGTCGAGAATGTCGATGCCCAAACCGACCTTGTCGGCGGTTTCCTTCGCGATGGCCAGCGCATCCCCGGTCACCATCTTGATGGTGACTCCCATTGCCCGTGCGGTGGCGATGGTCGCTGCCGCGTCGTCGCGGGGCGGGTCAAACAGGGGCAGCACACCCACGAACTGCCAGTCGCCGTCCCCGTCACGGCGTGCTACGCCCAGGGACCGGAAGCCTCGGGCGGCGAAATCGTTGACCGCCTTGTCGACGGCCGATGTGATCTGGGCGGCGTTGGCGGCCAGCGCCAGGATGACCTGCGGGGCGCCCTTAGCGACCCGGAACGTGGTCCCGTCGGCGGCGGTGACGGTGGCCTCGGTGCGTTTGTGCACCGGGTCGAACGGTGCGAAATGGGTGATCGTGTAATCCTGCAGGGCCGTGGCATCGCCGAGTCCGCCGAGCACCGCGCGGTCGATGGGGTCGTCGTTGTCCGCGCGGGAGGCCAATGCGGCGTCCAGGACAACCGTCGCGGGGGCGACGGTATCGATGGCGAACGGGGTGCCCAATGTCAGCGAGTTCTGGGTCAGAGTGCCCGTCTTGTCCGCGCACAGCACGTCCACACCGGCCAGTTCCTCGATGGCGACCAGCCGGCTCACGATGGCCTCTTTCTTGGCGAGCAGCCGTGAGCCGACGGCCATCGTGACCGAGAGCACGGTGGGCATCGCGACCGGAATTGCGGCGACAGTGAGGACCAGGGAGAACTGCAGGGTGGTCAGGATCGCGTTACCGCGCACCAGGGAGGCGATGACGATGACCGTGACGAGCGCGACCGCCAGGATGATCAGGTAGTTGCCGATCTTGAGCACGGCGCGTTGGAAATGGCTGACGGTGTGCGCGTCTTGCACCAGCTCGGCGGTCTTGCCGAAGTAGGTGTGGGTGCCGGTGGCATAGACCAGGGCGCCGATCTCACCTTGCCGGATGATGGACCCCGAGAACACGGCCTCACCCGCTGCCCGGGTGGCGGGTAGCGACTCCCCGGTCAGCGCGGACTGATCGACCTCGATCCCGTCGCCGTCCAGCAGCCGGGCGTCGGCGGGAACGATGTCACCCAGGCGCAATCGGATCACATCACCGGGCACCAGCTCCCGCGCCGGTGGGTTGACCCATGCTCCGTCACGGATGACGCGGGCATTGATCGCCAGCTTGGCTTTGAGGGCGTCGATAGCGTTGCCGGCCTGCCGTTCGGAGGTGTAGCCGACCACACCGTTGGCCACCAGCAGCAGCAGGATGATGAAGAAATCCGGCCAGTGCCCGACCGCGCCCGACAAGATGACGGCGATCTCGATCATCCACGGGATCGGGCCCCAAAAGTAGCTGAGGAACTTCAACAGTGGGTTGGTCTTGTGTTCTGCGATCTCGTTCGGCCCGTACTGCGTCAACCGCTTCGCCGCCTCGGCGCTGCTCAATCCGTCCGGCGAGTAGCCCAGCTTCTCCTCCAGCTCGGGCATGGGCACCGATTTCAAATCGTGGCCCGGTTCGAGAGTGCCCGCCGATTGGGGCGGCGTGACATGCGGTGTGTCAGTGGTCATGGCGTCCGGTCCGCAAGCCGTACATCAGCGGCCGGTTGCGGCATAGACGATCTGGGCGGTCATGCCTGGCAGCCACAAGACGCTATCGATCGGAAAGTACTGTGCGGGAGCCGGTTTCGGTGTCACCGGAGTGGTCATGGTGATCCCAGGTGTGCGGTTGTCACCGGAGCGTGCGGCACGAGCGACTGCTCAGTGAGGACAGCGGCGGACAGCTGGCCTCATCCCGGACCGGCTGAGTTTCCCAACGTCGTTGACGCTACACCTCGCGGGCGTGGCCTGCCGCGGCAGGTTTCTGTGATGTCCACTGCTCAATAGACGGTCGAAGTGCCCGTCATCGTCGCCGGTGTTGATTTTGGCGAGGATGCGCTGGGCGACCGTCGATGAGGTGGGTGGACGTGAACAGCGGATCGCTGCGGGAAATGACGACGCTCAGACCGAAATAGGTCGGTACCGCGGCCGCGCGTCGAGGGTCAACTGGTGCAGGCTGTGGGCGATGTCGGTGCCGTGGTCGTCCAGTGCTTCGGTGGGGATGTCCAGATCGGCGGCCATCGCCGCGGTGATCTTCACGAGGTGAGTGCTCCGCTGGGCGCTCCCGAGCGCCGAGCAAGCCAGCCAAGGCCGAACAGGGCTAGCGCGCGAGGATCTAAGCGTTGTGCGCCGCCACCGCGCACCAGCCCAGCCCGGAACCCGCATCCCTCAACGGAACTCGGCGATATGCCCGCGGCGCAACCGTCACGAGATGATTTGCCACACCAAGAATGCCGCCGGTAGTAGTTCTGGACCACGTGCCGGTAGCGGGGGCCCGGAGAACGCGACCCGCGCCTGAATCCGTCGATCACCAGCGACGCCGGCAGCCCTTGCAAAGGGGCCGCCCCAAACGGGATTCGGCGGGTTAGTCCCCACGGGTGTAGCCTGGGAATTGCTGAGAATCTCAGCTGGTTCGGGATGAGTTCGGCTGTCCGCCGCAGAACTCGAGGAGCATTGGCTCCGAGGCCCCTACACGCCGGTGATCATCTGCACATCAGGATCACCATGACCATTTCACCGAGTTTTGCCACTCGATCGGCCCCCTTACAACACCCCCGAACAACGACGGTTGCGCATGACGTGGCCGCGGGCATCCCTCAGCACGGCTCACCGACAGGTGCAGGGCGATGAAAGCGCTGGGCGTCCTAGTCGTTGTTCTAGTCGTCCTGTCACTGCTGGTGATGGCAATGGCGGTGCGGATCGTCAAACAATACGAGAACGGCGTGCTGTTCCGGCTGGGCCGGGTGATCGGAGAACGCCAACCCGGGTTGCGGCTCATCATTCCGTTAATCGATGTGCTTCATCGGATTTCGCTGCGGATCGTAACGATGCCGATCCAATCCCAGGGGATTATCACCCGCGACAACGTCAGTGTCGACGTCTCGGCGGTGGCCTACTTCAAGGTCGTCGACGCGGTGAAGTCGGTCGTGGCGATCGAGAACGTCTACTCCGCGATCGATCAGATCGCCCAAACGACGCTGCGCAAGGTCGTCGGCCAGCACACGCTGGACGAGACGCTCTCGGAGACCGACAAGATCAACCTCGACATCCGGGCGATCCTCGACGTCACCACCATCGAATGGGGTGTGCAGGTCACCCTGGTGGAGCTGAAAGACATCCAACTGCCCGACAGCATGAAGCGGGCGATGGCCCGTCAAGCGGAGGCGGAACGGGAGAAGCGCGCGAAAATCATTGCCGCCGAGGGTGAATCGTTGGCCGCTGCCGCCTTGGGCGATGCCTCGGACACCATGATGGCCCACCCGCTGGCGCTGCAGTTGCGCAATCTGCAAACCCTGGTCGAGCTCGGCGTCGACAAGAACAGCACCGTCGTGTTCCCGGCACCGTTGATGTCGACCATCGCCGAACTCGGAACCTTCCTGGCTCGGGAAAACAGCGCAACAGCCCGGCCAGAGCCACAGCCACCGATCCCCGTCCCGGCAGCGGTGGCAAACGGAACCTCCGCCGCGCGGAGCCGGCCGTGATCGCTGCGCTGATTTTCATGTCGTTGATCGGGTGGGGTCACTGGTTGATGTGCCGCGATGTGCGATCCCGCCAGGTGACGATGCCGGTTGCCGCAGCGGACCAGCGCGCGACCCGCGCCGCTGCGGTCCTTGGCCTCGAGGACGATCCCGATCAGTGGCGCGCCGCCCGCGGCTCCTGGACCGCACTGGACGAGCGCCAGCTCATCCGGCTGCTCACGGACTCCGCGCCATGACGCAGACGAGCCACCAACTCAATCGACAAAGCATTGACGACGTGTCGAGCAAAGGACACCCGATGACGCGCACCCGAACACTGGAACCTGAACTGCTCCATCGGATGGACGCGTACTGGCGGGCGGCGAACTACCTGTCGGTCGGCCAGATCTACCTGTACGACAACCCGTTGCTGACAAGGCCACTGGCGCTCTCGGATGTGAAACCGCTCGTGGTGGGGCATTGGGGCACCACACCGGGGCAGAACTTCATTTACGTGCACCTCAACCGGGTCATCACGAAGTACGACCTGGACATGTTCTACGTCGCCGGCCCCGGGCACGGGGGTCCGGCCCTGGTCGCCAACACCTACCTGGAGGGCTCGTATTCGGAGATCTATCCCGACGTGAGTCAGGACGAGTCCGGGATGAAGAAGCTGTTCACACAATTCTCTTTCCCCGGCGGTATTTCCAGCCATGTGGCTCCGACGACTCCGGGATCGATCCACGAAGGCGGGGAACTGGGCTACTCGCTGAGCCACGCGTTCGGCGCGGTGTTCGACAATCCGGACCTTATCGTGGCGTGTGTCATCGGCGACGGCGAGGCCGAAACCGGGCCGCTGGCCACCGCCTGGCATTCCACCAAGTTCCTGAATCCGGTCGGCGACGGGGCAGTGCTGCCGATCCTGCATCTGAACGGCTACAAGATCAGCAACCCCACCGTGCTGGCCCGCGTCGAACCAGAGGAACTGGACCAGTTCCTGCGCGGCTGCGGATGGGAACCGCACTACGTCGAAGGCGACGACCCCGAAGACATGCACGAACTGATGGCCACCGTCCTCGATTCGGTGATCGACGGTATTCACCGCATCCAGCGCAAGGCGCGCACCGATGGCGACACCACCCGCCCGCGCTGGCCGATGATCGTGTTGCGCTCACCGAAAGGCTGGACCGGGCCGAAGATGGTCGACGGCCGGCAGATCGAAGGCACGTTCCGGGCGCATCAGGTGCCATTGCTTGTCGACGAGCAGCATCCCGGGCACGTCGAACTACTCGACGCCTGGATGCGCAGTTACAAACCCACCGAGCTGTTCGATCAGGCCGGGCGGCTGCTGCCCGACCTGGCTGCGCTCGCCCCGCGGGGGAGCCGACGGATGGGCGCCAACCCGCACACCAACGGCGGGGGACTGCTGCGCGATCTGCGGATGCCCGACTATCGCACCCACGCGGTCGCCGTGGCCTCACCGGGCGCGGTGGACGCCGAGGACACCCGCGTGCTGGGCGGTTTCCTGCGTGACGTCATCACCCTGAACGATGAGCTGCGCAACTTCCGACTCTTCGGCCCCGACGAAACCCTGTCGAACATGCTCGGCGCGGTCTTCGAGGTCACCGACCGCCAATGGGAGGCCCGCACCGTCGCCAACGACGAATACCTCGCCCTGCAGGGGCGGGTGCTGGATTCGATGCTCAGCGAGCACCAAAGCCAAGGCTGGCTCGAAGGCTATCTGCTGACCGGACGGCACGGACTGTTCAACTGCTACGAGGCGTTCATCCACATCATCGACTCGATGTTCAACCAGCACGCCAAATGGCTCAAGGTCACCGCGCAACTGCCGTGGCGCCGCGACATCGCGTCGCTGAACTACCTCCTCGCGTCCCACGTGTGGCAGCAAGACCACAACGGCTTCACCCACCAAGATCCCGGCTTCCTCGACCACGTGGTGAACAAGAAAGCCGACATCGTCCGGGTCTACCTGCCGCCGGACGCCAACTGCCTGCTCTCGGTGGCCGACCATTGCCTGCGCAGCCGCCACTACGTCAACGTGATCGTCGCCGGCAAACGCGCGATGCCGCAGTGGCTGAGCATCGAGCAGGCAGAAGTGCACTGCACCGAAGGCATCGGCATCTGGGAATGGGCCGGCAACGACTCCGGCGCCGACCCCGACGTGGTGCTGGCCTGCTGCGGGGACACCCCCACCCTGGAGGTGCTCGCCGCGGTGTTGATCTTGCGGGAACACCTGCCTGCGTTGAAGATCCGCGTGGTCAACGTGGTCGACCTGATGAAGCTGCAGTCGGCCAGCGAGCACCCGCACGGTCTGAGCGACCGCGACTACGACGCCCTGTTCACCACCGACAAACACATCATCTTCGCCTTCCACGGCTACCCGACCCTGATCCACCGACTCACCTACCGCAGAACCAACCCCAACCTGCACGTGCGCGGCTACAACGAAGAAGGCACCATCACCACCGCCTTCGACATGCGGGTCCAAAACAAACTCGACCGCTACCACCTCGTCACCGACGTCATCGACCGCCTCCCGCAGCTCGGCGCCACCGGCGACTACCTCAAACAGACCATGGCCGACAAACTCGTCGAACACACCCTCTACATCAACACCCACGGCCAAGACCACCCCGAAATCCGCAACTGGTCCTGGAACCCCCCACAATGACGACATCTGCGGCGCCTACAGATGTAACGACTGTCGGTGCGCCGCGTATGCCACGCGTGGTGGCCGCGGCCAACTAACCGCCCCGGTGAGCCCGGAGTCTCCGGACATGCCGTGGCGGTTTCAGATTGACTCGTGCACGGCAGGCAGCGGCGGCGTTGAACTGCACTGTCGCGCCCATAGTCTGCCCGCTGACAACGGGACCAAATCACTGTTTCTGCTTGTTCGAACGCGCACCGGCCGGTTGCTCACACAGCCCGTCTCAACAGTCGGGCGTTACTATTATCCTGACAACCGTCTCGTGGCGGTTGGTCCGCGGCTGGGTCGCTGGGCTTCGGTGTGGATGCCCAGCTCCGGCAAGATTAAGAGCGCAGGTATGACGGAGTTGACTGAGGACGCCGGCGGCTTACCGGTCGGGTCGCTGAGCGCGCAGCAGGTCAGCGCTGATGCCGCCGACTTGCAGACCGGGATCGACGACCTGGCGGGCTTGGTGGCCGGCAGTCTGGGGTTGCCAGAGTCGCTGGCTGAGGTGTCGACGTTCGCGGTGCGCGCGATACCGGGCGCCGAGGGTGCCGGGGTGACCTTGTTGCGGGTCGACCGGGTGGACAACATGGTGGAAGCCTTGGCCGCGAGTGCACCGTTTGTCGCCGAGATCGACGAGATTCAGTATGTGACCCTCAAGGAGGGACCCTGCATCACTGCGGCGCTGGAGCGGCGCACGGTACGGTCCGGGTCGTTGGGCGGGGAGAAGATGTGGCCGCGGTTCGGCCCGCGAGTGGGCCGATTGGGCGTGCACAGTGCGCTGTCGCTGCCGCTGCTGCTGTCGGGCCAGGCGATCGGGGCGATCAATGTCTACGCCCACGGCAAAGACGTGTTCGATGAGCACGCCGCCGAGTTGGGGGAACTGTTCGCCAAACCCGCGGCGGTGGCGGTGCACAACGCCCAGATCCTCGCGCACGCGATGGCGCTGACCGCCCAGTTGCAGACGGCGCTGTCGACGCGCCCGGTGATCGATCAGGCGATCGGCCTGATTCGGGGACGCAGCGGGCGTAGCGCCGAGGACGCGTTTAACCAGCTGCGGGCGATCAGCCAAGCCGAACACCGCAAATTGGCCGACGTAGCGCAACGCATCGTCGATGAAGCCGTGCGCCGCGCCCGCGCCCGACACAGCCCGGCCTGAGCCCCAACCGCCAATTCGACACACGGCCGAACTGTCGCTGCGCGGTGTGACGCGCGTAGATTGGAGGGTGGGGAACAGCAAGCGCAACGGGTCCTGGCTCGCGTCGCGCGTTCCCCACCGGGCAGGGCGACTCGCCTGTTCGGCACCGGCAGGCTCGATCCGCGCTCTGGAGCGCCCAGCGGAGCAATCCCGTCATGGAGATCGGTGCGGCCCTGGCCGCCGATTTGGGCATCCTCACCGCCGCCCTGGATGAGCCCGGCGCCGATGTGCTACACAGTTTGCAGCAATTGGGCGTCGACGCCCAGGCGGCGGTGTCCACCTATCTCGGTCTGAGCGTGACCGTCGACGGCAGTGATCCGCCATTCACGTTGACCAACCTTGAGGACGGCGCGGCCGACGATGTTCGCACCTCGTTTCGGCTGACGCTGCCCGGTGTCGGTGGCGACCGGGCATCGCCGTCGGTTGCTCTTACCCTCTACGCGGGCACGCCGGGAACATTTGTCGACCTCACCGCGGACCTGGCGTGGCTAACCGGTCGCCCGCCCAGCGATTTCGTGCTTGATCAGCATCTCAGCGTCCCTGACGGGTCGGACACCGGGATATATCTGCGGGCGGCGTCGGTCATCAATCAGGCGATCGGTGTCCTCATCGGCCGCGGCCACACGCCGGGGCAAGCTCACCGGGAACTGGACATCCGAGCTGATAGCGCGGGCACCGATCGACACACCACCGCGCAGTTCATCCTCGACACGCTTACCGCTGAGGACCCGGCCGACGCCGAGCGCGCCGGTCTGGAGCCCAACATCGGTTGAGTGTTTCAGCACGTGAGATCGCGCGGCGGTGGGCTGGTTTGTGCCCGCGCCGTGTAGTGTCAGGGATGTTGAGATCCCAGCCAGTCCGGGACGAGGTCAGCTGTCCGCCGCTGTCCTCGCTGAGCAGTAGCTCGCACCGCACACGCCGGTGGAACCCCACGTTGGGAATCACCTTGAAGTTCTCGCACACCACCCGCTCGCCCACTCTGCCGACCGCGCCGGTCTTTACGCTTGGTTCGGCACTGCGCTGGCTTGGGCATGACTGCCGCTGCTCGCGGCCGATCGACGCGTTGCCGGCCTATATGTGGTTCCTCCGGCGCGGACATCTGCTTCCGACATATCCGCTGCAAGCCGTGCTCGTCGTGGATCCCGCCGAGACCCGTGAACCCCTCGCGCGCATCCGCCGGCTCATCGATGAGGTCAACCGGTGCACCCGCGGCGAAAGGATCCGGGTCCACCGGCGACACAGCAGCGACAACGGACACGCCCTGATCGCTCTTCAGATGAACCAAACACTGGTGTGGTGTCCGGCCGGCGTGCGCGGACAAAATGTTGGCAGGTTTGAAACCGCGGCGCGGGATCCCGGCGTGGTGAGCCACCATTCCAGCCAGGACGGCACGCATCTGCGGCATCTGCGGATGGTTCACTAACTCCGAGCTACCGGCTACGACTGCTGCTGCGCTTTGTGCTCAGCAGCGAGTTGATCGACGGGGATTCCTTCGACAAGTCGTGCAGGCGCATCAACGAAATGCTCATGCCGGCGAAGGTTGACGAATTAGAGGCCGGAGCCTCGCCCCGTGTTGACCTACCGGGGGCTGTCGACGTGGGCTGTGCTGGTCTGCTGTCGACCGCGCGACCAGCGGCCGAACGTGAAAACTCGCTTGCGGCGATCGGCGGCGTGCTCCGGATCCACCGTTCGGCCACTGGCGGCGCCGACTTGCTGCTGTTCGAGCAGTTGGTCACGATCGCGGTTCAGAAACGCCGTCTCGCGTTGTGACCTTTTGAGTTCGCGTCGGGCGTCTCGCCCGCGAGCCGCGGTTCGCCGGGCACCGGCCAACAACACGCAAAGCCCGAGCATTGCGACCGCGCCGATCACGATCCCGAAGAGAAACAAGGTGCCGGTCGAACCGGTGACGTGAAAGCCGAATACGGCGAAATTCTCGGTCAAGCGGTGAGCAGCCCCCGCATTGGCCAGCACCCCGGTGAACCCCACTATCACCGCGGCAAGCAGAACAATTAATCCAACGATGACGATCATGTCGACGCCTCTGATCCTGGTGCTAGTAGTCCAGTCCGCGCCAACATCGGCGCTACTCTGTGTCAACATCGTTAACATATGATGTAATCCTACGCCGAAGCGGCCCCGGAGAGGGCCGCTGTCTGGGCGACATTTAGTTGACGATGCGCAAGGGGAGAGGGTGCGGTAATGACAAGACAGCCGGGCGGGCATGACGCGCGTCGGCGATGGCGACCCGCCGTCGCTGCCGCCGAAACAGACCCGTCGCTGCCGCCGAAACAAACGGAGGATCCGCCAACTTTGGCTGTACACCTACAATCACCACCGCGGTCACACCGCACTCGGCGGGCAACTAGCCGCGGGTCCCCGAGAGGAGTAGCGTTGTTGTTGCTGAGTCCTTCAGCCAGTCCGGAAACGAGTTTGGCTGTACGCCGCTGAACTTGATGAGCGTTTGCTCGCGCCGCACATCCCGACGTCTACCCGTTTCGGTCGAGACAGCATGCACATCTCGCTCATTCCCTCGTTAGCCCGGAATTCGGAGGACCGCCAACTCCGCGTTCACTCGAGCGGTGCCCGTCGGTTTGTCGACCACTTGACCGGCGACCAAGCGAGAAACAGAAACAACCGCGTCGGTGATACCGGGAATACCCGGCTGCGCACCGAAGAAGGCGCCGATCGGGCGGGGCAGCGCCAAACCGGCCGGGGGCCAAGCTAAATGACGCCTTCAAACACTGACCCCGGCAATCTTCCTCCCAGACATCCACAGAGAAACTAGGTAAACGTCATGATCGGTCTCGGAGTCATCCTTATCGTCCTCGGGCTCCTCCTCCCTGCCCTCGTCCCGACCTTCGCCTACGCCCATATTTGCTTGGTCATCGGGGTCATCCTCCTCGTCGTCGGCCTGCTACTGATGCTGATGGGACGGATGGGGCACGCCGTCGGCGGTCGCCGCCACTACTACTAACGGACCAGAGTTACTCAGCGGCTGGCCAGCTCGGCCAGCCGAAGCCGACGTCAACGCGGCCCAATCCTCCGGTCTGCAACAAGCCGCCGCTTATTGCCGCGAGGCAGCGCCTCCGCGACCGACTCAACGAAAAGTGTTAGCGCGCAGATGAATTGGATCCGCGGCGCAGACATCGGAAACACGTGAGTCCGCCACCGAGAGCACCTGAGTCCGCGACCCATCAAGCCAGCCAGGTAGCGGCCCTCGCCTGTCGATTAGGCGGTGGCTTGTCGCAGCTGCTGCGGTGGTTCTGAGTTCTTCGTTGCCGATGAACGTTGGGAACCCGACACATAAGCCCGACGAAAGAGAGCAAGTTGATGGCGATTACTAACATCCCGGCCTTCGCTCACCTGACCGACGCCGACATCGAGAATCTGGCCGTTGAGCTGGACGCGATCCGGCTGGACATCGAGGATTCCCGTGGCGAGCGCGACGCGCGCTACATCCGCCGCACCATCGCCGCGCAACGTGCCCTTGAGGTAGCCGGCCGGCTCATCCTGGCGGGTAGCTCCAAACGCGCGGCATGGTGGGCGGGAACGGTGACCCTGGGTCTGGCCAAAATCATCGAGAACATGGAGATCGGCCACAATGTCATGCACGGCCAGTGGAACTGGATGAACGATCCCGAGATCCACTCCTCGACATGGGAGTGGGACATGAGCGGGGCGTCAAAACACTGGCGCTTCACCCACAACTTCCAGCACCACAAGTACACCAACATCGTCGGCATGGATGACGACGTGGGCTACACCGTCCTTCGAGTTACCCGTGACCAGCCCTGGGAGCCCTTCAACGTCGGCAACCTGCTGTTCAACACCATCCTCGCGCTCGGATTTGAGTGGGGAATTGGCTTGCAGCCCATCGAGTTCGGCAAGATCTTCAAGGCCGGCCCAGACCGCGCAATCACCGTCCAGCTGGTGCGCGAGTTTTCAGCCAAGGCCGGAAGGCAGGTGGTCAAGGACTACGTCGCGTTTCCGGCGCTTACCTCGCTGTCGCCGGCGGCGACCTACAAATCGACGCTGAAGGCCAACGTGGTGGCTAACGTGATCCGCAACATCTGGGCCAACGCTGTCATCTTCTGTGGGCATTTCCCCGATGGCGCCGAGAAATTCACCAAGACCGACATGATCGGCGAAACCCGGGGTCAGTGGTATCTGCGCCAGATGCTGGGAAGCGCCAACTTTGACGCCGGGCCGGCGATGCGGTTCATGAGCGGCAACCTGTGCCACCAGATCGAGCATCACCTTTACCCCGATCTGCCCAGCAACCGGCTGCACGAGATCTCGGTGCGGGCCAGACAGGTCTGCGACAAGTACGACCTCCCCTACACCACGGGTTCGTTCCTGATGCAATACGGCAAGGCGTGGCGCACCATCGCCAAACTGTCGCTGCCGGATCGCTACTTGCGCGACACCGCCGACGACGCTCCCGAGACCCGCAGCGAGCGGATGTTCATCGAACTCGACCCTGGTTGCGCCGGGACCGATCTGGCGACAGGGCGCCGCAGCGGACTCAAGACGGCAACCGCAGCGATCAGCCAATGCCGTCGCGACCCGCGCGTCAGCGAAGACACAAAACAGGGGGGCATCGATCAGGCCCTCAGCCGCCGGTGGTTAACCCGTCGGTAACCTACGGCACCGTAGGTTACGCTGTTGTCGACTCGAAGTCGGGAGAGCGATTGTTATGACGTTGTGTCAGCATGCCGGAACACCGGTGGATGGAGACCGGTTCACGTGAGCGAGATGAACTATCTCGATCTGCACGGTGAGCGTATTGCCTATCGGGAGGCAGGAGTCGGCGAGGCGCTGCTGTTGATTCATGGCATGGCGGGAAGTTCGGCGACCTGGCGAGCAGTCATCCCTCAGCTGTCGAAGAAGTATCGGGTGGTGGCACCGGACCTGTTGGGGCACGGTGAATCAGCCAAGCCGCGCGGTGACTATTCGTTGGGTGCGTTCGCGGCGTCGCTGCGTGATCTGCTCGATGAACTAGGCATCAGCCGGGCGACGGTGGTCGGTCAGTCACTCGGTGGCGGTGTGGCCATGCAGTTCGCCTATCAGCATCGCGACTACTGCCAGCGACTGGTTCTCATCAGCAGCGGTGGCCTCGGCCCCGACCTGAACTGGATACTGCGGATCCTGTCGGCACCCGGAACCGAGCTGGTGCTACCAGTGGTCGCGCCGCAGCCGGTATTGAACGTCGGCAACAAGCTGGGCTCGTGGCTCATATCCGCCGGGATCCAGTCGCCGCGCGCCGGCGAGATGTGGAACGCCTATTCGTCGTTGTCGGATCGGCAGACACGGCAGGCGTTCCTGCGCACGTTGCGCTCGGTGGTGGATTACCGCGGCCAGGCGGTCAGTGCGCTCGGCAAGATCCATCTAAGTTATGGATTACCGACCTTGCTCATTTGGGGTGAGCAGGACCGGATCATTCCTGTTGCCCACGGCTACGCCGCTCACGATGCCGTGCCGGGTAGTCGACTTGAGGTGCTCTCCGGTGTCGGGCACTTCCCGCATGTCGAGTCCCCGACAGCGGTGGTGGACATCCTTGACGACTTCATCGCCACCACAGGGCGGGACGCCGATCTGACGAATCGAAAAAACTGATCAGAAAAGAGATGCGGCGAAGTGTTGACTGCCAATTCCCTGTCCGGTGTCGGTCCCGACCGCTGCCAGCCGCAACCGCCAGGACATCAGAATTCGGGGCGGCCGGCCGTCGCATGATGGCATCCATGGTGACGCGCGCCTAGCCGGCAAGATGAACTTCTCAGGTGGCGGTCGCGGGTCCCGGCTTCGGGGTGTTCAATCGGCAAAATGGTAGTCACCACGCGGGAACGACCGGCCAAACAGATTGCTGATCGTCGGGTGCGGCGACACCAGCGCGGCGATCCGCATCGGTTGACGGCCATCGGCGGTGTTGCCGCGTTGTCGTTGGACGCATTGTCCAGCGTCGCTTATGGTCCCGAAGCGATCGTGCTGATGTTGGTCGCCGCGGGTGCGGCCGCAGTGCGGTTGACCCTGCCGATCTCGATGGCAATCACGGTGCTGCTGCTGGTGTTGGTGGTCTCGTACCGGCAGGTAATCGCGGTCCACCCGAACGGCGGCGGAGCCTACGCGGTGGCCAAAAAGGACCTCAGCCGGACGGTGAGCCTGTTGGCTGCAGCGAGCCTGGTCGTCGACTATGTGCTGACGGTTGCGGTCAGTCTGGCAGCCGGGGCAGCCAGTCTGGGGAGCGTCTTTCCGGTGATGTCGCATCACTTGCTGGCCGTGACGCTGGCCGGGCTTGCCCTGCTCACCATCATCAACCTGATCGGAATCGCCGAGTCGGCGAAGGTGCTCATGGGACCGACGATCGTGTTCGTCGTCAGTATCTTCGCCATCATCATCGTCGGGTTCATCCGTCCGCACCCGGTGGCCGTTGTCGGTGCGGATCTGGGCCCCATCCGTGCGACCGAGGCACTGGGGCTGGTGTTGATTCTCAAGGCGTTTTCGGCGGGATGTTCCTCGCTGACCGGAGTCGAGGCAATCGCCAATGCGGTACCCCAGTTCCGGACGCCCGCCGTCAAGCGGGCCCAACGCACCGAGGTCGCGTTGGGAGTGTTGCTGGCAGCCATGCTTATTGGCTTGACCGCGGTGATCCGGCGGCATCAAGTGACACCGCGCGGCGACGTCACCGTACTGGCGCAGCTCTCGGCGGGAGCATTTGGCACCGGGTGGCCGTTCTATGTGACCAACCTGTCGGTAACGCTGGTGTTGGCTCTCGCGGCGAACACCAGCTTTGGCGGTCTGCCGGTGCTGATGCAACTGCTGGCCAAGGACCACCGGCTGCCGCACCTGTTCATGCTTCGCGCCGAACGCCCCGTGTTCCGTTACGGCGTTGCCACTTTAGGCGTGCTGGCCGCCGCGGTGCTACTCGTCGTCGATGCCCAAACCCACAGGTTATTGCCGGTGTTCGCGATCGGCGTCTTTATCGGATTCACGATCAGCCAAACCGGGCTGGTCCGGCACTGGCTGCACCAACGCGGCCGCGGCTGGGTGGGCAAGGCCGCACTCAACGGGACCGGGGCGGTGCTGACCGCCGTGGCGGGAGTGGTGCTCTTCGCCAGCAAATTCACCGAGGGTGCCTGGCTGCTGCTTCTGATCGTGCCGGGGCTGATGCTGCTCTTCGATCGGATCGAACGCTACTACTATCACGTCGCCGAACAGTTGGGTCTGGGCCAGCTGCCGCCCAAACCCGTTGCTAGGCCTGCCGGCGAAGCGATGGTCATCGTGCCGGTCGTCACGATCAGCAAGGTCGCCGGGCGTGCGTTGCAGGCTGCGTTGCAGCTGGGCGGCGAAGTGGTCCCGGTGGCCGTCAACACCGACCCCGACGCCACCCGTCGGCTCTGCGAGCTCTGGAAACAGTGGGACCCTGGGGTTGACCTACGGGTCCTGCCCAGCCCGCACCGCACCCTGGTGGCGCCCGCCGTCGGTTTCGTTCGAAGCCAAGTCGAGAAGGGCCGCTTCGTCATCGTCTTGCTCGCATACATCGAACCGAGGCGCCGACGCTACCGAATCCTGCACAACCAACGTGGCCCGCTGCTCGCCACAACAGTTCGCGCACGCACCGACGCCATCGTCGCCACGCTTCCGATTCGATTGGACTGAGCATCACCCCAACCACTTCCGAAGAGTGGGGCCCAGCCACGGTCCTTGACAATTGCTCCGGCGGGGTGGAACGTAAACGCAGTTGAGACTTTCAACCAGTCCGGGATGAGGTCAGCCGTCCGCTGTTGTCCTCGCAGAGCAGTAGCTCGCGCCGAACAGACCGGTGACAACCGCATGTCGGGGATCACCATGAATGCTCCGCTCGCCCCCTCCGTGCTGCCGGGGGGCGGCTTTTTTTCCCGGCCCTGGCAGGGTCACACCGCACGGTTAGTCAGTCGTCGGCTGAGGTCGTCGGTAGCCGTCATCAGCGCCCACGGCGGCATCGACGCGTCCAACGCCGACACTCTGACCGAGTACACGCTGGGGCATCTGACGTGTTGCCGCGGGATGATCCTTGATCTGCGCGACCTGGATTTCTTTGGAACCGAAGGTTTCTCGGCGCTGCACAGGGTCTCCGTCGGCTGCGCGCGTGCTGGCATAGGCTGGGCAGTAGTATCAGGTGAGGCAGTCTCCCGGATGCTGCGGATCTGCGATCCACAGGGCTTACTACCCGCCGCCAGCACCGTCGAGGCAGCGATGGCCAGCATCCAAGACCAGCCTCACCGTCCACCACAGCCCATCGCGAGTCGCAGGGATCCCGGACAATCCTCGAGGTGCGAACGCTCGGTATGCATAATTTGCGGCGGTGCACAACAGATCCGGCACGAACAGCGGACTTTGACAGCAGCAATCGCCAAGCTCGATGGTCCTGCGTTGACGGTGGTTGACCCCGGGGTTCGACGACGAGAAATGTGAGGTTGTGGAGTGCGGTGCCGGCAAGCAATGTCGAGGACCGGGTCGATCCCGACGGTTAATGTGTTGCGTCGCTTGCTTGGTCGCGTTCGTGTGCGATCCGCACCATCAGCTTACCGCCCTGGACGCGGTTGACCTCACGGCCTCACCACTCGGGCTGGCCGGTGGAGTGGCCCGCCTACTTGCTCTTCGCGGTTGCTGGGGCTAAACGTCGTGGCTTGCCGCCGATGGTGGCCGACTGTCGATAGTGACCGTCGGTGAGGTCGTGGTGCCATGTCGATTTCCCCGGCGCCGGCAGCCCGGCCTCTCCCAGTGCGGTTGAAAATGGGCGGTAGGAGGGCGTGAGCGGTATGCGGTCAACAATGTGGACGATGGCGGGACGCTGGTCCCGGGGGAGGCCGCCCAACGCGGTGGTCAGGTTGGCCGCGGTGAGGACGCCGTCTTTGCCAAGCGTCACGGCCGCGACCGCGACGTCGTGCGTGTCGGTCGCAACGGGATAGACCACGGCCAGGTCGATCACGGTGATGTCGCCGAGGGCGTCGCAAATCGGCTGGCAGAAGACCGGTCCGCGCACCGACTGGATCACAGTGTTCCTGTTGTCGACGAACCAGTAGTCGCCGTCGCGGTCGCGGCGAAACAGGTGGTCTGTTGTGATCCACGTGTCTCCCTCGGCGAATACCGAGCGCATCGACACGCATGCGGCATCGAGTCCCGAGCGCGGCTTCGCTAGCAGCACGCCCACCTCGTCGTCCGCGCAGGGGCGCACGAAACCGTGGCCATCCTCGATAAACCGGCCCGTCGCCGCGTCGTAGCCGGCGAGCCGAATCTCGGTGCTGCCCGGCAGCGGTCGACCCTTGGCCCCGGTCTTCGTGCCGGCGACATTGGCCAGCACCGCGTCGCCCTCGGTGGAGGCGTAGAACTCCAGCACTCGGGCCGGGGCGAATCGGTCGGTGACCTTCTGCCATAGCCCGGTCGGCATCCCAGCTCCGATGAACATGCGGATTGGATGATGTTCTGCAAGCTCGGGCGACGTCGCCTCCACCAGTTCGCGCAGCATGGCCCAGGTGTAGGACACCACCGTGACCCCGTAACGGTGCACCTCGTCGGCGAACCGCGTAGGGTCGACGCCCCGGGTCAAGGCGATGCGCGACCCGCCAGCGACCGCGCCGCCGAGGCTGACCATCAGACCCGATGGATGGTGCAGCGGGGTCAGGCAATAAATCGTGTCACCGCGGCCTAGCGCGGCGGCAGTGGCCGTGCCGTAGGCCGACAGCGCCCACCGATGATTGGTGACCTCCTTGACCACCCGGCGCCCTCCCGTCGTGCTGAAGAACACGAAGGCGAGATCACGTGCCCGGCCCGGGTTCGGCCGATACCACTGCGGCAGCTGCGCACCGGACAGGTCGAGGCGGTCCAGCTCGACGACCCGGTCCGACTCCCTCCGGCCGAGGTGCGCGGTGCGGACGTGACCGAGGACGAGCACCCTGGCGCCGGTCGCGGTCGCCGCCGCCAGATGGTTTGGGTCCGTGACGATGTCGGCCACCTCGCACAGCTGGACGGCGGAGGCGAGGTCGTCGTCTGGGGGTAACAGCACCGCCACTGCGCCGAGCCGCGACAGTGCCGCGATCGCGGTCACGGCGGCGGGGCTGGTGTCCATCAACACACCGATGTGGGCCCCCTGCCGGACACCGACGGCGATGAGCCGCGCACCGCGTCGTCGATGCGGTGATCAACCGCCGCGTTCGTGTGCACCCGATCCTCGAAGAGGAAGCATTCCTCCTCGGGCACTCTGTTCGCCTGTTCGGCCATCAAGCCGCCCAACGACACCCGGGTATGGGGCTGCAGCCGCGCGAGGCGGGCGAGCCGGGGCAGGGTACGCACGGCCCCCCCTCCCCGGCGATCTCCCTGCCGGTGCGCG
>JARLGS010000341.1 GCA_031292695.1 Mycobacterium sp. | reverse complement strand
GGATTTATGGATAGTGTCTACTATCCAAAATACGATGTTCTGTCCGGAAGGACTGCTCATGGGTGCAGTCGTCATGCTTGGCACGCTGCTCGGGCTGGTCGCCTTGATATATGCGTTGGTGCTGCGATTCGATCCGGAAGCACGGTGCGGCACCAACGGCGCGCCGCGATGAAGTCCGAACTGACGCCGTTGATGACGGCGGCGATCGCGTTCGCCTACTTGGGTGGGCTCGCCTTCGTGCTGCTCGGGGTCTACCTGAGCGTCCGTCGTCGCCGCCTGCATCCACTGCTGCTGTTGTGCATCTCGGCCATGTCGTTCTCCTGGATCGAAGCGCCGTACGACTGGGCGATGTACGCGCAGTTCGCGCCGGCCATCCCGCGCATGCCGTCGTGGTGGCCGTTGAACATGACGTGGGGTGGGTTACCGGCGCCGGTGCCGGTTGGCTATATGTCCTACTTCGCGCTGCCGGCGGTCATCGCCGCGGCGATCGGACGGTGGCTGAGTACCCGGTGGCGGCTGCGTCAGCCGACCACCATGCTCACCGTCGGCCTGGTCGTCGGATTCTGTTGGGCCTTCATGTTCAACGCCGTTCTCGGTGCCCGGCTGGGGGTCTTCTACTACGGCCGGTTGATCCCGGGGCTGGGCCTCTGGGCGGGCACCCGGCACCAGTATCCGATCTACGACTCGCTGGCCATGGGCATCCAGATGATGGTGTTCACCTATCTGCTGGGCCGCACCGACGCCACAGGGCGAACCGTCGTCGAAGCGCGGGCCGACAAACGGGCCTCCACACGCAGCCAATCAGCCGTGTTGTCCGTGGCTGCCGTCGTCGTGGTGGGAAACCTGCTCTATGGAGCCGTCTTTGCGCCGCATCTGGCAACCAAACTCGCGGGCTGGGTGACCGCCGGACCGTCTGCCGAACTCTTCCCCGGAGTTCCCAACCAGCCCTTGCGATGACAGGACGCCAGATGATCGAGCAGACCGAAATGTACTACGACCCTTTCGACTACCGCATAGACGACGACCCCTACCCGGTCTGGCGGCGGATGCGGGCCGAGGCGCCGCTGTACTACAACGAAAGGCACAACTTCTATGCGCTGAGCCGGTACGACGATGTCGCCCTGGCGCTTCCGGACTGGCAGACATATCGCTCCGGGCGCGGCACCACCGCAGACATCCTGTTCAGCGGCATCGAGGTGCCACCGGGCATTCTGCTGTTCGAGGATCCTCCGCTGCACGATCTGCACCGCCGGTTGTTGTCGCGCGTGTTCACCCCGCGCCGGATGCTTGCGGTCGAGGACCTGGTACGCGAATTCTGTTGCCGCGCACTCGATCCGCTGCGTGACCTGGACGGCTTCGACTTCGTGGCCCAGCTTGGTGCCGTCCTGGCGATGCGGACGATCGGGTATCTGCTGGGCATACCGGAATCCGGTCAGCAGGTGATCCGCGACGGTACCGACGAGCGCATCACCGTCGGCTCCGACGGCAATATCGGTGGCGACGTCAGTCCGACGATCTTCCAGGACTCCATGGTGGCGTTCGTTGAGTACATCGACTGGCGGGCTGCGCACCCCTCCGATGACCTGATGACCGATCTGCTCAGGGCAGAGGTGGAGGGGCCGGACGGTGCGCTTCGGCCGCTGGAGCGTGGCGAGGTGCTTGCATATACGGCGATGATCGCCGGCGCCGGCAATGAAACGAGCGCTCGTCTCATCGGATTCATGGGTCAACTGCTGGGCGAGCACCCAGACCAACGGCGCGAACTCGTCGCCGATCCAGCACTGATTCCGGCAGCGGTGGAGGAGACCCTGCGTTTCGAGGCGCCGTCCCCGGTCCAGGCCCGATATGTGGCACGCGATGTCGAGTGGCACGGGCGGCGGGTGGCCGAAGGTTCATACATGTTGCTGCTCAACGGTTCCGCGAACCGGGATGATCGGCGATTCACTGAACCCGATCGCTACGACATCCATCGAAAACCCGGTCACCTGAGTTTCGGTCAAGGCATTCATTTCTGCCTGGGCGCGGCACTGGCGCGGCTGGAAGCCCGGATCGCGTTCGAGGAGGTGCTCAAGCGGTGGAGTGATTGGGAGGTCGACTACACGAATGCCCAGCGCGCTCGGACGTCGAGCGTGCGGGGCTGGGCACGGATGCCGGTGAAAACGACCATCGGCTAGCTTTCGCTGCTCCTGCTGCTGGTGTCGCCGGCGGGTGTCCACCCCGCTGCCTACAGTTGTGGGGTGCGAGTCAGACCTCAGGGGGCAATCGATCGGGTCAACACCGCGGTGGCAGCCTTGGAGCTGCCGCCGGCGGTGTTCAAGACCTGCCCGTGGCAGCCGCGGGAACTCGTCGAGGAGGGTTTGCGCCAGTGGTTGCGATGCTGCGGCGCGGCCATGCGTGATTCGCAGGTGATCGGCATGCCGTCGCACGCGGTCGACGAAGCGTGGCACGGGCTGATCCTTTGTACGGCAAGGTATTCGGCGTTTTGCGAAAGTGCCTATGGCGGATTTCTGCACCACCATCCCGAGGGCGGGGCGCCTGTCGGTGTCGCGGTTGACCCGATGCACGAGCAACTGCGGCGGACGGTGATCGCGTGGGAAATGGTGGCCCGGCCGGACGAACAATGTGTGCTTTGGGATCTCGATACGACGGTCGGGGTCGAACAGCCGTGGGGGATCAGCACGCCGCGCGTCGCGGAAATTCGGTCGGCTTTCCGGGCGCTGCAGGCTCGAACGACGTGACGGCGTCAGGCAGAGGCGATAGCCTGAACGGTCACAGGCTTCGGCTGACAGAACGGACGGGCATTTGAAGACCGAGCGACAGCGTTTCCGATCGCCAGCGATCGTCTGCGGCATCCTTGTTGCCGGCGCGCTCGCTGCGGCCGGGCCGGCTGCGGCCGATCCCACGCCGCCGCCCGCCCCGGGAGCGACGCCCGCACCCGGACAGCCGGTGCTGAACACGGCAGACGGTCCGACCGGTCCGGTGACGCCGCCTCCGGCCGGAGCCCCACCGGTGCCCGAGATCCAGGACCCGACTTACGGCGCCGGAAGCACGCCGGGCCAATTGGGGTACTTGCGCGACATCTGGCACACCTTCCACAGTGGCAACCCGGTCGAGGCCCTCACGATGCCTCCGGAGGAGGCCCCAGGGCCTCCACCCGGCGCGGGACCGGCGCCCAAGCTGCCGCCGGGTTACATCTCGCTGACCGATCCGTCGTCGTCGACACCGATCGTCGACACCGGGCCCAAGACGGGTGGACCACCGCTGCCTCCCGGCTATTACCCGTTGAACGCTCCGCCGCCGCCCGGGTGGTACGACCAAAAACCCGGGTCTGCCCCGGCATCCCCGGCTCCGGGCGGACCGGACACGGCCCCGCCGCAGTCCGGATTCGTGGCGACACCGTCACCTTGAGCTGTGGGGGACCTGTCAGTCCGACCGACACCGCGTAATGTGGTTATGTACGCTAAGTAAATCGGTATCGACGCAGGAGTCACGCGCATGACCTCGATCAAGAAGACCTTGTCTGCCACAGCCCTCGCGGGCGGGCTCGCTGCGGCCGCGTTGGGCTTCGGCATCGAACCGGCCGGCGCCCAGCCGCCGCCACCGGCGCCCGGACAGGGTGAGGCCCCGCCGACGTGGGCCCCGAACAAGCCTGCGGAGGTTTGGGATGGCCAGCCCGTCGTGTGGACCTCGGGCTGGGGCGGTCGCTGGGGCGTCTGGATCAACGACGGCTTCATCCCGCTGACGTCGAACCCAGTCAGCAACGGGGGTTAGACGCTCGTCGGCGTCGAAGCGCGCTGGACGGTCACCACCGGGACGCGATGTTGGTGCCGATCTGATTGGCAATCTTGACCGCGGTGTCCGCAGGACTCGGACTACAGGTGTTGACGTCGATGATGACGTTGTTTCTCCGGGCCAACGCGCGGCCGCAGCCCCAACCGGGTGCGGCCGCGTTTTGCTCGGTCGACACCGTGCTGAGGACGTCGTTGGTGTTGGCGATCGGGCCGACGGACCAGCGCGACTGACTCTGGGTGTGGGTGTACTGCGTGCATGCCGGCCATTGCTGCGCCGACGCATCGAAGAACGCCTGAGCCTTCTCCGGGGTGGGGAACAGGATCACCGCCTGCTTCAGGTAGTGGGTGAACTTGTCGCCGTCGTTCATGCTCTGTTCGCGTTCAGCCCACGAACCGCTGTTGGCATACGTCGTGGCCTCGGCTGGGCCGTCGATGACCAGGCATTCGGGTGGAGCCATCGTGCCGCTGTTGTCCGACATGGTGGCCTGGGTGCCCAGCGCCGTCATCGCGGTCGACCCCATGATGGGGTTCACCTGTTCGGGGTTGAGTAGCAGCGCGTCCAGTTCGCGCTCGACCAGGGGACGGGCGATCATCGGCGGGCTGGACACCGGGATGGCTTTGCCCTTGGTGTCGCTGCATCCGGCGATCAGAACACAGGCCACGGCGACCGTAACCATGGCGACCGATCTGCGCATGTATGCCTCCCGTCGTGGCAGCAGCTACCAATCGACGTGCTGCGCTGTCCTCCGCAGCGCCGCACTCCATCATTAATATGATGACGTCAATTGGGGTAGGCCTGCCTTAACTAGACGGCGTTTCTCGGTAACGATGAACCGTGTTCTTGATAACAGGTTTGTCGTGAATGCGCAGCCTATGGCTCTTGCGCCACCCGCGGTCAATGTTCGCGGCGTGGCTGGCCGCCTTTGCGGAAACTGCCAGGAAGCGTCATGCCGCCGACCGAATCCAACTCACCCGGCCGTGGTCAGGCGAGTTGGATTCGGGCGGTGCAGCTCAGGTCATAAGGCTCAATTCGAGGCGTCGAGGATCTTGATCGCGAAGATGAGCGAGTCGCCCTTTTGGATACCGGCGCTGGGTTGACCGTCGGGGTAGCCGTCGGCTGACGTCATCGCCACGGCGACAGTGGATCCGACCTTCTGGCCGGCGATGGCCTTCTGGAAGCCGGGCACGACGCCGGTGAGGGAGAACGTGGCCGGGGCACCCCGGTCGTAGGCACTGTCGAACTTCGATCCGTCGCGCCCGTTGAAGCCCGAGTAGCAGACGGACACGGTGGCGGTCGGGGGGACGACGGGGCCGGTGCCCGCGTGCAGTGTGTGGACCTGGGTTTCGTTGACGCTGAAGGGCCCGCTCACGGTGACGACCGGTGCCGCGGTGTCGGTGGAGCCGGTGACCGCGGCGCTGCCGGTCGCACCCGTCACCGTCCAGTCGGGTGAACCGGCCTGTCCTGCGGCCGATGGGCAGGTGTTGGCCGGGGTGGCGGTTGCGGTGGCGTCCATGGCGGTCGCAGATGAGGGGGTAGTGGTGACGAGCGGAGGCTGCGTCGTGCTGGCAGCCGGTGGTTTCGTATCGGACCCGCAGGCACTGAGGGTCACGGCGAACGACGCGACACAGGCGGCCAGCGCAACGGAGGAATAGACACGCGATGAGTTCACCGTCGCCACGCTACATCCGGGCCGGTGAGCGCAGTCGCCTCGACGCGCTACTCCCGGCGCAGGACCGCGACCACGAAGTCGGATGCCTCGGTGAACGGTCGCAGATCCCAGGTCGACAGCAGCAGATCCGGTGTGAGTCCGGCGGCTGTTGCGTCGTCGAAGAACTGGCCGAACTCGTAGTCGCGCCCCGCCCCGAATCCGATGACGGCACGCCCCTCGTCGGCAAGATGGGCCCGCAGCCGCGACAGCACCTGAACGCGGGTGCTCGGGGCCACGAAGGTCATCACGTTGCCGGCCGACACGATCAGGTCGAACGGCTCGGCGATCCCACGCGCGGGCAAGTCGAGCTCGGCGAGGTCGCCGACCAGCCAGCGCGGTCCGGGGTGGTCTTGTTCGGCGGCTTCGATCAGCACAGGGTCGACGTCCACGCCGACCACGTGGTGCCCGGCCGACGCGAGATATCCGCCCACTCGGCCGGGGCCACAGCCCGCGTCGAGGATCCGGGCACCGCGGGATGCCATCGCGTCGATCAGGCGGGCCTCGCCGACCAGATCCTCCCCGGCACGTGCCAGGGCCCGAAAACGGTCGATGTACCACTGCGAATGCCCGGGATCGGCCGCGACCTTCTGCATCCAGATGCTCTGCTCGGTCATGGGTCCATTGTGCCTAGCGATCGTCACCACGGAGCGGCGGGCGACCGGTCACCGGACCGGCACCTGCCGAGGGTTGCGATCGCCGACATTCAGATTTGTTCGAGTTCCGGCGGAACCACCACGCCTAGCAGTCGAAGCAGGTCTGCGAATTTGGCGTCCAACCGCGATCCGACCTCGGCAATGCCCGGGTCGCCGAAGCTGGCGAATCTGCTCGACGGCTGGTCGACGCTGAGATGCACGGCGCCGTCCGGACTTTCGTAGATCGCGACACGCAGCGGTGCGTAGAGCATGACCCCGGGGTCGTGGCGGTACATCGTCTCTGCGATCACGTTGTTGCCCACCAGATAGGTGATGGCACGGGCGCGGTGCCCGGCCAGGGCCATCATCGGCGTCGGGTCGAATGTCCAGAAGCTGACGAACGAGTGTGGTGCGTGCGCGGCGGTGTAGCGCTGCACCGCGGACAGGTCACCCGACTCGATCACCTCGGTGAGCTCGGCGAAATCGATTGTCGGTACGAGTGATTCGAAATGCGCGCGTAGGTCGTCGAAAATGTCTGTGCTGTCTACGACGAAGCGGTTGACCAGGTGGGGAATGGTCTTGCTCATGTCACGCTCCGATCAGTGCGGGGGCGGACACGCGCTGGGCGATCCGGGCGAGCCGGCGCAGTGACAGCAGGTGTAGTCCAGCCGCCAGTGGTACCACCGTGATGGGGATGAGCACGAGCGGGAGCAGCGCGAGCTGATCGGTGGTCGGCGACAGCGCGAGTACGTGAGCGATTCCGGGCGCGGCGGTGACGCCGATGGCGGTGGCGACAACCAAATCGAGCAGGCCAAGGATGTTGAACCACACAACCACTTGGCGGCCGGCCACCCCGGTGCGCAGGCGGCGAGCGACGACGACGGCGCCGAAACCGATGGCGATGTCACCCAATCCGGCCGGCAATGCGAACCCGGCGGGTAGCTGGCCCAGGGCCATCACGATCAGGAAGGCGACCCCTTCGATCCGGAAGATCTGTGGAAGCGTCAGCCGCCAGAGCGTATCCGAGTGGCCGAGGACGCGGGACACCGCCGGTATCCGGCCGGCCACCAATATCGCCACGATGGGTGCCATCATCGCGACGGGTAGCCAAGGCTGCGCCTTCGTTGGCGCGAACCGGTACACGCCGGCCTCGGCCAGCGCCACGCTCGTCAAAACCCAAGCTGTCCAGACGGTTCCGGCCACCAGGGCCAGGGTGGCACCGGTCCTTCGACTGAGTCCTGCGGCGAGGGCGCCGCGAAACAGCATCACGCACATGGTCACGGTGGTGCCGATCAACCCGGCCACCACGATCACCCACACGTAGAACGGCAGAGCGCTCATCAGATCTCCCAACTCGTTGATGTTGTCGAACAATTGGTTAGTTTCCGGACATTGTGTTCAATTGAAGTGAGATGGCCGAAATTCCGTCAACAACCAATGGGGGCGAGATGTCCAGAACCGAACACGAGCCGGAAACTGTTCGGAATTCAGGAGTTCGGGGCGCGGTGGCCCGCGATAGGCGGGTCCGGCGTACCCGCAAGCTGTTGCACGAGGCATTCCTTGAGCTGGTTATCGACCAGGGCTACGAGAAGACCACGATCCAGGACATTCTGGACCGCGCCGACGTCGGCCGGTCGACGTTCTACGTCCATTTCCGGGACAAAGAGGCGCTGCTCACGGCGAGTTTCGATGGGATGCGCGATCAACTCGAGGATGCGCTCGCCGCGATCCCTCCGTCGAACGCGGTCGACGTCACGCTGCCGGCGACGTTGCTCTTCGAGCACGCGTATCGCAACCAGCGCGTATACCGCGCCCTGTGCGGGCGACATGGCGGGGATGTGGTCCAGCGCCACCTGCGCCGCCTGATCGGCGAGGTGCTGCGCAAGCATCTGCGGCCGCAGCTGGCGCAGTCACCAACCGCGGTGCCGGCCGAGGTGGCCGCCGAGTTCTACACCTCGGCCACGTTGGGCTTGCTGGCGTGGTGGATCGACCACGAGTTCTGTCACGGTCCGGGGTGGATGACCGCGAACTACCGCGCATTGGCGGTGCCCTGATCAGGTCCACCCTGGTCGAGCGCCCGGTCCGCGAGCGCCGCGATGACCGGACAGCGCTGCGGAGTGCGTCCTTTGGGTTCTGCCCGTGCGCGGAACTCCTGATACGTTTCGTGCAGATGGTCATCCCAGTTCACGCACGACGCGAACCCTGCCGGCTTGCTCGGCAGGGTTGCTTGTTCGTCCACGTCGTGGGTAGTGAGCTGCCGTGTCAGCACTGAAGCGGCGGGCCTTCTTGGTCGGTCTCGGCGCCGCCATCACCGTACCGCCGTCGGTCGCCACGATTGCGGTGGTCCGCTCGGTCCTGACTACTGCCGAACACCCGGTCGCCGCCTCACCTGCTGCGGCTCCGGCGCCTGAACTGATGGGCGCCCACCGACCGGCTGTGACGCAACTCCTGCCTCCTCCACCGGCATCAGCCCGGCTGGCGTTGCCGGACACCGGCGTGCTGAGCAGGCTCCCGGGCCAGGGTGACCTCCTTGCCCTCACCGCCGATGACGGTGTCGACAGCAATGTCGTGCGGTTGTATGCGCAGTTCGCCAAAGACACCGGTATCCGGCTCACGTTCTTCGTCAACGGCGTGTACCGATCGTGGACCGACAACGCCGCCTTGTTGCGACCGCTGGTCGAGTCGGGGCAGATCCAGCTCGGCAATCACACCTGGTCTCACCCCGACCTCACGACATTGCCGCCGGCACAGATCGCCGAGCAGATCCAGCGCAACCAGACGTTCTTGTCCAACACATTCGGTGTCGACGCACGGCCATACCTGCGGCCGCCCTACGGCCGTCACAATGCCGCGGTTCGGGCGGTCGCTGCTGACCTCGGCTATACCCTGACCACGATGTGGTCCGGTTCGCTGGCCGACTCCACGGTGATCACCGAGGACTACATCATGAAGATGGCCGATACCCACTTCCGCCCGCAGAACATCGTCCTGGGCCACCTCAATCACGCCCCGGTCACCCATGTTTTCGACCGACTCGCCGCCATCGTCCGCGACCGAAACCTACGCACGGTGACCTTCAACGATGTGTTCGCCCGCACCCGGCCGACGGCATAGCCCCGTCGACCCGGACTGCGGGACGCCGAACTTTGTGATCTGTTAGCGATATCGTCGAGCTGGTTGGGCACGACAAGAGGAGCTTGAGGTGAGGCACGAAGTCGCCATAGGTGGGGCCGCTGCCGCGCTCCTGATCGGCATTGTCGGAGTCGGCTGCGCCAGCGACAAAACTCCAATGGCGAACAATAATTCGGCGACCAGCAGCGGGCAAAGCTCGCCGCCGTCGAGCACTGCGGTCCCTTCCGCCTCCGCCTCTGCCACCGGTAATCCGTCGTCCAGCCAAGCCGAGGTGACTGTCGATGGGGTCAAACAAAACCTGACGGGCACCGCGACCTGCACGAACCTCGCCGGCAACTTCAACATCGCCATCGGCCAAGGGGTTTCAGGCGTGGCAGTGGTGCTGTCCCAGGACGCCACCACCGTGCACTCGGTGGGTCTGGGCAACATCAGCGGCGTCATTCTCGGCTTCCAACAAGGCATTTCGGGCGGCCAAGCCACCGTGTCCAAGGACGGCAACACCTATACCGTCAGTGGTACCGCGACGGGTATCACCGCAGCACTACCACCGGCAATGGTGAGCAAGTCCTTCGAAATCAAGGTCACCTGCCCGTAGCACCACCCGTGGCCCGTGCCTGCATCGAATGTGAACGTCCGTATGCGAAGTAGATCGTCATGCCGATCACCATCCAGATCACGAAGCGCAGCCAGGTCTCCACCTCGAGGTTGAGCATCAGCCACAGGCAGGAGATGGCGGCCAGGATCGGGATCACGGGAACGAGCGGCACGCGGAAGCCGCGCTTCAGATCGGGCCGGGTGTCTACGAGGTCAGTGGTCGGCCTTGGTCTTGGGTGCTGATTCGGCATGGCCGGCAGCATTCTCATGCGTTTGGTGATCGCCGCTTTTCGCCGCGGATGCTGTTGTGCCTGCCGTGAGCCCGCTGTGTTGTGCCGGCGGTGTTGACGAGTTGCCCTGCTTGGCCGCTGTCGTTGGCGCACTGTGCCTGCCTGCGGGCTGAGTCGCGGTCGCGGCTGACGGGGCAGCGTGCGGGTCCGCGGCAACCGTCGGCTTTTCCGGTGTGGGCGCTTTGGAACTGGTTGGCGCGGTGATCGATTTCGTAGTCGCCGCAGGGTCCGTAGGCCGCTGGATTCGTCCCGCGTCGATTGTGTCGGCAGAGGACGAGGTCTGCTTGGTCGTCGATTCGTGCGGTAAGACCGGCGATTCAGCTTGCGTGCCGGCAGATTTCACGTCGGATGTGATCGGGCTGGCGGACGGCGATGACCCGGCTGTCTTCGGCGTCGGCGTTGCCGATGTATCAGCACCAGATCGGGACGGCGTCTGGTCAGGTTGGCCGGCCACCGCACGCTGCGGCGTCGAGGTGGAGGACGTCACACCGGTCACAGCGTGTGTGACTGCAGCGCCCGTTGTTTTCCCGACCGCTTGCGACGCCGCGGTCGTAGCTTCGACGCTGGAGCCGGTGGAACCCGAGGAGGTTGGGTGCGGGGCATTGGCGACGGCATGCGCCAATTCTTGGACCGATGAGACAACGTTGGCGACAGCGGTTAGTGGATTCTGGCCGGCGAACACGGTGCCCAACCCAGTGGTAGCCAGTGTGGCGACGGCGTAGTAGACGCCCACTGCAGCCCTGAGCACAGTGACGACGTAGATCACCGGCGTCAGTGGCGCGAGGTAGGGCGCGAGGGTGGCGGTGACGGTCTGCGTCGCGCCCGCAGCAGTTGCGCCTGCCAAGCCGATGCCATTGACCAACTGCCGCAACTCACTTGACGACGAGGCGCCGGGAATCGCCGTGACGGCCGTGACGAGATTCTGCAGATCTGCTGCCGTCGAACTGACCTTCTGCACCGCTGCGTATTGGCCGGTGTTGGGATCAATTTGCGCACTCAAGACCAGCAGGGGGAAGTCCGGTGTCTGCCAGTAGATTACGTCGGAGGTGACGGCTTGGGCAGCGCCCGCGATGTTGCTGAGGTACGAAATCGGATTGAAGGTGCCGTCGATACCGGCGCCGGCGACCGCCGCAGCGGCAAGCGTATAGCGGTACTCGGCACTACGACTCGGGGTTAGCTGCGCCGTCGGGGGAATCGGTGTTGCACTGGCTGCCACGACGACGGCCGAGCACAAGACAGACAGGGCTGGTGCCTGCGTCTTGACCCACATTTGGTTCGCCTCCTTGATCATCCGCCGGAGCGGGACTCTGAAAACCAACGGCAAACAGTACATTTCGCACTGCAGTCGGCCTTGGTCAACACCGGCATCGCGGTGTCTGCTGATGCGTCAGTGATCCGGTGCCGAATGCGCCTTGGTGTCCTCTTTCGGCTTCGATGCCTTGTCGTCAGCGGTGCCAGATGGTTTCGCCGTCGGGCCCGCGGTCGTGCCCTTTGGGGTTGCGTCTGGCCCGGTCGCGGTTTTTCCCGCCTGCGCGTCAGTGCTCAGACGCGGCGTCTCGGTTGCCGTACCGCGCGCTGTTGAAGTCGGAGTGATCTGGGGCGGCCGCACGGCGTCTGTGCTACTCGTCGACACCGCATGTGGCGTACCTCGATCCTGTCGGCCAGCGTCGGTTGGGGATCCGGTAGCCGGTGATGAATTGGCTTTGGCGACTGAACTTTTGCCTTCTGCTGTCGTTGGTGCACCGGCAGCTGGCTTGGTGTCGGGATGTTTCGCCGGAGCCGGCCCGGGCGACGGTGGGGTAGCGGCACTGCCGCTGGTGGCCTGCGGGCGGTGGATGTAAGCGCTGTCGATGTGTGGCCTGAGCCAGGCGTCGATGGGGGCGGCGTCCAGGCCGGCGTCGCGCAGCGGTTGGGTCAGCGGCAGCCCGGTGGTCGGAACGAGGTAATGAGTGGTGATGCCGCCGGCGGCGTTCGTGTTGACCGTTTTCAGGGTCCCAGGTGTCATCGGATTCGCAGGCGCCCCGTAGTTGGGATGCACGTAGGCGATACCCATCAACGCGTTGATCACGGCCAAATGTGTTGGTCTGTCGGGCCAATCTGAGAATCCGTCGTACTCGCGGACGATCTCGGTGGTGGGGTAGGCGGTAGGCACCCCGACGTTCGGCGCAAAGAGCTGCAGTGCCGGATTCTTGGTGGTGATGCCTCCTGTGGTGTTCTGCGGATCGCCGAAGGTCACGAATCGCAGATTGTCCGTGGCGGGCCGCTTATGCGAATCCTGCAGCGAACGCGACAGTTTCACGTAGTTCAGGACGATGGCGCCCTGGCTCACGCCTGCCAGGGTGACGGCGGAGTCAGTGGGCAAGGCGGCGAGCTCGGCGTTCACCGCGTTGGTACCGATCGCGGCGTCCGCGGCAAACAACAATCCGGCGGGGTAGCCGATACCGCTGATGGTGCCGGCGGAGGCCAGGTACCCGTCCGCCAGTCCGAGCGCCTGCTGAGGCGTCGGAGTGGTATCGCAGAGGCAGGTGCCTTGCAGATAGAAGGCGATATGTCGACTGGCAGCCGATGCCGATGCCGTCGGGTGGACGCTGATCGACGCGCACAGGCCGATAACGAAACCTATTGTGCTGTAGCGGTTTATCTGGGCCACGGGCAGCGTCCAATCTGTGCACGAGGATGAGGATTGTGGTCATGGCGCCGAGCACCGCTCCACGGGCGACGATGTCGCGGTGGCGGTGTGCTCAGGATTTCGCTGATCGGTCAGCGGCGGTGATCGACAAATAGATTGTTGCCGGTGCGTGTGCTATGCCGTCCTGTCCGCGACTAACCCCCGTTGTGGTACCCATGTACAACTTTGACGATGCGAAATTAACACCGCGGCAGTATTTTCGCCCCCTATGAGACGCAACTCACCGTGCCGGAGAGTGGGGTTTGATCAGCGCCGGAACACAACCCAGCGCATCGCGCTGTACATGTAGATGGCCTCGCAGATGCCGGCGGTGATTCGGGCAACGTGGTACTCGACGCCGAGCGCCGTCAGTCCAGTGGACACGCCAAGGATAAACGCCAGATAGTTCACCACGACCACGACGAGGTATACCGCCACTTGCGGTCCGATCTCGCCGTGCGAGCTGAAGTTGACGGTCCGATTCAGCACATAGCTCAGTGCGAATGCGCACGCGTACGACACGGTCACCGCGACCGGGAGCGGAGCGCCCAACCCGTCACGTAATCCCGTGAGCAGCAGCAGATCGATGCCGAAGGTGCAGCCGTTGATCAGGGCGAAACCGAGAAATGTCGGAGCGATCACCGATTTCAGCCCGAACGGCAACCGGGTCACCACTGCCTCACATAGGCGGTGGAAGCCATCGACCATCCGCTGCACACTGGTGGTCGAGTCGACGCTCACGCGGGCACCATGTCACCACGCGGTTGCTTCAGTGCAGCGTGCTCCTTAACGGGGGCTGGCTGTTTTGTGGCGGGTATCGGTAGTGGGTTTGCCGCCGTAACTTTCCCGACAGCTGTTTCGTCCTTGTTTATGCCGGGCGCAGATTTCCCGCGGCCCGGTGGACGGGAAAGGAGTCACGACATGACGATCACGGTCAGTGGCACCAATGGCTATGCCGATGCGATGGGCGATGCCTACCACCGGCTGCATGGACTGGGATACGAGCGCGGTGCGAATGACTTCGCCAACCATGGACCGATGGCGGCAGAGGCGCTATGCACCATGGGATTTGGCGAACAGGTATCCGCGTGGATCGACCGGTACACACGGCGCGTCGCGCATCACGATCCGCCGCAGCCCGGGTTGCGGATCGACTCGTCCGACGAGGGTTCCTGGCGCGACGCGCTGGGACAGTTCCACCGCGCCGGTGATTGGGAGGAGTTGTTCGGCCGCGAACTGGCCGAAGAACCGTGGCAGGCCGTGTTGAGCCGGTGGTGGCCGCGTTTGGTGCCCGGGTTGCTGGCCGGCCTGACCCATGGCTTGATCCGTACTGCGCACGCGGTGCGGTGCCTGTCGGCTACCAACGCCCCGCATGACCTTGCGTTGGGGGAGCTTTCGCGTGGCCTCGCGTACTGGGCGGCGCGCTACTGGCAGGTGCCGGAGGGTCCCTCCGGGTCGATTCCCGGGGCGCCACTGAACAGTCTGAGCGGGATGACATCGACCTTCGCCGGGGTGTATCTGGCGCATCCGGAGGTCGCGCCCGTACCGCTGATCCATGGGGTCACCGCGCCGGCGGCGATGCGATTGGCCCTTGGGCACGTGCCCGCTCACTTGCATGCCGAATCGGTAGCGGTAATGGGGCAGGCCCAAGGAGCGCTGCTCCAGATGTTCACCGGCGGACGGCACGACGACCCGCACATGATTGAGCACGCGGCGGTGCCGACTTGGGCGGACCTGTTTGAGCGGGCCCTAGCCAGCGACGACGAACATGCCATCAAATTCACCGAGGCGTGCCACCGGGAGAACGCATTACAACATGACCTTAGGTTCAGCGCTGCTGTCGCCGCCGCGCTGCGGCGACTCAGTCAGCGCTAGCCGGCGGCGGTCGAGAGGCTGCCCCCTTCCTGCCCGTCAGTCAGACACCCCGATCTCGTCGCAGATCGGGGCCGGTCGGCTACCGAACCCAACCGCCTCCGCGGGGGGGGCGGAATCGCCGCCCGGTAGACCCGGGGCGCCGATACCGGTTCACGTCATCCGGCAGTTCTGCTGTCGGCTTGCCCGAGATGGCGAAGGAAGAATCGGGTG
>JARLGS010000340.1 GCA_031292695.1 Mycobacterium sp. | reverse complement strand
GCCAGCGTTGTCACCGTTGCCGACCCCGGCCGGATCCGGCTGCGCAGTGCGGCGGCCACCACCTTCTCGCTGCTGCTGGCCATCGCCGCGATGCTGGCGTTCACCCGCGTGGCGGGCCAGCCCGTCACGATCGCGATGCTCGGCGCGGTCGTGGCGATGCAGGCGTCTGCTGCAGTTAAGGACCGCGATCAACACAGCCGCAACATCACCACGATGCTGCTGTTCTTCCCATCGGTCGGTGCCGTGACACTGGCGGCTTTCCTGGGGCCGCACGGGAAGGTCGCCGACGTCGGTTTCATCGCCGTCCTGTTCGCGGCGGTGTGGGTCCGACGGTATGGTCCGCGCGGGAACGCCCTGGGGATGGTCGCATTCATCTCCTATTTCTTCGCGCTGATCCTGCGGGCTCCGCTGGATCAGGTACCGGTGCTGGCGGTCGCCGTCGCAGTCGGGATCGCGTCCTCTCTGCTGGTGCACGTCCTGGTGTTTCCGGATCGACCGCGGGTCGAGGCGCGTCGCCTGCTGTCGGCGTTGCGCAGTGCGTCGACCTCCGCGTTAGAGGTGGCCACCCAACGCGGGCTGGTCGATGTCGAGGTGCTGCGGCACCGACTCGACCAACTCGGGGAGACCGCGTTGCTCATCGATGATTGGCTGGACCGGCACGAAGCGGCGAAATCGCTCAGCATCACCAGCAAGGATCTCGCATCGCGGGTGTTCGAGGCGCAGATCATGCTGGAGCAGGCCGTGTCGTTCCTGTGGCGGCTCGATCCGGATCAGCCGTGGCCGGATGAGCTGTGCGACGCGGTCTCGGCGCTGCAGATTTGTCTGACCAACCATCCGACCGATGCACAATTGCGGCAGGCTCGGCACCTGGGTGCCGCTGCGGCAGAAAAGGCAGATTTGTCGACGTCCGCCGGGGTCACGACGGTTACCGCGTACCGGGCGATGCAGGCGCACTTGGCGATTCATCACATCACCACGAATGCCCGCGGTATCAGCGATGACGATATCGCTGCGTCCGAGCTGAACCGCGAGGACGGAGAGGACGCGGAGGACGCGGAGGACGCGGAGGACGCGTCGCCCGGACTGAATCCCAGCACCAAAGCGGCGATTCAGGTCGCGGTGGCGACAAGTGCGGCGACCGTTCTGGGCGAACTCATCTCGCCCGACCGCTGGTACTGGGCGGTGTTGACCGCCTTCCTGGTGTTCACCGGCGTCACCACACGTGGGGAGATTCTCTCTCGCGCCGGTCACCGCATCATCGGCACGGTGGTCGGCGTGGTCGCCGGTGTGCTGCTGGCCGCTGTGATCGGCCAGAATCAGCCCGTACAGATCATCGTCTTGCTGGTCTGCGTGTTCTTCGCGTTCTATCTCGTGACCGTCGCCTACTTCTGGTTGCCCTTCTTCGTGACCGTGTTATTGGCGATGTTGTACGGGCTACTGGGCACTTTCAGCCTGCAGGTGCTGGAACTGCGGATCGCGGAAACAGCCGCGGGCGGCCTGGTGGGGATCGCGTCGGCGTACTTCATCTTCACGACCAAGACACGTGCCACATTCGTGGAAAAGGTCGATGACTATCTCGATCAGATGGAGCAGGTGATCGACACCGCGGTGACGGCGGTGCTGACCGCCAGCGACGCCGACGAGCTGGTGGCCGACACGCGCCGGATGGACAACGCCTTGAAGACTGCCGTCACTGCCGGCAAACCACTTCAGATAGGACCACTTTCGGAACTCCGGCACGGAGTCCGGCGACTGATGCGGGGACTACAGGTCGCCAACCGGTCTGCTCATGCGTTGGCCCGCGCGGGCGCCACCGCCTCACATGCCGGTGTGGCCTACGACGGCGCAGCCGAGGCGCTTCACCAGGCTGCCGAGCGGGCCTGCGACGCGGTGGCCGGAATCCGGAAACTGATTGCCGGCGACGATATCGATCGGACTGAAAAGCGAAGCCAGATAGCTATTTTCGATATCGACACGGACATGCGGCCAGGTCCGGTACGTGCGGCGGTCCGGGCGCTCAATATTCTGGACCGCACCCTCAGTGAAGTCACCACCCGGGTGTGACACCATAGATTCCCTTGCGGCACTTCAGAAGCCATCAGCAACGTCCTGAACCCCGTGCCACCACCGGGCGGCCCGGGGTTGGTGATTTATGCTCGCACAATCAGGACAGAGGGGTTGTCACGGTCGGAGTCGGCATGCGAGCCGATGATATTCGCAAGGTCGGTAGCATCATGGGCGCCGACGACCACGAGACTGTTTGGTTCGGCCGTGCTCCCGAGGAATTGGACGAAACTGGTTGTGGTGGGTGTGCTTGTGATCTGTACTTCGGGGTACAGGTCCTGCCATATCGCAGTGCGGCGCTGCAATTCCTCGCGTGCGCTCATCCCGGTCTCTGGCGGACATATGCCGACCGTGACGATGGGCCGTTTCCGCAGTTCTGCTTCGGCCACCGCCGCAGCAATGACGTCATGGTTTTCGTCCCAGTCGGTCACCTCGACCATGATCGACCCGTCCGGGTGCGGTCGGCGCGGGGTGTAACCACGGATCACTGCGACCGGACACGATGCTCGCTCGGCCAACTCGGCCGCGGTGGATCCCAGCACTGCCTTTGCAAAGCGGCCTATTCCGACAGAGCCGACGCACACCATGGCCGCATGTTCGGATTCCTCGATCAAACTGGTGGTCGGGTCGCCCTCCAGAATGGCGGTCTCGATCTTTACCGGTGCGGCAGATTCTTCGATGGCCGCGTGAGCTGCCCGCAGACACGTGCTGGCGTACTCGGCGCCCAGTCGATCTGAGGACTGCGGGTGCGGGGTGCAACTCACGAGTCGCAGCGGCACATCTCGGGCAATTGCTTCGTCGATTGCCCACTTGGCAGCGTATACGGCTGCCGCTGAACCATCGATTCCAACGACTACCGAGTCGCCGGTGTGGATCTCGATCATCGTGTCTCCCTGCGTGGTTTGCGTGTCGAATATGAGAACCGCTTTGCCGAAATGCGGCGCGGCGAGAATTCCAGCGTGAACAGCACTGCCAGGACGTGACCGGTGTGCAGCGGTGGAAACAGCACAAACCGCTGGTGGTCCAGAGCATCGAACTTGCGCACGTATCGGTACAGCGACTCGAGTTTGATGAACCGGTCGCCGATATGCGCCAGTGTCCGGAGAACCTGGCTGCCCAACCCGTGTCCCGGCGTGTTGTCAAACAGCTCCGGAAATGGCGCGAATGCCAGCGAAACACGTTGGCCGCCATGGTCCTTGGCCCACTGAACCATGTCGACGCTGAGGCGCTCGTCAATGCCGTTCAGAGCATTGTTGCGGCGCCACGGCAGGTCCAGGCTGACGTCGGTACCGCCGCCCGCACTGGCGTAACGGTGAAATCCCTGAACCTGGCCCGTGTGGTCGCGGGCGATGATGAGCCACACGCCCGGATAGCGCCCCGACAAAGTGTTGCCCAGCATCATGGAAAACCCGCGTTCGACGTCGGCGGCCTTGCCGGACGCGATCATGACCTCAAGCAGCTCGGCGCGCAAGTGGTCATCCAGGTCGCATTCGGCCACGATCTGGGTCGTCACGCCGGCATTGTGGGTGCGTTGCACGGCCTGGCGAAGGTTGCGTTTGCCCCGACCGGTGAGGCTGAACCGGTCGACGTCGATCACCACATCACGGCCGATCGGAATGGCGGTAAGATGCTGACCGACGCCGGTGGTGCTGTGCCACAACGCTAATCGCCGCTCAGATACGCCGAGCACAACGATTCGCCAACCACGGTCCCGGCACAATCTGGAGAAGCTGCTGACGAGGGCACTGAACCGATCGGGATTCCCGATCGGGTCTCCCGCAACGACCGCATATCCGTCGAGTACCCGGTAGGACACGGCGGCGGTGGCATCGGGGCTGAAAAGGTAGCGCCGACCGTCGGCCATCGCAAACGGCGCCAACGGGTCGCCGTGAGTATCGCTGACCAATGACCAAACATGCTGTCGCGCAATGTCAGTGCCGCTGCCTAAGCGAGGCATGCGGCCGGCATGTTCGGGTCGTGGCCGACGCTTCGCCGCCTGGTGGCTCGCGATGCGGTCTGCCAGGTCCATGGCATTCCTCTCCCGGGCTGGTAGGGCCGCCGATTCGGCCGTCATCGAATCCTTACCTGGCGAGACAGTCGGGTCGAGGGCACAAAGGCCCTTTGGCGTGGCGGCATGTGTCACTGTTGGGCCGCTGCACGTGCGTCGTTGCCTGTGTCGGTCAACCAGGGACTTTCGGCCATAGCGGCCAGTCGTCGGCGCTCGTACCGTCGTGACCATCGGATCGACGACGTCATCGGAGGATACTGTGAACGAATTATCGCCTCGCCCTTACATTTTGGTTGGAGTCGACGGGTCGAGCACGTCGCTGCTCGCCCTGAATTGGGCGGTGAATGAGGCACAATTGCGTAACCTGCCGCTCAAATTGGTGCACGCCGTCGACTTCGCGAGTTTTGCGATGGGATTCAACCTCGGCGCCTCGGAAAGCTTCTTCAAGTATCTGGAAACGACCGGGCAACGCATCCTGGACGAAGCAATGGATCACGTCCGAGTTCTGGATGCCGATGTGGAGGTATCGCTGAACAAGGTGGCCGGCCGCCCTTCGCGAGTGTTGGCCGAGCTGTCGAAAGGGGCGTTCCTGACCGTCGTCGGTTCAAGTGGGCTCAATGGGTTAACGGGATTGCTCGCCGGGTCGGTGGCCGTGGCGCTGTCTGCGAATGGGCATAGCCCGGTTGTCGTGGTCCGTACTCCTGGTGTAGCTGTCACTGGTTCGGTCGTGGTCGGCATCAGCGGTGCTCCCGACAGCGAGGATGCGATCGCCTGGGCGTTCGAGGAAGCTTCCATGCGTGGTGCCGAGTTGGTCGCTGTGCTGGTGTGGAGCTACATGCCCGCCTATTTCTATTACAGCGAAGCGCCCTGGAATGATTTGACCGGTCAGGCTCGCGAGGAACAGCAGGAGATGTTGTTGGCCGAGCGATTGGCCGGGTGGCAGGAGAAATTCCCCGAGGTCGTTGTACGCCGCGTCACGGCAAGCGGCAACCCGGGACAGGTGCTGTTGAGCCATGCCCAGCACGCCCAGTTGATCGTCACCGGCAGCCACGGACGCGGCGACGCAACCGGGCTGGTTCTCGGTTCTACCTGCCATCGGCTGATTCACCATGCGAACTGCCCGGTCCTCATCGCGCGGCCCCACGCCCGCGAGGATTGATGACAGCCGCAACACATGAGGTGAGCGGGCCTTTGACATGGCCGCCGCGCTGAACTGCGTGGTGGCCATGATCAGTGGGATTCGTGATGTCGCCCGAAGTCCTCGTTCGGCGCCACCTCGCCCACAGTGGCCCGTTGATCGTGTTGCGGACACCGAAAGGTTGAACGGTGGCCTGCTGCTTACGCCGCTGCGCCTGCCTGACCCCAAGGGATTTGCCGTGCCCGCCGGCCGGTCCGGCGACACCACCACCGCGCCAACCCCACAGAGATTACCCCGTGGGCGCTTTCTGGTGGGCGGGGCCTGGCTCGGCTGGCTCGCGATCCCGGTCGAGGAACACGATCAGCTGGTGCATGTCCGTCGGGGCCCGATGAATTCCCCCGACCAGCGTTGAAATATCTTGTTTTACAGTGGAATTCAACACGATCATGGTGGACAGCTCAGGGTGGTGGCGGAGGAAGGGGCCAAGCCCGGCTGTCGTTGCTACCGGGTACCACGTCACGTCCGGGTAGTCTTGGCGCCAGTCGTCCACCATTTCCTCCAACACGTCACACGGGGTGGGGCCGAGGGTATTGTCCTTGACGCCCAGAGCCAGCACGGGGGAGTGGTGGTGTCGTGCACGACCGACTGTGGCCCTGATGATCTCGGCGTTGTCGGAGAACACGGTGACCGGTGCGATGATGAACTGCGGCTGGAAATCGATTGATTCCGCGGTGTCGGCCGAACGGACTATTGCGACCGAGCAATCGGCGTTGTTCGCCACTGTCTCAGCGGTCGATCCGAGGAATGCTCGGCCGAACCGGCCGATACCATTCGAACCCACACAGATCGTCGAGGCGAATCGCGACTCGGCAACCAGAACTCCGGCGGGATCTCCCTGGAAAATATCGGTTTTCACATCCACCGCGGGAACGCTGGACAGAACGCGGCTACGGGCGGCGGCAAGCGCGGCCTTTCCTTTGTCGAGTTCCACGCGGTATGACTCTGCCGGCATCGGACTGGCAAAGTCGGAGTTGACCACGTAGAGCAGTCGTAACTCCCCACCGCGGCTAGCGGCCTCCTGTGCACCCCATAGCGCTGCTGATTGAGCGGCGTGCGAGCCGTCGATTCCGACGATCACACGATCGGCTTGGTCGCTGTGCATGGTCTTTCTCCTTGTCTGTGCCCGCAGTTGGGTACAAAAGGGCCGTCATTCTGCGAAATGGAGTACGTCGGACAGAGGTCTGCGCGGGGTCAACGGCGGTATTGCATCACGGTCCGGCGGTGCCCCGATTCGCACCAGTACTTGAGGCAGGGCACGGCCGGTCACATCGGCCACTATGTCGCGCGTAGCCGCAACCTCGACCACCTGAGTCATGATGCAGGTCGCGAAACCCGCCATGGTCGCCTCGATCAGGACCTGAGACAGTGCCTCACCGCAGCCGAAGATGGCCCGTCGGGTGTTTTCGACGGACGAGATGACCAGCAGCACTGATCGATCGCGGCTGAGCTCTGCGCGTCCATAGCGGCGTTGCTCGGATACTGCTGCGCTCCAGTGCATCTCGGTCGATTCGAACGGCAGCAGCTGCTCCGCCAGTAGGGTGGTCTCGGCGATGTCGGAACGATCGCTTTCATCGATCACATCGACGTAGGCGAACTGGCTGCTGATCGCCGAGCGCATCGTGGACTCGAATTGAGGCCAATTCAGCGGCGGGTCGTACGGCAGTCGGTCGGAGCGTCGGTTGCTGATCGCCCCGCTGCGACGGCGCTGGATCTCACTGACGCAGCTGGCCGGCGTGAAGGTGACCGAAACCAGGTACGCCAGACTGTTGGAGGGCGGTAAATAGTCAACGTGGCACTCGTAACGGTTGGCGGCCATCGCAACGCGTAGATGATCCAACGCCGCTCCACAGCTGATGAGCGATTGGTGCCCAGCGTGATCGACCGACGGTACCCGGTCGGGGGCGAGGAACAGTTGCAGTTGTGAGTGGTCAATTATCCAGCTCCAGGGCTGGCTGTTGCGATAGGAGGGAGCGCGACAGGCCAGCCGCACGCCATCTTCAAGGACTTCGACCGGCGGCATCGTCTTGAGCATGACGACCCCTTTCCAAAGGTTGCGCTATCTCGAGTGTCCCAGCGCCACAGGCGGATCGGACAGGGTCGTTGGTCCTCGTCGACGCGACCTTGGGCTCCCAACTGCCGGGTGGATCGACAAATGCGGTGACCGCGGTTCAGCTGACCTGGAGCACCGCGGCGCCGGAGATGCGTCCGGCAGCCAGATCGCTCAGAGCCTGCTGAGCCTGGTCCAACTGATACGTCGGGGCGGTGACCTCGATGTGATGGCTACCGGCGAACGCAAGAAACTCACGGGCATCGGCACGGGTATTCGACGTAACCGACCGCACCTGCCGTTCTTGAAACAGGTGCCGCTGGTAGTTCAGTGCCGGGATGTCGCTGAGATGGATACCGGCGATCGCCAGGGTGCCGCCACGGTCGAGAGCTTCCAGCGCCGGCAACACCAATTCGCCAACGGGCGCAAACAGTATCGCGGCATCCAATGGCACCGGAGGCGGGTCCGCGGCGCCTTGTGCAGAGGCTGCACCAAGCTCCAGCGCCAGCTGTTGTGCAGCGTCACCACGAGTCATGACGTGTACCTCCGCACCGCGGGCTCGAGCCACCTGGGCGGTGATATGCGCACTGCCGCCAAAACCGTAGATACCGAGCCGCCCTCCGGCGGGTAGGTCGGCTCGCAACAGCGACCGGTAACCGATGATGCCGGCGCAAAGCAGCGGAGCGAGCTCGACGTCGGAATAGCCCGCCGGCAACCGGTGGACGTAATCAGCTGGGGCCGTGATGAATTCCGCGTAGCCACCGTCGGCGTCCCAGCCCGTATAGCGGGACTGCGGGCACAGGTTCTCCGCACCGCGGATACAGAACTGGCAGCGTCCGCAGGTGTGGCTGAGCCATGCGACTCCAACGCGATCACCCACGACTAAGTCACCGTTGGTCCGGTCGCCGATAGCCACCACCTCGCCCACCACTTCATGTCCGGGCGTGACGTGCGGATGGTGCACCGGCAGATCACCTTCGACGATGTGCAGATCGGTGCGGCACACACCGCAGGCCCGCACGGCGATCAGGATCTCGCCGGCGCCGGGCTGGATGATGTCCGCGGAGCCGAATTCGAGTGGCTGGCTGTCGATCGGCGCCGGGGTACGAACCCGCCAGGTGCGCATAGTCGAGGTGATCATGACTGTGCCGCCGCGGCAACCGTTGAGCTGTGCTCGACGTCGGTCGGATCGCGCCGAGCGACGATGACCGGGGTTGTCGTCGCGTGCACCAACGCGGAGCTGACCGATCCCAGCAGCATGCCGGCTATGCCACCTCGTCCACGGCTGCCGACGACGACCAGCTGGGCGGATTCCGACTCTGCCACCAGATGGCGGGCCGGGTGATCCTGCACGACGCAATACCGCACCGCTACTTCGGGATACCGGTCCAGGTACGGTGACAGGAATTGGGCCAGCCGGCGCTCGGCAGTACTGTCGACGGCCCACCACGGGACCGCCGTGAGCTGGGGGACGTCGGCATCGCTGCAAGCATGCAGCACAACCAGTTCGGCGTTGCGGCAAGAGGCTTCCTGAAAAGCCAATTCGATGGCAGGCACACAGCCCGGTGAACCGTCCACGCCCAACAGAATCGGCGCATTGGCAGGAAGCGATGGCGCCTGCGCGTGCACCAACACGATCGGGCAGTGTGCGTGGTGCACGAGCGCGGAGCTGGCCGACCCCAGCAATACGCGGTTGAAAGCGCCCAGGCCACGGCTACCCAGCACCATCATGTCGGTGCGGGTACTCAACTCGACCAACGTGGGCACGACGGCGCCGAACGAAATCTTGGTGTCGATCTGCAACCCCTGGCCGGCGATGGAGCGCGCCATCTGTGCGGCTTCGTCGAGCACTTGCCGTCCGTGTGCCTGTTGCCATTCGTTCAGGTCCTGCGGCCATACCGGTGTGGACATTCCGATGCCGGAGTAACCGCCGACCAATGGGCTGACGACATGTACAAGAGTGATCTGTTGATGGCGGAGCATCGCGTCTCCGACGGCCCACCGCAGTGCGGCTTCGCCGTCGGCGGATCCGTCGATGCCGATCACAATGCCGGGAATAGCAGCAGTTGACATGCTGTCCATGGTGTTCGGCCCTGTGCTGTTGGGCTAGGGACAAAGGTCATCGGACCGCCCTGGCGTTCGGATCAGGACCAACGGCTCTAACGTAGCAGTGCGAACGCCTCGTAGCGTCGATCAGGTGTTGCAGCAGAACGCCGGAGACGGCAACACCCGACATGTGCTGTCAGACAATCAGATCGGTGCGCTGACACCGACGCAGCGACGTGACCTGATCCGCCGTCTACAACGCCCAGTTGGAGATGTGGTGTCCACCGCTCATCCGTCGAGACTGCGGCGTGCTCATCTCAGTCTGATGACCGGCGGAGTGGTGTTCATGATCCCGTGGATCGTCTATTTGGCTCTCACCCTGCCACGAACCCACGAGGTACGGAACTGGCCGTTGATCTGGGTCGGATTCGACTGTTTGTTGGTGGTATTCATGGCGGCAACGGCAATCCTGGCGTGGCTGCACCGTCATCTGTTGGTGTTTTCTGCGTTCACCACGGGCATTCTCCTGCTATGTGACGCCTGGTTCGACGTGACAACTGCCAGCCCCGGCGAACTTCGTACGGCGATCCTGACTGCGGTCCTGGGCGGAGTGCCCCTAGCCGGCATTCTCATTGCGGGTGCATTGAGTCTGGTCCGGCTCAACGCCATGCAATTGTGGGAACTCGATTCGCGCGAATCGTTGTGGCGCTTGCCATTACGATACAGGTAGAGTTCGAATACGTGAGGGTCGCCCTCAGGGCTGGCGGGCAACAATTACCGGGACAGTGGCATCGGCAACGACGGCACTGCTGACAGAGCCAAGCAATGCGCTCGTAAGTGGAGGGCATCCGTGGCTGCCAACGACGAGGAGCTGTGCCGCTTCGGCTTCCTCCAGGAGTCGGTGCGCGGGATCACCCCACGCCACCAGCGGACGAACGACGACATCGGGATACTGTTCACCCCAGCCGGCCAGTCGCTCGGCCAGGATTTCCTGGCCGGAGGTGTCGGGGGCGAGCGTGGTCCCCGCCAGTTCGATGGTCGCGTGGCTGCTGGCTACATACAGCGCCACCAGCTCGACGCCCCGCGACGACGCTTCGTCGAAAGCAATGGCGATAGCCGATTCTGACGCGGGTGAGCCATCAATACCCACGACGACCGGCAACGCGCAGGGCTGGGTGCTGGCCGCGCCACGGACGATCGCGACCGGACAACGAGCGTGCCGGGCCAAGTCGACGCCGATCGAGAACCGGGGCGTAGGCGGGAAAGCATGGCGGGCGGCGCCGCCAAGGACCACCATGTCGGCATCACTGGACAGGTCCGCCAAAGTGGCGGTGGTTGGCGAGGGGTGCAGTCTGGTCCGGATGAATCCGAATGCTTCGGTGGCGGTGGACTCGTCGATGATTGCCATCGCGCTGTCGACGAGGCTCTCGACGTCATGTTCAACCTGCGGGTCTGACTGGATCGGCTTTGGTGCACTCGTCAATCCCCAAGCGGTGCAATGAGCTTCGGATTCTTGCAACACGTGCACGACTGTCAGCGGCAGATTGTGCATCGCGGCTGTGTCGATTGCCCAACGGACCGCGGCGCGGGCTTCGGCTGAGTCATCGATGCCGACCAGGATTCCGAATCGGCTGTTGCGTGTTCTCATCGCCGGACGTGCACTCGATCGGCGGCTGTCTGATTGTTGTGCTCAGCAGGGATTTCGCTGTTGTGGCAGTCCATGATTTGGTCCACCAAGTCGCGCAGCGAGTCGCCGTCGTCGGCCACTTGGCGCAGCCCGCGATTATGCAGGAACCTCTCGACTCGGCGATCGATCGACCAATTGACGAACTCGACGCTGGCGTAGGGCGAGGCGAGGAATTGGTGCGCGAGTATCTTGGCGTCTGCTGGGGCCGACATGCTGATCCTTCGGTTATTTGGCATCATTTTCGGGGAGCGCTCTGGCGTTATTGATTGGCGTGTATTGGGCGACCGCCGGCGCAGCACGCCGGCGAAGCTGATCGATATCGGTGACCTCGAACCGGCCGGGACCCGTGACAATCCATCCGTGCGCGACGAAGTTTGCCAGCGCCTTGCCGACCGGTTCTTTCGGTGCGCCGGTCAGTTCGGCGAACTCCTGTCGGGTCAGGCCATGCTCGACGTGCAGGACGCCATCGATCGGGCTGCCGAGATGTTCTGCGAGCATGATCAATTCGCGTGCTACGCGGCCAGCGATATCGCCCGAAGCCAACAGCGCGATGTCTTGTTCGCAGTGGCGGACTTCCTGCGCCAGAGCCTGTAGCCAGTGTTGGGCGAGTTGCGGCCGATGCGTGAGCAGTCGTTGCAGGGCGACAGTACTCAACGAGGCGGTGCGGACCAGAGTTTGGCACGTCGCGGTGCAGCAATGGGGACTGCCGTCGAAAACCGCTGGAGCGTCGATGATGTCGCCGGGTCCGAGCAGTGACCGCACGGTGCTGCGCCCTCGTGGGAGCGCTGCGGTGATCTTCACGATCCCCGAGATGATCACGTAGACGCGGTTGGCCGGTTTGCCTTCGACGAAGATCTGATGTCCGGTCGGGAAGTCGTTGAGATGCAGTGATGGAGTCAACCCGGTCAACCCGAGGAGCGCATCCATCGTCGCCTGGTCATGGATCAACCAGCTGTTGCTCAACGCGTCTTTCCAATCGACGCGGGGATTCGCGGGCAGCTCGGAGTCGGTCCGTCGATTTCGCATCGTGCTGTTGGACACGTACTTGCGGGATAGATTCGGTCGGAGGCTTCGGCCGGAGTCCGTGGTATCGCTGCGGCTGACCACAGTTCTCGCGGGGCTCGGCTCCGGCACACGGCATCGTCGGCGCATGATGTGACACTAAGTTTGCAGCCGGCGATCCGATAGGGACGTTTGGCCTGACTCGCCGTCGCATCAGCCACCGCGCGAGGCGAACCCCTGGACCTGCGGAGTGCGGCGTCGTCGTGGGAACCGGGACGACCAAAGTCCCTTCTTCGTTCGGAATTCGGCCGGTGGCGAGGCGACCTAGGACATGGGGTTGTTGCTACCTCGGCCCCTACACGCCATATCGGCGAGGGTGATGTGATCGTTCTGTCAGCGCATTCGGAGGTGATCACCATGGGAGCAATCGTCCACTGGGTCGGCCGGACATCAGAGGCGTCTAATCGCCAGCCTTGTTTCTGTGTCCGTGACTGCCTGCACGCAGATCGGGCCGCGCAAGTACCCGGCGACATGATCGCGGATGTTGTTGCATCGTGGTTGGCTGAATTCGACGCGGTGAGCCCTGCGGTCGACGAATTGGCATCTGCCGTGTGTGACGGGGACTGGCCGACAGCCCACGCTTTGGCTGCCCAGCTGTCAGTCGAGATCGAGGTCGAGGCAGCCTCGCCGAGGCAATGGCGGTTGTAGTCGGCATCCGCCAGGTGGCTGCCTGGCCGCTATGACGGAGCGCTCTATTCCGTTGACGTTGAACAAGATTCGGTGACCGATGGTCGATCCGGCATAAACTCAGCAGATGTGGATGGTCGACCCGGCGATCAGCGACCCCGGACGGTCACCTCGGCCAAGTCGCCGATCACCACGTCGGCGCCGGCGTCCAACAGCTCCCGTGCGTGCCCGGTGCGTGCCACGCCGATGACCATGCCGAATCCGCCTGCGCGGCCGGCTGTCACACCCGACTCGCCATCATCTATCACGACACATCGATCCGGCCGCACGCCCAAGCGATCAGCGGCCTCGATGAGCATGGCGGGATCCGGCTTGCCGATTAGGCCCAGCCGTTCTGCCACAACCCCGTCCACCCGGATCGCAAACAACTCGTCCAAGCCCGCCGCACGCAGCACGTCCGCACAATTGCGGCTCGATGAATAGACGGCTGTATGGATGCCCGCGCTACGCAGCTGGCGTACCAGCGCAGCCGATGATTCGAAACTGGTGATACCGCGCGCCAGCTGCTCGCGGAACAGGCGTTGCTTGCGGTTACTCAGGCCCCGAATGGTGTCGTTGCTGTCATCGCCGAGGTCGCCCTGCGGGAGCGAAATCCCCCGCGAGACAAGAAAGTCCCGTATCCCGTCCTCGCGCGGTTTACCGTCGACATGGTGCCGGTAGTCGGCCTCGGTAAACGGTGACAGGTCTTCGCCGTCGTGCGGCGCCCGTGTGGCGAGATAGGCGTCGAACATGGATTTCCACGCTGCGAAGTGCACCGACGCGGTGTCCGTGATCACCCCGTCGAGATCGAAGAGAACCGCGTCGTGGAAACGCGGATCGATAATGACGGGAACGCCTGGCTGCTCGGACACGTTTCGACAATCGTCCATTCGTACCGCGGTCACCTTGCCGACGCTGCCACCGGACGTGGGTGAGCAGAACCGTCCGGCTCATCCGGCCCGCGCAGAGCGGCCACGGCGCTCGACTCCCGAGCCAGAAACGCGCTCAGCTCGCCGATTGCGCTCATCAGTGGCGCGGGAAACACGACGGTGGTGTTCTTTTCCACGCCGAGTTCAGCCAGCGTCTGCAGATTGCGCAGCTGCAGTGCGAGCGGATGTTTCATCATGGTGTCGGAGGCCTGGCCCAGAGCGGCTGCCGCTTTGGCCTCACCCTCTGCGGCAATGATCTTGGCGCGCTTCTCCCGTTCGGCCTCCGCCTCCCGCGCCATCGCTCGTTTCATACCTTCCGGTAGTTGAATGTCCTTGAGCTCGACCAAGGTGACCTCGACCCCCCATTCGAGAGTGTTCGTGTCGAGGATCTGACGGATGCTGGTGTTGATCTCGCTGGTGTCAGCCAACACGTCATCGAGCGAATGTTGCCCGACGACGTTGCGCAGCGTTGTCTGCGCGATCTGATTGATGGCAACGGCGACATCTTCGATGGCTACGACGGACTTTTGCGCGTCGACGACGCGGAAGTATGCGACTGCGGCAATGTCGACGCTGACGTTGTCCCGCGTGATGATGCCCTGCGATTGGATGGGCATCGTGACGATCCGCAACGAGACCGCCAGCAGCCGGTCGACTGCAGGGATGATCAACCGCAGCCCCGGGGCTCGCACACCGATGATGCGGCCGAAGCGAAAGTGCACCCCTCGCTCGTACTGCTTTATCACTCGGATCGACGACGCCAGCAACACAGCGCCGACAGCCGCGACGACCACTGCCGCTACGCCGGTTCCGCTCATGACTCCTCCAAAGCAATGCCTTTGACCACTGTCCGATCGCGGTGGTCCGATATGACCAGCATCGCGTCGAACACGGGTTGCCGGACAGGGCCTTTGGGCCCCGCCGTGCAGCTTCTTCATGAATTCGCGTGACGTCCGGCCGGGATTGGGCAGAACCCTCAACCTCCTGACCAGAGTTTCGCGCCGGGAATGCGACATACGCCCGCCAGATTTGTTACTTCGGTCCCTATCGCCCGCTAACCCCAGGTGGTGGGGTCGAAGGTGTGCTGGTGGGTGGAACGCGCACCCCGAAGCTGTTGTTGGACAGGACACTTGGAGGCGATGAGATGGAAAGCGGTATCCCACTGGGACGAGTGGCGGGTATTCCGCTGACTGTGCACTGGAGTGTGCTCGTCATCCTCTGGTTGTTCGGGTGGAGCCTGGCTGAGACCTTGCCGTCCATGGCGCCCGGCCACTCGGTCGCGGTCTATTGGCTGGCCGGTCTGTGCGGTGCGGTGGTACTCGTGCTGTCTGTGTTCGCCCATGAGCTGACTCATGCGTTCGTTGCCCGCCGGTACGGGGTCGAGGTACTGGGCATCAGGATGTGGTTGTTCGGCGGTATTGCGCAGCTCGGGAGCGATGCGAAGGACCCGAGCGCTGAATTCCGGATCGCCGCTTCGGGCCCCGTGACGAGTCTGGGTTTGGCGGGGCTCTTCGCCGTGGCAGCAGCCAGCTTGCGCGGCGTCGCGGGCATGGACGTCGTCACTGCCGTCATCTGGTGGCTTGCCGGGATCAACTTGGTCGTCGGGTTGTTCAACTTGCTGCCTGGCGCGCCGCTGGACGGCGGGCGGATCCTTCGTGCGTACTTGTGGCGACGGCACGGCGACGAGGAGCGCGCCGCGATCGAGGCGCTACGGGCCGGACGTATCCTCGCCTACGTTCTCATCGGCTTCGGGCTGCTCGAATTCCTCGGGGGCGTCCTCGTCGGTGGGGTGTGGATGGTGTTCATCGGCTGGTTCTTGCTGACTGCGGCGCGCGGAGAGCAGATGGCGCTAGTGACCCGCCGGGCGCTGGCCGGTTTGTCGGTTGCCGACGTTATGACCGTGCGCCCGCATACCGCGCCCGGCTGGATATCGGTGGACGAGTTCATCCAGCGCTACCTGCTCGGCGACCGACACTCGGCATATCCGGTCGAGGACCGCGACGGGTCGATCACTGGGTTGATCACGCTTCGGCAGTTGAGAAGCGTTGCACCGGAAATGCGGTCCAGCACGTTGGTAAGCGAAGCGGCGATACCCCGCGCTCGCGTACCCGAAGCCGACGTCCACGAATCGATCACCGCTCTACTCGGCCGGCTGGATCCGGCGTGCGGTAGCCGGGCACTCGTTGTCGACGGGGGACAGGTCGTCGGCATTGTCACCGCCGACGACAGTGTTCGGCTGGTCGACGTCCGCGGGCTCGCCGCGACTGGCGGCAGCGCCGGCGGGGCGGTTGCTGGGTAAACCCGCCTATCACGCCCAGCTGTTGGCTTCACTCATGTTCAATTATGTTGCACTGTATGGTGATTGACATATCCGACCACGTCAGCCAGGGTGCGCAACGACGAGTAGTCCTTCTCGGGTATGTCGACGCCGAGCCGCTTATGGATGCCGACCAGGAAGGTCAGCCAATCCACCGAATCGAGGTCTACTTGGTCCCGAAGGGGCAGCTCGTCCCGGATGCCGCCCTCGTCGACCTCAGGCGCGATAGTTGTGAGTATCGACAGAACTTCCTCGCGAATATCGTTGTGGCTCATCGTTCGTCTCACTTTTCCAGGAGGTCGGGTCGTTGCAGCAGGTCGTTGATTGCGGCGAGGAACAGCGCTCCCCGGTGCCCGTCGCTCGTCCGGTGGTCCGCGGCCAGGGAGGTTTGCACGGTAGTGGCGATACGTATTCCGCCGTCGACGGCGCAGACGCGTTGTGCCAGCTTGCCGAACCCGACCAGTGCCACTTGCGGCGGATAGATGACACCGAAGACCGTGTCGACCCCTTGATCTCCGAGGTTGGTGACCGTGATGGTTGGGTCCGACATTTCCGAACTGCGCAGCGACCCGGCGCGGGCCCGGGCCACCAGATCCGAAAGGTTGCTCATCACCTCATTGAGCGTCTTATCTCCGACATCGTGAATGGCGGGCGCTACCAAACCGCCGCCGCGTAGCGAGATCGCCACGCCGATGTGGACGCCGGAGGCGGGCTCGAATGCGTCGTTGCGCCAGAATCCGTTGAACTCCTCGTAGCGCGCCGCGGCGAGTGCAACCACCTTCAACTGCAGAACAACGGGCAGCAGCCGTTCTGTTATCGGCCTGTCGGCGTTCCGGTCGGTCAACCAGGCGAGGGCCTTGTCCATGACGACCTCTTGGGCGAGGTAGTAATGCGGAATCTCCCGCTTCGAGCGGCTCATCGCGGCCGCGATGGACGTCCGCATCTGCGCGGCACGGTCGCTCGCTTGCTTTGGCTGAGGCTGCGTGATCGCCCCCGCCGCCCGCTCGACGTCGCCGATGGTCACCGATCCCTGCGGTCCGGTACCGGTTAAGGGGTAGACGTCGCCCCCCTTCGTAGCCGCCACCCCGCCGGCCGCTCGTTCACACACCCGGCGCGGGTGGGGTGGCCAGCGGGGCTGTGGGTGGTCGGCGTCGGCCCG
>JARLGS010000033.1 GCA_031292695.1 Mycobacterium sp. | reverse complement strand
CCACGTCGCTGGTCGGCACCGCCTGGATCTCGGCGTACCACTGGTTGGCCGTGGTGCTCTTCAGGAAGTCGATCTGCAGGGTGTGCTGGCCGCCGAGCGAGTCCGACACCGGGATCTGCATGGTGAAGTCCGGCTTCACCCCCGCGCCCGTCGTCGCGTTGTAGGCGGTCATGCTGTTGGTCACGGCGTTGTAAGCGCCCGCGCCCACCGGCACGGCCGCGGCGGCCGTGGCCTGGGGCGAGGCGACCGTGCCGGCGTCCAGGTTGCCCTCGACGGCCGAGGTGCTGGTGGCCGACACCGCGCCGGACAGGGCATTGATGTTGATCGGGGTCAGGCTCGACAGCGAGGTCGAGGTGCTGATCTGGCCCTGGGCGTTCGCCGCCCAGCCCATCAGATAGAGGCCGGCGGAGTTCTTCAGATAGCCGGACGAGTCGGTGGTGAACGATCCGGCGCGGGTGAACAGCACCTGGCCGTTGCCGCCCGGGGTCACCGGCTGGGTCGAGGTGACGAACATGCCCTGGCCGGCGATCGCCAGGTCGGTGGGCGAGGCGGTCTGGTTGGTCGAGCCCTGCTGGGTGACGAACTGGGCGTTGCTGGTGCCCACACCGCCCGCCGAATAGGTCGACTGGCCGGCGGAATTCGTCACCAGCGTCTCGAAGTCCACCGCATTGGTCTTGTAGCCGACGGTGTTGACGTTGGCGATGTTGTCGGAGATCGCCGCGAGCGCCGAGGAGTTGCTCTGGAGGCCGGAGACGCCGGCCAGCATCGCGCTATAGAGACTCATGGTCGTGGTCCTTGTTCAAGACGGATGCGTAAGGCGGCCTAGGTGGACACGCCGATGATCGAGGAGAGCGGCACCTGGGCGCCGTTGACGGTGACCATGGTCGTTCCGGAGACCTGCTGAACCGCGGTCGCCGTGCCCTGCATGGTAGTGGCGGCGCTGATCGCCGCGCCGGAGGGGTCCTTGGCGGCGATGGTCAGGGTGTAGGTGCCGCCGTCGGCGGTCTGGGCGCCGGTCGAATCCTTGCCGTCCCAGGTGAAGGTCTGGGCGCCCGAGCCGGTCGGCGTCACGTCGCCGGACCAGACCACCTTGTTGTTCGAGTCGACCACGCTCAGCGTCATCGAGCCCGGCGCCGTCGGCAGGCTGAACTCGAAGGTCGCCTTGCCGCCGGCCAGCACCGAGCTGTCGCCGTTGACCGACACGGTCTTGCCGATCAGCCCGACCGAATTGTCCAGGCTGCTCGTGGTCTGGTTCTGGTTGACCTGCTGCTGCAGCTGCTGGTTCGAGAGCAGCTGCTGCTCGACCCCGGTCATCTGGGTCAGCTGCTGGGTGAACTGGTTGGTGTCCAGCGGCGACAGCGGGTCCTGGTTCTTCAGCTGGGTAGTCAAGAGCGACAGGAAGGTCTGGTAGTTGTCGGCCAGGCCGGCCAGGCCGCTGTTGATCGTGCTCGAGGCCGCGGCGTTGGTCGT
>JARLGS010000339.1 GCA_031292695.1 Mycobacterium sp. | reverse complement strand
GCCGACCGCCGCATAGGTGTGCTGGACCGACTGGCCCGTGCCGGTCGATCCGTCACCGAAGTTCCACTTGTAGCTCGTGATGGCCGATGACGGCTTGGAGCCCGACCCGTCGAGTGTGGCGGCAGCGCCGAGGACGACCACCTGGGAGCCGCCGGCGTCGGCGACCATGGGGACCGTGCCGGTCACCGTCACCGTGGCGGCCGTCGTGCCGGTCGCACCGGCCGCATCGGTCACCGTCACCCCGGCGTGGAACGTTCCGGCCGTAGCGTACGTGTGGCTGATCGGCACGGCCGCGTAGGGAGACGTGACCGTGCCGGTCGTCGCCGTCCCGTCGCCGAAGGCGATGCTGTAGTGGACCGGCTGCCCTGTGGCGTCACTGGTCGTGAGCGAGTATGTCGTGGCCAGCGGTGCCGGCCCCGACGTCGGACTCGGGGCCAGGGTGACGGGAAGCACGGGACTCAGTGCGTTCACCGACAGGTTCTGCTGGGAGAACCCACCGTTGCCGTTGGTGACCGATACGTTCACGGTGAACGAACCGGCCGCGGCGTACGTGTGGGACAACGAGACGGCGTTGTAGGGCGACGCGTCCTGGCCGACGACCGGAGCAGTTCCGTCGCCGTAGTTGACCGTGTACGTGAGTGGGAGCCCGTGGGGATCCGACGCCGTGAAGCCGACCGTGGTGGTGAGCGGCGCCTGTCCGGTGGACGGCGTCGCCGTGGCGGTGAGCGGGATGGCCGTCGTGTTGACGGAGACCGCGGTGGACGGACCGGTCCACGTCTGTGTCGTTCCGGTCGAATCCACCACATCGATCGTCGGCGTCATCAGCGCGGGTCCGACCGTCAGATTGCCCGTGAGCTGCGCTGTGGACCACGTGCCGTTGGCTTGGGCGAACAGGGTGAAGCAACCGTAGGTGTTCAGGCATGCGCGGGCATCCGAGACGGGGAACGTCGACGTGAATGAAGTGTCGGGCGTGAAGACGATGTGCGCCAGCCCCGACAGGGTCGCCCCGGCGGCAGGCGTGGTGAGGGTGCCCGGGGTGCCGCTCGCCACGTGGCGGGTGTAGGTGAGCGGCGTGGCGCTGCCCCCGCTGTTCGAGGCCGTGACCTGGATCGTGTAGGTGCCGTCGGGCACGACGGCGCCCGCCGTGTTGGTGCCATCCCACGTCGGATAGAACCAGTTGCTCTCGGACACGTGGTCGAGCAGTGTCTTGACCACCGTGTTGGAGCTGTTGAGCACGGCGACGGTGACGGTCGACGGCTCGGAGACATGGGTGTAGGCCGTTGTGGTGGTATCACCGAAGCCATTGCCGGACGGGAAGAAGTAGACGTTGGCCGTGTCCTCGGCATTGAGCGTCGGTGCGTTGGCGAACGTGACCGACGTGTTCGGGCCCGACCAGTAGTGGGTGACGCCGAGGGGGTCGGTCACGTAGACGTAGGGCGAAAGTGATTGGATGCCGTTGCTGCAGGCGGTGTTGGTGTCGGCCGAGGCCTGCCAGGTGCCGTTGCCGGCTGCCGAGTTGGCCGTGCCCAGGCAACCGACGGAGACCTGGGTGATGGGGAAGGTGGAGGTGAAGCTGGTGCTCGGCGTGAACACGAACCCGGCCAGCCCCGACAGGGTCGCCCCGGCGGCAGGCGTGGTGAGGGTGCCCGGGGTGCCGCTCGCCACGATGACGGTGTAGGTCAGCGGTGTGGCCGTGCCCCCGCCGTTGGAGGCCGTGACCTGAATCGTGTAGGTGCCGTTGGGGACGACGGTGCCGGCCGTGTTGGTGCCGTCCCAGTCGTGCCAGAAGGCGCCGTTCTCGGACACGTTGTTGAGGAGGGTCTTGACGACGTTGTTCCCGCTGTCGAGCACGGTCACCGTCACGGTGGATGCCTTGGACACTTGGGAGCCGAGGCTCGCCGTGGTGTCACTGAAGCCATTGCCGGAAGGGAAGAAGTACGTGGTGGCTGCACCTTGCCACCGAGAGAGCGTCGGTGCGTTGGCGAACGTGACCGACGTGTTCGGGCCCGACCAGTAGTGGGTGACGCCGAGGGGGTCGGTCACGTAGACGTAGGGCGAAAGTGATTGGATGCCGTTGCTGCAGG
>JARLGS010000338.1 GCA_031292695.1 Mycobacterium sp. | reverse complement strand
TTGGACGAAAACATTGGACTTCCAAATATCCAAGCGCCCAACCATTTTCGGCTCTCTTTCGCCGCATCAATTCTTAACTGGCGCAATTCCACTCGGCGCCGCGAGGCGGGCAGACATTTACGGGTTGTCGGCCATGGCCGGTGCTGCTACCCCAACGGCAGCAACGACGGTGATAGGGGCGCTAACCAGGACTTCCGTAACCACTTGTCGTTCTCCCACGATAGTTGGACCTCGGTTATACGACTGCGCGGATGGGCTGCGAGCTTGACGTAATGCCGTCAAATCCGTCCGACATATTTCGGGCAGTACGCAGCGATGCTGGCGCCGACAAAGAACCCGGCATGAAAGGAGTCCAAGTTGCTGCTGGTCAGCACGTCCTTGTTGTTCATCACGTCCTGGGCGACCTGGGCCGGCGTCTCGCCCTGATCAAGTTCTGTGCAGGCCACGTAACCGGCGGCGATCATAACTTCCGGCGACGCGTACGTGATGCCCTTAGAGCTCAGTGCGGCCAGGAACTTGGCGTCGGCATCGGCAGGGTCGGCATGAGCGGCCGAAGCTGCCGCTCCCGGAGGGCCCAGCAGCGCGACGATCGGTACAACGCAGGCGGCCAATAGTGATAGCACTCGACTGGGCGAGTGGACATGAGTGGTTGTCATTTCTGCACCTCCCATTCATTAGAAGCGCCATTGCGTTGCGGCAAGCTAAACGGGCGAATGCTGGCAGCAGCTAGTGCCAAAAGTCACCCGGAGCAGCAGCCGATCGTCACGTTCGCCGCTCGCGCGAAGCTAGAAAGCAAAGCGGGCCCGGCATGTGATGAGTGATGATGTCCCCGACTTCCCGCGCCCCATGCTTGTTCTCGCCAGTCGCGGGAGATCAGCACCTTCACGTCTCGTTTCCAAGGACTTCCTGGGCAAGCTCTCGGAGCGCGCGGCGATCCTCGGTCAGTGCCGCACGGCCGGCCGGGGTGGCCCGGTAGACGCGGCGCACGCGGCCGTCGACGACCCGGTGGTGAGAGACCAGCAAACCATCAGCTTCGAGCCGGTGCAGGGTGGGATACAAGGTGCCCGGGCTGACCTCGTATCCATGCCGGCTCAATTCCTTGGTCAGCCATGCACCGTGGACCTCGTCCTCGGCGGCGTGATGCAGGATGTGCAACCTCACCGCGGCCCGCTGAAATTCCCGCATCTACACCACCTTTCGCCCAATGATGACGAAGCCGATATCGGCTTGCGATTCTACGGTGTGGCGACTCACGAGCAGCGCAGCAGCGTCATGAATCCGAAGTCCATGTGTATTTGCTGGTGGCAGTGCAACAGCGACAGCCCGGGTTGGTCGGCCAAAAAGTCGACGTCCATGGTCTGGTAGCCGCCGAGCATGGCGACGTCCTTGCGGATACCGGCGGTGGGGCTGCCGGCGATGTGGGTGATTTCGAAGGTGTGCCGGTGCAAATGCATTGGGTGGATGTCGTCGCTGGCGTTGCGGAACCGCAGCCGGTAGCGCTGGCCGTGCACGATGTCGAGAACCGGTTGGTTGGTGTCCATCGAGTACGGGGTGCCGTTGATGGTCCAGACGTTGAACCCGTTGCTGGCGGCGTTGCGCTTCTCGATGAGCATGTCGACGACGTGATCGACCGCCGGAGGGTTGCGGCCGGCCGCGCTGAAGACGCGGTAGTCCCATTGAAACGGTGGCGATGGCGCCCATTGCGGATCGCCGGTGCGGCCGGCGTATTCGACGACGACTCCCATGCCTGCTTGGCGATCATCGTCGGAGAGGTCACCGAGGATCCAGATGCCGGGGTTGCTCATCTCCACGATCGCGGAGATGCGTTCGGCGGCCCCCAGCCACAATACCGGCACCGCAACGGGTTTGGGCACGGGATTGCCGTCGAGGGCGACCACGGTGAAGGTGTGCCCGGGCAGGGCGAGGCTGCGATTTTCGGTGGCGCTGCCATTGAGCACGTGCAGCAGGATCCGGTCGCCCGTTTTCACTCGAATCGGATCGCCGTGGCCGAGGGTGCGGCCGTTGATGGTGAAGGTGCCGTAGCCCACCTCATAGCCGCGCGCCATTCCGGCCACCAACGAAGCTGCCATCTCCCGCTCGCCCTTGTCTTTCAAATCTGCGATCGGGTCGCCAGCCAGGAAGCCGCCGGGCATGTCACCGCCCTGGCTCAGCGTGGGCTCGAATTCCTTGAGGGTCAGGAACACTTCGCGGTCGTAGGCACCGCGCTCGTTTTTCGGCTCGATGTAGACCGGGCCGACCTGTCCCCCGTACTGGCCGCCGGTCAGGTCAGCGCCCGGGGTGAGGTGGGTGTGGTAGAAGCGGAACCCCGACGGGCCCGGCACAAACGAGATCCGGCGCATACCGTGCGCGGGGATGAACGGGGTGCCTTCTTCGGAAGAACCGTCGACGTCAACCGGTATCTGTTGACCGTGCCAGTGCAGCTGTTCCGGGGTGTTGGTGTCGTTATAGATATCGACCGTCGTCCGTTTGCCTTCGGTGAACCGCAGCAGTGGGCCTGGGAATTGGCCGTTGTAGGTAGTGGTCGGCACGAGTTTGCCCGGTGCGACCTCAACATCCGAGTGAGAGATGTGCAGCGTGTAGTCGGCCTTGCCGCCCGGCGACTTACGCGAGCACCCGTCCGTTGTCCCGGCGGCGAGGCCACCGGCGGCCGTCACCATCGCCAGGCTGCTCCACTTGAGGAAGTCACGTCGACCAACAGACCTCACTCGCATGTGTGCTCCGGCTGCTCGGGTGCTGCGTTCGGAGCGGTGGCGGGCTTGGCGAGCCGCGCATCCAATGACCATCGGCCAGGACCGGTCCACAGCAAGAAGATCAAGCCGAGCAACATCGACAGGTCAGTCCGTGCGTCGTGGGCCATCCCCCAGAAGCCCTCCACCCCAAGGAACCCGCCTGGCTGCAGTTCGCGGATCTTGGTCAGCACGATCGCACCGATGATGTCGATGAGCAACGGAATGGCCGCGACCCGCGTTAGCAGGCCGAGGACCACCAATGTGCCGCAAACGATTTCGACCACCCCATCGAGATCGGCGAAGAACGCGGCAGCGGGGATTCCGATCCTTTCGAAGCGGCCCGGCCCCAATTGATGTGGGTACAAGAACTTTTGGATGCCCTCGCTGAGAAAAACCAGTCCCACCAGCAGTCGTACGCAGACCACGGCGGGCGGCCCTTCGGCATGCAGGAGCCGCTGCCATGACATTCGAGCCGAACCTATAGCCGCCAACTCGGACCCCGATATCGTATTCCGATAATTCTCTCCCGAGCCTACCGGACTCAACCCGTGGGTAGTCCGGCCAGTGCGGCGCCGACGCCGAGTATGCCCGCGCCCAGCAAGGTGCCGACCACGCCGCGTCGGGCGACCGGCAGCCACAGCGCTGCGGCGGCGAGAATCACGAATTGCCAGATGTGCTGCAGCGCAAGGGCGAGGGGGATTGCAGAGCCAATGATCGCGCCGATGACGGCGGGGCCCGCGCCGGACAGGAACGCCTGGATGTATCGGTTGGTGCGGAGTTGATCGAAGTGGGGTCCGCCGAGGATGACGAAAAGGAACGATGGGGTGAAG
>JARLGS010000337.1 GCA_031292695.1 Mycobacterium sp. | reverse complement strand
CTGGGCCACGACCGCCCTCTGCACGCTCGCCGTGGCCACAGCAACCCTCCTGAGCACGGCGGGCATCGCCGCGGGCCCCGCCGGTGCAGCCGGTGCCGCCGGTGCCGCCCTGCAGGCCGGCGCGGACGCGCCGCTACTGACCCTGACCTCACAGACCCCCTGGGTCTCCCCGACCCAGCCCTGGTTCGATCTGTCCCTAGCCGTCGGTGACGGAGGTGTGCCGGCCAGTGATCTCAACGTCAGCCTGACCTTCTACAGCCGCATCGCATACACCTCCCAGTTCGACCAGGCGCTCGGCGCGGTACCTCAGAAAGGAGTCCTACTGCGGGTGCCGGATGTACCGGTCGCCGAGACCGGACAGGGGCGGCTCGCGGTCGCCTGCGTGACGGTGCTGCCCGAAGCGTCGGCATCCGCTCCCGCCGCCGGCAGCGGGGCCTGCCCGGCGGCCAGCCCCACTCTCGACCTCGGCTGCACGCCAAACACCGGTGAATGCGGCGACGTCTATCCGGTTTCGGTCGCGCTGCTCCGCCAGGGTGCCTCGGCGCCGGTGGCGCGCTTCACCACCTTCGTCACCTACCAGGAGCCGCAGGGACCCGAGAAGAACTACCCGCCGTTGCGGGTGGGTTTGATGGCACCGGTGGCCGGTGCCGGCGCCACGACGATGGCCACCACGCTCTCTGCCCATCGCGACGTGCCCGTGACGCTCGTCGTGAGCCCGCGCACCGTGGCCACCCTCGTGGCCGGGCATTCGAAGGAAGGTGACCATGCCCTGACCCAGCTGGCCGACCTGAGCGGTGACGAGGTCACCGCGCAGCCGTACGTTCCCGTCAACGTGGCCGCGCTGAGCGAGACGGGCATCGCCGGGGAGATCCAGGCGCAACTGGCTCGCGGCACGCAGTTGTTGCGCGAGGCAGGTCTGCGCCCGGTCGGTAGCGCGTGGGTCGACACCACGTCGTCGTACTCAGAAGGAGATGCCGCGTACCTCGCGAGCGGACTCCAGGTCGCCGGTGCCGACCACCTCGTGCTGAACGATGCCGACCTCGCCTCGGCCGGCTCGACCAACCTGACGTTTGCCCAGCCCTTCACCCTCGACCTGGGTCGCGGCAATGGCCCTGCCACAGCTGCGTCGGACAGCACCCTGAGCGCACTGTTCACCACCACGCCGGCCAACCCCGTCCTCGGCGCTGAGCAGCTGCTCGCCGGTCTGTCCTTCGTTCACTTCGAAGACGCGTTCAAGCCGGATCCGCGGGGCGTCGTCGTGGCGCCCCCAGCGAACTGGCGGGCTTCCGGGGACTTCATGGACGTGCTGCTGGCCGGGTTGTCGCAGAACCCGGCCTTGATGCCGGTGACCCTGACCGAACTCTTCGGCCAAGTGTCCGCTGGTGGCAACGGGGAGCCGTCGACCCGCCGGCTGCAGGCCGGGCCGGCCGGGCACAGCATCACGCGCGCCGCAGGGCAGAAGATCGCCGTCGGCCGCCAGCAGTTGACCTCCTGGTGCTGCGGGGCGAACGCCGCGGTGACGGCCCAGCCGGCCGGCCTGACCGCCCTGGGCGATCTGTTGCTCTCCACCGAGTCGCAACGCCTGAACGCGGCAGGCCGTTCGGCCGCACTGACCGTCTACGACCGGGCATTCGCCGCGGAGACGGGCACGATCACCCTCGCCACCGAGCGCACGGTGACGTTCACGTCGCAGCGGGCGGCCGTCCCCAT
>JARLGS010000336.1 GCA_031292695.1 Mycobacterium sp. | reverse complement strand
GACTCCGCGTTGGTGGCGGCGTCACCCCCGGTCAGCTCACTGAGGTCGGCGCGAGCGAAACCGAACGCGGCCGGGTCCAGCGTCAGCCGGTCCACTGTGCCGGCCTGGACCCGCCAGATGGTGCTGGTCGTCGTGGTGGTCAGCTCGTCGAGGCCGTCGTCACCGTGCACCACCAGCACGCTGGAGCCGCGCGCTGCGAACACGCCGGCCATCACCTCGGCCAGTTCCGCCCAGGCGCAACCGATCAGACCGGCCCGCGGCATCGCGGGATTGGTCAGCGGCCCAAGCAGATTGAAGACCGTCGGTACCCCGATCTCCCGGCGGACGGCAGACGCGTGCCGGTACGACTGGTGAAACTGCGGAGCGAAGGCGAAGCCGATACCGACCTCGGCGACGGACCGGGCGACGTCGCCGGGCGACAGGTCGATCCGCACTCCGAGCGCCTCGAGGGTGTCCGCTCCACCGGACAACGACGACGCCGCCCGGTTCCCGTGCTTGATCACCGGTACCCCGCAAGCCGCGACCACGATCGACGCCATGGTGGACAAATTCACCGTGTTGGAGCCGTCCCCGCCGGTGCCCACGATGTCGACCACATCGGTGCCGATCGCCGCCAGCGCCTCCGCGGGCACCTTTCGGGCGTGTCGCAGCATCACATCGGCGAGCTCGGTGACCTCCGCGGAGGTCGGCCGCTTCATCTTCATTGCGATGGCGAACGCAGCGATCTGCGCCGGCGTCGCAGTACCGGTCATGACCTGGTCCATTGCCCATCCCGCCTGACCCGGGGCAAGGTTCTGAGCTGTCGTCAGCCGGCCCAGGATCTGGGGCCACTGGGGCCCGCCTGCGGTCGGTTCCTGATGGAGATCGGTGGTTGGCACGAACCCGATTATGACCAATGTCGGCACCCGGGTGGAGTTCAACAACTACAAAGCGTCATACTTACCGCTGTGACGAGCGCTGTAGGTACCTCGGGAACCGCCATCACGTCGCGGGTGCATTCGCTGAACCGACCGAATATGGTCAGTGTCGGCACCATTGTGTGGCTTTCCAGTGAGCTGATGTTCTTTGCTGGGCTGTTCGCAATGTATTTCACTGCACGCGCCCAGGCCGGCGGCGTGTGGCCGCCACCCCCTACGCACCTGAACCTGGCTGAAGCCGTTCCGGTGACGTTGGTGCTGATCGCGTCGTCGTTCACCTGTCAGATGGGTGTGTTCGCCGCCGAGCGCGGTGACGTCTTCGGCCTCCGCCGCTGGTACACCATCACGTTGGTGATGGGCGCGAT
>JARLGS010000335.1 GCA_031292695.1 Mycobacterium sp. | reverse complement strand
TCCGTGCCCGTGCCGGCCAACGGCCAGACCACGCTGACCAGCGTGGTGGAGACCGGGTGGTAGGGAGCTGAGCCCGTGGCGAGCCCCCTCCACCCCTTCGGGGTCCCCCTCCCCCGATGGGGGCGGAGAAGAATATCCTCACCCGTAGGGGGAGGGGGACCGCGAAGCGGTGGAGGGGGCTCGCCACGGGCTCAGCTCCCTACCACCCGGTCTCCACCACGCTGGTCAGCGTGGTCTGGCCGTTGGCCGGCACGGGCACGGACCAGCCCAGGGTGAAGGCGTCGATCCTGCGGCTGGTGAGGCTCTCGCTGATCACCTTGGTGTCTCGGCCCCAGTAGCCGGACTGGCGCAGCTCCACCGTCACCGCCTCGCTCTTGGCGTTGCGCACGACGTAGCTCATCGAATAGCGCGTGCGGTGGCTGTTGACGGCGGTCATGGCGACCAGGGTCGGCTGCACGGTGACGTCGAACGCCTCGCCCATCTTCAGCAGCAGCTCCGAGCCCTGCGGCACGTGACCGATCGGCGCCTCGCCGACGAACTTGGGCGAGCCGGAGGCGTCGCGCTGGTAGATCCGCACCGTGCCGGCCGGCAGGCCCGAGCCCAGACCGCCGCCGGTCGAATTGTTGAAGTCGACGCCCACCACCGCGTGGGCCGGCTCGCTGGCGCTGATCAGGTCGTAGGCGTTCCACTGGTAGACCCGGTGCGCGGTGACGCCCTGCGCGTCCAGGAAGCTGACCTGCTTGGTCTGGCTGGGCTGGATCGTGGTCCGCTCGGGCAGCGAGTAGATGTAGAAGTCGCCCAGCGCCTTGCCCGGCCCGGTGTTGGTCTCGGCGCCCGCGGCGGTGACGCCCTCCGTACCGTTGTCTTCTCCGCCGACTTCATTGCCGGCGACCTGCACGTTGCCGGCCACCAGCTTGGTGTCGGCGTCGACGAACGGCGTGCCCGACTGGTTGGTCAGCGTCACCCAGCCCTGCAGGTCCAGCTTGCCGTTGGGCTGGTCGAACAGCGCGACGTAGTCGGCCTTCCACGACAGGCCGGTGGTCAGGTAGCTGAGCTTGGCCAGGCGCGCCCCGGCGTGGTCGCTGTCGACCGTGACCGACAGAGTCGGCTGGGCGCGCAGGTTCTCCGGCACCTTGTCGAAGATCACCCGCGTCGGCACGCCGTCGTCGCGCAGCACCTCGATGCGGTCGCCGATCTTCAGCACCACGCCTTCGTTGGCGGCCAGCACCATGGCGGTCTCGGTCACCTGCGCCCCGGTGCCGGGGTTGGTGCGCACGATGGTCACCTGCTGGCCAACCGCCTTCTCCATCAGCTTGGAGGGGGTGAGCAGGTCGTAGTCGAAGTTCTGCTCGACGATCGAGGTCCCGTCGGCGGACAG
>JARLGS010000334.1 GCA_031292695.1 Mycobacterium sp. | reverse complement strand
CCAAGGACCCGCTCGGCCATGCGACAACCACGACGTACGACCCCGTCGGCCAGGTGACGCAAGTCACCGACCCGATCTCCGGGATCACCAGCTACGTGTACGACGCCAACGGCTACGTGACGCTCGAGGAAGACCCGCTGGGGCAGGTCACCACGTTCGTCTACTCAGCCACCGACAAGCTGCTGAGGGAGATCGACCCGCTGAACAGCGGCGGTTCGCTGTACCAGTACACCTACGACGCGGACGATCGTCTTCTGACCAAGACCGACCCCTTCAACGATGTCACGACCTACCAGTACGACGCCGTCGGCAACCAGATCGCAGTGACCGACGCGCGAAACGAAACGACGTCGTACGCCTACGACTCGATGAACCGCCTGACCACCGTGACCGATCCACTCGGCCATTCCACGGTTCACGGCTATGACTCGGGGGGCAATCAGGTCACGATCAAGGACGCGCTCGGCGACATCACGACCACGGCCTACGACGCGCTGAACCGTGCCACCACGGTCACCGACCCGGTGAGCGGCCAGACCGTCACCCAGTATGACGCGGCGGGTCGTCAGTCGGTCGTGATCGACGCGGTCGGCAACCGCACGACGTTTGGCTACGACGCGGCCGACCGGCTCACGACGTTGACAACGCCGCTGGGGACGGCGACCTACGTCTACGACAACGACGGTGAGCGGACCGACACGACCGACGCCGCCGGCCGGCGCATCACGTATTCCTACGATTCCGGCGGTCGGCAGACCGGGGAGAGCTGGCTCACATCCTCGGGCGGGATCCTGCGCTCCATCACGTCGACCTACGACGCCGAGGGCCGCCTCACGAGCGTGACCGATCCCGACGCGACGCTGACGTTCACCTACGACTCGGGCGGGAACATCCTGACGGCGGAGACGTCCGGCGGGGGCGGCCAGCCGGACGTGAAGCTGACGATGGCGTACAACGGGGCGAACGACGTGACAGGTGTGACGGATAACCTGTCGAGCCCCTTCTCGGTGAGCTACAGCTACGACACCGCGAACCGCTTGACCACGATCACAGGGTCGTTCAGCTCCTATCCGACTGTCATCGGTTACGACCAGGACAACAACGTCAACTCGATCAACCGCGCTGCGAGCGACGGGCTTGGTGGCCAGGCGTCGGTCCTGACGACGTTGTCGTACGACGCGGCGGACCGTTTGACGACGGTAACGGACGGGTACAAGGCGGGACTGTCCGGTGGCGGCAGCATCACGCCGCTGGCGACCTTCGTGTACGGCTACGATTCGGCGAACCGCCTCAGCAGCGAGCAGGATGTCTCGGGGACAGTGTCGTTCTCGTACGACAACGCCAGCGAGCTGACGGGGGCCTCGGGCTCTCGTGCGGAGACGTACACGTACGACTCGGGCGGCAACCGGACGATGAGCGGCTACACGACGGGTTCGGACAACGAGCTGACGGCGTCGCCCGGCTACACGTACACCTACGACGCCGACGGCAACATGACCGGGAAGACACAGACGTCCTCCGGTAACAACTGGGCGTATACGTACGATGACCGGAACCGGCTGACGGTGGCGACCGAGAAGAACTCGGGGGGTACGGTGATCTCGCAGTCGACGTACACGTACGACGCGCTGAACCGTCGGATCGAGACGGACGTGAACGGGACGAAGACGTTCACGGTGTACGACGGGACGAACCCGTGGGCCGACTTCGCGCCAGGCGGCTCCGGTGGTTCGGGCGGGTCCGGTGGCTCGGGAGGCGCGACACTGTTGACGCACTACGTGTACGGGACGGCGGTCGACGAGTTGCTGTCGCGGACGAGTTCGGGCGGGACGACGGCGTGGTACCTGACGGACAAGCTGGGATCGGTGCGGGACATCGTGGGCACGTCGGGGACGGTGCTGGACCAGATCGCGTACGACAGCTACGGGAACGTGACGAGCGAAAGCAACTCGACGAACGGCGACCGGTTCAAGTATGCGGGGATGCAGTACGATTCCGCGACGGGGCTTTACTTCGACAACGCGCGGTATTACGATCCATTCGGCGGGCGGTTTGTCAGCCAAGATCCAAAAGGCTTTATTGCCGGTGACCAGAATCTATACCGATACGTCGCAAACGGGCCAACCAATTGGACAGATCCCAGTGGTAGGTCTATCGATTCAGGCGGTAGCATTGGTGGCTTTTTTGGTGCGCAACTTTCAACGCCATCTGGGGGCAATGCGGGCCAGCCCGGCGCCAATGCAGCCCAGCCCGGCGCCAATGCGGCCCAGCCCGGCGCCAAT
>JARLGS010000333.1 GCA_031292695.1 Mycobacterium sp. | reverse complement strand
GGCACCACCACCAGCCGCCCCCCACCCAGCAGCGCGGCCCAGATCTCCCACACCGAAAAGTCGAACGCATACGAGTGACACTGCGTCCACACCTGCGCCGCCGGCAGTTGTGTGAGCGTCGACTCCGCCAAGTGGGCGAGGTTGTGGTGGGCGACCGCCACTCCTTTGGGAGTACCAGTGGTGCCCGAGGTGTAGATCAGGTACGCGATGTCGTCGGGGGCCGGCGTCGGCAAACCGGTACCAGGTTGCGTACCAGCGGCAGGGTCGTTGATGTCGATAACCGCCAGATCGCGCCCGTCCAGCCGATCGGCCAAGCCCGCAGTGGTGACTACGGCGATCGGCGCGGCGTCTTCGAGCATGAACTGCATCCGGGCCGACGGCAGCGCCGGGTCGATCGCCAGGTACGCAGCCCCGGTTTTCAGCACCGCCAGCATGGCCACGACGGCCTCGGCCGAGCGCTCCAACAGCAACGCCACACACCCGCCCGGGCCGACACCACACCCAGACAGCAAGTGCGCAAACCGGTTAGCCGCCTCATCGAGTTCCCGGTAGGTCATTGAGCGGTCCCCGAAGGTGACCGCCACCGCTTCCGGGGCGCGGGCCACCTGCGCGGCAAACAACGCCGTAATCGACACCGCGACCGGTGCGGGCTGGGTCAACACCGCGCGGTTGCCCACCTCATCGAGCCGGGCGCGCTCAGCCTCGTCGAGCACATCGATCGACGACAGCCGCCGGGCCGGGTCGGTGGTCATGGCCACCAACACCCGCCTGAATCGCTCGATCAGTGTTTGGATGGTGTCCGCGTCGAACACGTCGGTGCGAAATTCCACCGCCCCCCAGATCCCGGCGGGCTCACCGGCTTCGCTCCAGCGTTCGGCCAGGGAAAACGACAAGTCCATGCGGGCGGTGCGGGTGTCGAGCGGCAATTGGGTGACCTGCAGGTCACCCAGAGCCAACCCGACGGCGGGATCGACGGGATCATTGGCCTGCCAGTTCTGCCATGCCAACATCACCTGCACCAGCGGGTGATGGCTGAGGCTTCGGGTAGGGTTGAGCCGCTCCACTAGCACCTC
>JARLGS010000332.1 GCA_031292695.1 Mycobacterium sp. | reverse complement strand
CTGGTGGTGCTGGCGGTCTACAGCGGGGCGTACCTGCTGGCGCCGGTCCACCTACCGGCGAACAACCCGCTGACCTGGATCGCACTCTTCGTCGCCGAGGACTTTCTCTATTACTGGTATCACCGCACCCACCACACCGTCCGGGTGTTCTGGGCCAGTCACGTCGTGCACCACTCCAGCGAGCGCTACAACCTGTCCACTGCGCTACGCCAAACTTGGACCCCGTTCAGTGCCCTGCCGTTCTGGCTTCCGTTGGCGTTCTTCGGATTTGCTCCGTGGATGATCCTGCTGCAGCAGTCGGTCAGCCTGCTCTACCAATTCTTCATCCACACCGAGCGCGTTGGAAAGCTGTGGCGGCCAATCGAGTTCGTCATGAATACGCCGTCTCACCACCGGGTGCACCACGGCTCCAACGAACGGTATCTGGACACGAACTACGCCGGCATTCTGATCATCTGGGACCGATTGTTCGGCAGCTTCGAACCCGAGAGCGAGCGGGTGGTCTACGGCCTGACCAAGAACATCAAGACGTTCAACCCGGTGCGGGTGGCTACTCACGAATTCGCCGCCATCTGGCACGATGTGCGCGCAGCCCGGAGCTGGAAGCACCGTTGGGGACATACCTTCCGTGGCCCCGGGTGGAGCCCCGAGAGCGCGTAACCCACGTCACACATTTCGCGTAGGTTTCCACGATGCTTCCGGCATGAAACTTGTTGTGCACCAGGCGTCGACCGCAAAGTGAGCTGGGTTTGACGCGTAGTACATAGCGGCGCAATGGTTGCGGAATCGCGGGCCCGTAGATCTGTTTCAAACAGCTACGAGCTCAGGAGAACCTGTGACAACACTGATGCGCAGCCATGACATCGAGCACTGGGATGCCGAAGATGTCGACGCCTGGGAGGCCGGCGGCAAGGACATTGCCCGGCGCAACCTAATCTGGTCGATCGTCGCCGAGCATGTCGGCTTCTCGGTCTGGTCCATCTGGTCGGTGATGGTGCTGTTCATGCCGCAGAACATCTTTCACATCGACGCGGCGGGCAAGTTCTACCTCGTCGCAATGCCAACCCTGGTCGGCGCGATCATGCGGGTGTTCTATACCGTCGCGCCGGCCAAATTCGGCGGCCGCAACTGGACGGTGGTCAGCGCACTCCTGCTGCTGATCCCGACCTCGCTGACGCTGTGGGCGATGACCCACCATGGCACGTCGTACACCACGTTCATGGTGATCGCTGCGGTTGCCGGCCTCGGTGGCGGCAACTTCTCCTCGTCGATGACCAACATCAACGCGTTCTACCCACAGCGGCTGAAAGGCTGGGCGCTGGGCCTGAACGCCGGCGGCGGTAACATCGGCGTCCCGGTGATCCAGTTGGTCGGCCTGCTGGTCATCGCCACCGTCAGCAACACTGCCGCCTGGCTGGTCTGCGCCGTGTACCTCGTGCTCATAGCGGTGGCTGCGCTCGGTGCCGCGTTGTTCATGGACAACCTGCGCAACCAGAAGGCGAACTTCGGCGCGGTCATCGAGGTGCTGAAGTACCGGCACTCCTGGGTGATGAGCTTCCTGTACATCGGCACCTTCGGCTCGTTCATCGGATTCTCGTTCGCGTTCGCGCAGGTGCTGCAGATCAACTTCCTGGCCGCCCATGAGACCGCTGCTCAGGCCGCCCTGCACGCCGCTCAGCTCTCGTTCCTCGGGCCGCTGCTGGGGTCGATCTCCCGGCCGTTCGGCGGCAAGTTCGCCGACCGGATCGGTGGCGGCAAGATCACCATGTACACCTTCGTGGCGATGATCTTCGCCGCGGGCATCCTGGTGGCCACCGGCAGCCTCGTCGACGGTCACAAGGGTGTGGCCAACGCCACCCAGATGACGTTCTATGTGGTTGGTTTCATCTTGCTGTTCATCCTGTCCGGTATCGGTAACGGGTCCACCTACAAGATGATCCCGGTGATCTTCGAGGCCAAGGCCGCCGATATGGATGACCTCAGCCATGATGAGAAGGCGGCCTGGGCCCGACGGATGTCGGGTGCCCTGATCGGCTTCGCCGGTGCCGTCGGCGCCCTCGGTGGTGTGTTCATCAACCTGGTCCTGCGTGCCTCCTACGTCAGCCCGGCCAAGTCGGCCACCAACGCGTTCTGGGTATTCCTGGCCTTCTACGTGGTCTGCGCCTTGGTCACCTGGGTGGTGTTCCTGCGGGTGCGTAGCACGACCGCCACCGATGACGTCGAGGCGGTGCTCGTGCCGGTGACCGCGGGCTGAGCGCGATGACGGCCCCAGGAGCGCATACCACGCGCACGGCGTGCTCGTACTGCGGTGTCGGCTGCGGGATTTCGGTCCAGACCCGCACCGACCCCGGTACGGGCCTGCCCGTGATCGCGCGGGTCTCCGGGGACCGGCTGCACCCCACCAACTTCGGGCGGCTGTGCACCAAGGGTGCCACTCACGCCGAGATGATGGGCGCCGACGCCGGTCGGCTCACCACCGCCCTGGTGCGGCACGCCCGGGGAGCCGAGGCGGTGAGCGTCGCAGTCGACGACGCCACCGCCGAGGCCGGCCGCCGGCTCCGGGCCATCATCGACGAGCACGGCCCCGACGCCGTGGCGCTGTATGTCTCGGGTCAGATGACCATCGAGGCCCAGTACCTGGCCAACAAGTTGGCCAAGGGTTTCATCCGCACCGTGCACATCGAGTCGAACTCACGGCTGTGCATGGCCAGTGCCGGCACCGGGTTCAAGCAGTCCCTCGGTGCCGACGGCCCGCCCGGGTCGTACACCGATTTCGATTGCGCCGACCTGTTTTTCGTCGTCGGCGCCAACATGGCCGACTGCCATCCGATCCTGTTCCTGCGGATGGCCGACCGGATGGCCAAGGGCGCGAAACTGATCGTCGTCGACCCGCGGCGCACCGCCACCGCGGAGAAGGCCGACCTGTTCCTCCAGATCAAGCCAGGCACCGACCTGGCGCTGCTGAACGGTCTGCTGCACCTGCTGGTGGAAAACGGCGCGATAGATCACGAATTCATCGCCGAGCACACCGAAGGCTGGGCGGACATGCCCGCGTTCCTGGCCGACTATCCACCGGCCACCGTCGCCGAGATCACCGGCATTCCCGAGACCGACATCCGACGCGCCGCCCTGATGATCGCCGAGGCGGGGGAGTGGATGTCGTGCTGGACCATGGGTCTGAACCAGAGCACCCACGGCACCTGGAACACCAACGCCATCTGCAACCTGCACCTGGCGACCGGCGCGATCTGCCGTCCCGGCAGTGGCCCGATGTCGCTCACCGGCCAGCCCAACGCGATGGGCGGGCGCGAGATGGGCTATATGGGGCCCGGCCTGCCCGGCCAGCGGGCGACATCGAATGACAGCGATCGGGCCCTGGTCGAGGATATGTGGGGCATCCCGCGCGGCACTCTGCGGATTGACGCAGGTGCAGGGACTGTCGCCATGTTCGAGGCGATGGCGGCTGGTCG
>JARLGS010000331.1 GCA_031292695.1 Mycobacterium sp. | reverse complement strand
CTGCGAGAGCCTGGATTGCGGGCAAGTCCGGCAATGGAATCCACGCGTGATCGGCGCCGAGTCGGGTCCGGATCAGCTGTCCGTCCTGGTATCGGCGCCCACCGAATGCGACGGCGTCGATCACACTCGCGAGCACGGCCGAACCCAAGCCGTCGACGGTCGGCATTGCGGCGACGGTCGCGCGCGATGCTGCCGGTCGGCCGTCGGCCAACTCGATCACGAGGGCTTCGGTGGCAAGCACACCGAAGCCCGCCCCGGTGACCAGCGTGACGTCCGCTCTTTGTGCGTCGGCATCCATGTTCAGCACCGCTTGCACTGGCGGTAGTTCGTTGGCCAGATCCACATAGTGGCTCCCGGCCGCCACGCAGGCTTGAGCGAGCGGTGCACTTGTCTCACCGAACGGGCCGATGGTGTTCACCACCACTGATGGCGTTTCGGCTGCGATCAGCGTCGCCAACTCGGCCGGTCCGGTCGCCACAACCGTGCGGTTCTGTCTTCCCAGTCCCGCGGCAGCGGCAGTCAGTCGGTCGTGGTCACGTCCGACGAGAACCACATCGGCGGCGCTGCCGATCAGTTCAGAAGTGATTGCGCGACCGCCTTTGCCGGTCGCGCCGAGTACCCAGATTGTCTTCATGCCATTACGGTACAGTGTGCATCGTTAATGCGTCAACGCTAAGGTTCGGATAAGCACATGTCAGGTCTTCGAGGTCGCCCGCGCGACACTGCGTTGGACACCGCCATCGCGAATGCGACTGAGGCGGTGTTGCTTTCGCATGGCTATTCGGCGGTGAACATCGATCGCGTCGCCAAGCTGGCCGGTACCACCCGCGCCGCGATCTACCGTCGGGCGAAGACGCGCGGTGAGCTCGTTGTCGCGCTGCTGGTGAGCCGTTTCGGGATCGATCCCGCCCCGCACAGCGGTAGTTTGCGCGAGGATCTGCGGCAGATCCAGGAGCTTCAGCGCGAGTTTTTCGTCGATCCCATCGTTCAGGCTGGATTGTCTGGTGTGCTGAGCGATCTCAGGGACGACCACCAGCTTGCTGAAGTGTTCTATGCGCGCTTCATGGAACCTCGTCGCCACTCGGTGGCCGCCATGCTTGCCCGGGCGGCCGACCGTGGCGAGATCACACCGCCGTCGAAGCCGGGCCTGATCTCTGACCTGCTGACCGGTCCGCTGCTGCTTCGCGCGGCGTTGCCGCCTATCGGTCCGATCGACGACGCTCTGTTGAACGCCACCATCGAGGCCGCGCTGACGGCATGTGGCGCTGCTGATCGCATCGCCGACTGCTAGACGGAACCGTCACACCCGCGGATGGATCCGGCAACCACCTTGGGCGGTTCCGGCGTTGGATTGAAGCCGCGGACCATACCCGGGGAAGTGAATTGCTGCTGGATGGTGACGGGGATTGGCTTGCCCGGAGGGTCCGGTTGCGGGTTGAAGGCGTTGGCGGTGCCGGCGGCCAAACCGAGGCCGACCAGGGTCAGGCTGCCCGAGAGCAGTGTCATGCCGGCCATCTTCTTGATGTTGTCAGTGATGATCATGTCGAACCCCTTCGTTGCTGTCGGCCCGTAGTGGCCGTCAACAGCAATGGTGGGGTGCAGTCCTTGGGTGATTCTTGCGAGATTCTTGCGGCGGACGAAACTGCCAAACACGCCAATTTGGGCGAGGTAGCGGGCTGTCTACGCCGCCTGCGGTGCAGCCGCCATTTGGTTGGTTATTCAGGAACCCAGTGGGGCAGCGGTACTCTCGCCGGCGAAACGCCTGGCGCGTGCTCCTTCGTTGGAATCCGAGCGCTTTGACCCGCAAGCGGTCTGGGCGCTGGCTGGGCTTTCGTCGGCAACTATGAGACCGCCGATCGATGATTCGTTGCCGCGGCCCGCCGCGGCCGTCACTGTGGTGTACGCGTGGTCGGGTTCGGTGTAAGGCGGCACGACCAGCAACACGACCCTGTTGTGGTTGAGTCCGAGGACTTCGATCGTGCCGGGCGGTTGCAGTCGGTACCCGTCGAGTCGTACCGCGCGACCGCCGGTGACAAGTTTGGCGGGTGCGGTCGCCCAGTCTCCGAATTTGTACAACACCCGCTCGATAGGCCCGAGCCGTGCGGCGAGCACCGCGAGCAGATCCGGAAGCTCTACGGTGAGGTCATTACTGCGTGGCCACCACGCCCCATCGACATATCCCGATGGCGCCGCTTCGGGTTTCAACCGCAACCGCGGTGTGTGTCCGGGGGATATCGGTTCTCGACCAGCGTCGGTGCGGTCCTTTTGCAGCGCCATGGCGACACTCCTTTCACGGTATCGGTTGGTGGCGGTGTTGGTCATGGGTGCGACCACGCTGCCGTGGCTCACCGGTGTAGCCCCGTTGGTCAATACCGCTGGGGCGAACGACAGTGACGTCGGCACCGTGAGGATCCTGAAATCCCATGGGAACATCTGACCCTGTGACCGCAACCATGCGAAAGGGGCTGACGTCCCACGTGCCTGGGGCTTTCGCCAGCAGTCGCGGGCCCTGCGCACTCGTGATGCGGGCGGGTACCACCACCACGTGATGCCACCGGTCAACTCAGATCGTCACTGCGGGCATCGATCCGGTAGTGGGACGAAACCCGACGACAGCCGCCGTCCTGGGGACGACGATTGAGCCACAGGTGAATTCGAGCAGATCGGGACCTATGGCACTAGGAGACAGCATGCAGCAAGACGACGCTCGCAGGACAGTGTGTCGTGCTCGGGCATGCCAACCAAAGGATGAAACCATGCGTGTTGCAACCCCCTTACGTAGCGACAGCGAAATCCAGGCTTCGGTCGAAGCCGAACTGCAGTGGACTCCTGAAGTGGATGCCGCCGGTATCGGAGTGGCTGTCGACGACGGTGTCGTCGCGCTGTGGGGCGAGGTCGACAACTATGCCGACCGTCTCGCTGCCAAACGTGCCGCTCTGCGCGTGCGTGGTGTTGGCGCAGTCGTCGACAACCTCGTCGTGCATCCGAACTCCCGGCTCTCGGTCAGCCCGACTGATATCGGAAAAGAGGTCGAACACGCGTTGCGCTCGGCCGTCAATATTCCCGACGCCGTTAAAGCCGAGGTCGACGGCCACAGCGTGGTCCTGACTGGTCAGGTGAGCTGGGACTACCAGCGTCAAGCGGCTCAGCGTGCCGTCCAATACCTGCGCGGCGTCAACTCGGTCAACAATCGGATTACCCTGACGCCGCGCGCATCCGCGGTCGGCACCGAACTGCGCATCAAGAGCGCGATCATCCGGAACGCTCAACTCGATGCGAAAGCCATCCACGTCACCGTGGACGGCGACACCGTCACCCTGTCTGGGAAGGTGCGCTCGTGGGCCGAAAAGCGCCAAGCCGAGGCTGCGGCATGGTCATCGCCACACGTCAACGACGTCCGCAACGACATCCTGGTCCGGCCGCTGTAATCGTCGACTCGACAGGAGCCAGGAACTTCCTTGAATGCCCGCGGTCATCGATCAGGCATACCGGATGTGGTTGCGCAGCAACACATCCGGTCGCTGGTACGGGACGGAATGCAAGCCAACGAGGTCCCTACTGGTGCCGCACACACCGACAGCTGAGGGTCCGGGATCGCCGAAGCACCAGCAAGGTTGGCGCTTGGCGGCTCGCGCGATCGGGTCACCGAACCCGCGCGACTCGACGCGGCAGATCGCGGCCAAATCGATGGTCGCTGACACTGCCTCAAGGTGAGTGGCGGGATAGACTGCAAAAGAGGAGCGATTTGTGATTCCAGGCGACATGACTCGGCGCCGCCACGAGTCGGCGGCGGGCCGGGTCGACGCGGTCACCGACGACGCCTGCACCGGATCCACGGCCCGGCACGAAATGACCTCAGACATCGACACAATAGTGCGGCGCCACCGTTACGACGGAACGCGACTGATGGACATATTGTGGGATGTGCAGCATCTGTACGGCCACATTCCCGATGACGTCTTGCCGCAGCTCGCAACCGCTTTGGATCGGTCTCCGCTGGACATCGTGGAGACAGCCTCTTTTTATCACTTCTTCCACAGTCAGCCATCAGGACAGCACCGGATTTACTTGAGCAACACGGTGATTGCCAAGACGCGCGGATATCAGGCGGTGTACGACACGCTTGAGCTCCAGGCCGGGGTCCGCTTCGGAGAAACCGACGAAGCGGGCATGTTCGGCCTGTTCGAAACGCCGTGTATCGGACTCAGCGATCAAGAACCGGCGATGCTGATCGACAGCGTGGTATTCACCCGACTGACGCCGGAGACCGTCGCAGACATCGTCTGCCAGTTGAAATCTGGGAGACGGGCCGCTGATATCGCGAACCCGGCTGGGCTACCAGACGATGGCATCGCCTACGTGGACAATCTGGTGGAGTCCAATGTCCGTACGCGGGGTCCGGTGTTCTTTTGTGGCACAACGGATTACCGGACGTTGCTCGGTCGCTGCCTCGCCGGCACTCCCGAGCAGACGATCAGCACGATCACCGAATCCCGGCTGCGCGGATACGGTGGTGCGGGGTTTCCAACCGGGCGCAAGTGGAGCCTGTGCCGGGCTGCACCCGGCGATGACAAGTACGTCATCTGCAACGCTGATGAAGGTGAACCCGGCACGTTCAAGGACCGGGCGCTGCTGATGCGCTCGCCTCGAGATGTTTTCATGGGGATGGTCATCGCGGCTTACGCGATCGGCAGTCGGCACGGAATCGTCTACCTGCGTGCCGAATACGTGTATCTCAAACGCTATCTGGAAGCTCAGCTCCAGCAATTCCGGGACGACGGGCTGCTCGGACGCAGCATCGGTGGGCGACCAGGATTCGATTTCGACATCCGTATCCAGCTGGGCGCCGGTTCCTATGTCTGCGGTGAAGAATCGGCTCTGATCGAGTCGTGCGAGGGCAAACGGGGTACGCCCCGGTTGAAGCCGCCGTTCCCCGTCCAGGAGGGGTATCTCGGCAAACCCACCTGCGTCAACAACGTCGAAACGCTTGCGGCAGCTGCCCGCGTTATGGAGAACGGCGCGCAATGGTTTCGCCGCATGGGCACACCCGACTCCGCGGGCACTCGCCTGCTGAGCGTCGCAGGGGACTGTGACCGTCCGGGCGTCTACGAGGTCGAGTGGGGCATCACTCTCGACGAGGTGCTCGCAATGGTCGGCGCGCGGGATGCTCGCGCCGTCCAGATGAGTGGCCCAGCGGGGGAGTGTCTGTCGGTGGAGGTGGACGGCAAACGTCGGATCGCGTACGAGGACATCCCGTGCAGTGGCGCCGTCACGATCTTCAATTCGAGCCGTGACCTGCTGGAATGCGTCAGCGACTACACGCGGTTCTTCGTTGACGAGTCGTGCGGCATTTGTGTTCCCTGCCGGGCGGGCACTGTCGTTCTGCACGACAAGGTGGAACGCGTCGTCGCCGGCACTGGTATCGAAGAGGATCTGGACGACGTGGCCCGCTGGGGTGCGCTGGTGCGAATGACAAGTCGGTGCGGTCTCGGAGCCACTGCGGCCAATCCCATTCTGACGACCCTGGAAAAGTTCCCCGAGATCTATCGGAGCAGATTGCGCACCCAGGAGCAGGCCCTGCTGCTCTCATTCGATCTCGATGCTGCCCTGGCCGGGTACGACAAGGCAGTAACCGAACTGGAAACGGACGGGACCGCATGACCATCCGCATCGAAATCGATGGAGTGCCGGTGTCGACCGAGGAAGGCAGGGTCCTGGTCGATGTGGCCGCCGAGGCCGGGGTGTACATCCCGACGCTGTGCTACCTCGAAGGCAAGCCGTGCCTCGGAACCTGCCGGGCCTGCTCGGTCAAGGTGAACGGCACCGTGGTCGCGGCGTGCACGGTTCGAGTCTCGGACGGACTGAAGGTCGAGGTCGAGGAACCCGAGACGGCTGATTTCCGGAAAGCCTTGGTGGAGTTACTGTTCGCCGAAGGAAACCATAATTGCCCGAGTTGTGAGAAGAGCGGTCGTTGCACGCTGCAGGCCGTCGGCTACGAGATGGACATGCTGGTGTCCCTCTTCCCGTACCAGTTCCCGCGTCGCGAGCGGGACCATGCGTCGGAGAAGATCTGGCTGGAACGGGATCGCTGCATCTTCTGCCAACGCTGCGTGGAATTCGTCCGCGACGAATCCACCGGCCAGAAGATCTTCAGCATCAGCGACCGCGGTCCCGAGTCCCAGATCGAAATCGACACCGAACGGGCCAACGCCATGCCGGACGAGCAGATCCGCTACGCCGTCGACATTTGCCCCGTCGGCGCCATCATCGAAAAGCGGGTCGGATACGACGTCCCGATCGGCCGGCGCAAGTACGAGCTCGAATCCGTGCGCGCGCGGGCCCTCCACCGCCAAGACGAGTCCGGTACACCGTGACCGAAGAGACCGCGTCGCATGAAATGCCGGTAGCCCCAACGGATCCGGCGCTCAAGGCGGCCCGCGACACCAAGGTCAAGGTGGCGATGATCGGTTTGTGCGGCTGTTGGGGCTGCACGTTGTCGTTTCTGGACATGGACGAGCGGCTCCTTCCGCTCCTGGCCAAGGTCAGCATCCACCGGTCCTCGCTGACCGACATCAAGAGAATCACCGAGCGATGTGCGATCGGATTCATCGAAGGGGGTGTAGCGAACGAGGACAACATCGAAACGCTGCGACACTTCCGGGACAATTGCGACATCCTGATCTCCGTCGGAGCCTGCGCGGTCTGGGGCGGCGTTCCGGCGATGCGCAATGTCTTCGAGTTGAAGGACTGCCTGTCCGAGGCGTACGTCAATTCGCCGACCGCGGTTCCGGGCGCCAAACCGGTCATCCCCTCCCACCCGGACATTCCCAGACTCACCACCAAGGTTTACCCCTGCCACGAAGTGGTCCACATGGACTACTTCATCCCCGGATGTCCTCCGGACGCGGACGTCATCTTCACGGTGCTCGACGACCTGATACAGGGTCGCCCGGTCGCGCTGCCCCGCTCGCTGAACCATTACGACTGATCTCGGAGGCTGCGCGTGAGCAGAAAGCTGATCATCGATCCCGTCACCCGAATCGAGGGCCACGGCAAGGTCACCGTGCACCTGGATGACGACGACAATGTCGTCGACGCCAGGCTGCATGTCGTCGAGTTCCGCGGCTTCGAGAAGTTCATCCAGGGCCACCCGTTCTGGGAGGCGCCGATGCTGATGCAACGTATCTGCGGAATCTGCTTCGTCAGTCACCATCTGGCCGGCGCCAAAGCGCTCGACGACATGATCGGCGTCGGCGCAAGATCGGGATGCGGGGTGACGCGGACGGCGGAGAAGATCCGCCGACTCGGCCACTACGCGCAGATGCTGCAATCGCACGCGACGGCATATTTCTACCTGGTCGTCCCCGAGATGATGTTCGGCATGGATGCCGCGCCGGCGCAGCGCAACATGATCGGCCTCATTGAGGCCGACCCCGCGTTGATGCGAAGAGTGATCATGCTGCGCAAGTGGGGCCAGGAAGTCATCAAGACGGTCTTCGGCAGGAGAATGCACGGCATCAGCTCGGTGCCCGGAGGCGTCGACAAGAACCTGAGCCGGGCCGAATGCGACCGCCTATTGAACGGGGAAGAAGGGCTCCCGTCGATAGCGGACATCATCGATTACGCCCAGGACGGTCTGCGCATCTTCTACGACTTTCACGCAACGAATCGAGCTGAGGTGGACGGTTTCGCGAACGTTCCCGCCCTCAACATGTCCCTGGTCGATGACGACGGCAACGTGGACTACTACCACGGTGTGCTGCGCATCATCGACGACGACAAGCACGTCGTCCGTGAATTCGACTACCACGACTACCTTGACCATTTTTCGGAAGCGGTCGAAGAGTGGACGTACATGAAGTTCCCGTTCCTGAAGGACCTGGGCAGGGACCAGGGCTCGGTTCGGGTGGGGCCGCTCGGGCGAATGAACGTCACGAAGTCGCTCTCGACGCCACTGGCTCAGGAGGCGCTGGAGCGTTTTCATGCTTACACCGGCGGCGCCACGAACAACATGACCTTGCATACCAATTGGGCGCGGACCATAGAAGTGCTCCACGCGGCGGAACTGATCGAAGAACTGCTGCGCGATCCCGATCTGCAACAGCAAGACTTGGTCGTTACACCCGCGGCCGGTGCGTGGGTCGGTGAGGGCGTCGGCGTGGTGGAAGCACCTCGCGGCACGCTGCTCCACCACTATCGGGCCGGTCCAGAAGGCGACATCACCTTCGCCAATCTGATTGTGGCTACGACGCACAACAATCAGGTGATCAACCGCACGGTGCGCTCGGTCGCCGAGGACTATCTGGGGGGCCACGGCGTGATCACCGAAGCCATGATGAACGCCATCGAGGTCGGGATCCGCGCGTACGATCCCTGCCTGAGTTGCGCGACGCACGCGTACGGGCAGATGCCGCTGATCGTCACTGTCTACGATCCGGCGGGAAATGTAATCACCGAGCGCGTCCGTTCGTGACGCTCGACGAGTTCGATGACGACTCCTGCCTGATTTATGGGATCGGTAACGTCGGTCGGCAGGACGACGGTTTGGGCTGGGCCTTCGTCGACTGGCTTCAGGCGCAAGGCCTCTGCTCGAACGCAGACCTGGAGAGGAAGTATCAGGTTCTGCTCGAGGACGCCGAACTGATCAGCAACAAGGAACATGTGCTGTTCGTCGATGCCACCAAAGACGCTTCGGTGGAATCGTTCACGGTGGAGCGCGTGGCGCCGAAAATGGACTTCAGCTTCACGTCGCACGCGATCTCGATCCCCGCGATCATGGCGACGTGTCAGCAGTGTTTCGACCGCCTGCCGGCGGTTCACCTGCTCGCGATCAGGGGATTCGAATTCGAACTCGAACTGGGATTGACGCAGGCGGCGCAGCGGAATCTGGATGACGCGAAGGCATATCTCTCGTCGGGTGGTCAGGTGTAGAGCGAGTCGAGGACACGCTTGTTCTGTTCGGCCACGACGGCGCGTTTCACCTTCAGCGACGGTGTCAGCTCACCGCGGTCGACGGAGAGATCGTGGTTCAGCAGCGCCCACTTTTTGACGGTTTCCCATCGGTTGAGGTCGGCGTTGAGTGCGTTGATGTACCCGGCGATCATCTCCCGCACCGCGGGTGTGCCGACTAGTTCCTGGTAAGTCGCGCCTTCGAGACCGTTCTCGGCTGCCCACCCCGACATCATGTCGGCGTCAAGAGCGATCAACGCCACGCAGTAGTTGTGGCCCTCCCCGAACACCATGAACTGGCTGGCATAGGGACACATCGCCATGAACTTCGCCTCGATAGCGGGAGGGGCGACGTATTTGCCACCCGAGGTCTTGAACATCTCCTTGATCCGGCCCGTGACGGTGAGGAACCCGTCGGCATCGATGGTGCCCACGTCCCCGGTGCGCAGCCAGCCGTCGTCGGTGAACGCGTCCGCCGTTTTCTCGGACAGGTTGTGATAGCCGTCCATGACGGCGGGGCCGCGGATCTGGATTTCGCCTTGCTCGGCGTCGATGCGTATCGACATGCCGTCAAAGGGCGGCCCCACGGTGCCCAGTTTGTAGTGATCGGGTCGGTTGATGCACGTCCCGGCCGCGGTCTCGGTCAGGCCGTAGCCTTCCAGGATCAGCAGGCCCGCGGCGTGGAACCACTCGCCGATGTTGCGGTTCAACGGTGCCGCTCCGGAGATGAAGAACCGGATGCGCCCCCCGAACGCCGCCCGCACCTTGCTGAACACCAGGCGGTCGAACACTTTGTAGAGCAACGACATCGGCGGCCCAGTGGCCCGGCCCGCGCGTTGTCGGCGGTCCAGCTCAAGTCCCGCGGAGAATGCGGCCGCGAACAGCCAGGCCTGGAGACCACCCTTGGCCTGCTGGGTGGTGACGATGCGGGCGTGCGCCTTTTCGAACACGCGGGGTGCCGCGCCCATGAACGTCGGTTTGACTACCGCAAGGTTGTCGACGATCTTGTCGACGCGCCCGTCGATCGCGGTGACGTACCCGCACGCCAGCTGTGTGGTCGTCAGGACTTTGCCGAACGCGTGGGCCATCGGCAACCACAGCAACTGAAGATCGTCTTCGCTGAGGATGTGCAGCTCGGCGACCGCATTCGCTTCATACGCCCAGGCCGAATGCGGCAGTCGAACCCCTTTGGGCCGCCCAGTGGTTCCCGAGGTGTAGATCAGCGTCGCCAACTGCTCCGGGGTGATCGCGTCGGTTCGCGTCCGCACCGCAGAAGGATGCTCGAGCAGATAATTCTTGCCGGACTCAGCCAGGTCGGCCAGGGTGATCACCCAGTCGGTGTCGGCGGTGCCGTCGAACAGCACCACCTTGGTGAGGTTGGGCAACTCGGCTCGGCGTTCGGTCAGCTTCGCCAACTGCGTGGTGTCCTCGGCGAACACGATGCGGCATTGCGAGTCGGCCAGGATGTAGGCGGTGTCGCCGGCGTTGGTGTTGGGATACACGGTGGTGGTGGCGGCGCCGGCACACATGATCGCCAGGTCGGCCACGATCCACTCGTATCGCGTGCTCGACAGGAGACCGATTCGCTGCTCGGTTTCGATGCCCAGCGCCAGTAGTCCGGCGGCCAGCGCTTCGACGCGCTCCGCAGTCTGCCGCCAGGTCGTCGAGACCCATTCGCCGGCAACAAGATAACGGAAAGCCTCCCGGTCCTGCGACACCTGAACCCGGTCGAGAAACATCGAAGCCACATTCGCTGCGGCAGCGGTTGTGGAGGTGCGGTTGCCATCAATAGTCATGCGCGTCTTCTCGGCCTTCGTGATGCTCATTAGCTGCTCGGTGCCGCCTATCGGCGGCCGAAGTCCGACTACCCATGGTTGTACGCGTCACCACGACGGCCACTTCGACGGCGTCCTTCGCTAGTTCTCAATCCCTTGCTGACCTCGACTCAACGCCGCCGTCGGCCCCGCGATAAGGGCCGAAAGACCTTGGGTGGCAGTGCCATGCTGCCCAGGTGAGTGGCGCCGTCGTGGCACGACGATCGTCGCCCCGGCGGACAAGACCCGATTCGGGTGCCCGGTGTCAGTGGATGTAAACGTTGAGCCCGGTGAGGAGCGCGGCGAGGCCCGTTTTGGCGTCGCTGAACAGCATCACGGTTTTGGGGTCGGTATAGAGCTCGTTGTCGACTCCGGCGTAGCCGTGGCCCAGCGAGCGTTTGATGACGATGACGCTCTTGGCTTGGTCGACGTTGAGGATGGGCATGCCGGACACGGCGTTGCCGGGCCTGCGCGCGGCGGGGTTGGTCACGTCGTTGGCGCCGACGACCAGGACGACGTCGGTGCGGGCGAATTCGGGGTTGATCTCCTCGAGGTCCTTCATCTGCTCGTACGGCGCGTTGGCTTCGGCGAGCAGGAGGTTCATCTGCCCGGGCATCCGCCCGGCGACCGGGTGGATGCCATAGCTGACGTCTACCCCATGCCCGGTCAAGGCCGCGGCGAGTTCGACCAGTTCGTGCTGGGCTTGGGCGGCCGCCAGGCCATAGCCAGGCACGATCACCACTGTCGCGGCGTAGGCAAGCTGCAGCGCGGCGTCATCGACAGCGACCTCGCGCACCGTGCCGGTCACCGACGTCTGCTGGCTACCGGCGTCGTTCTCGCCGGTGCCGAAGCCACCGGCGATGATGCCCAATAGGGACCGGTTCATCGCATCGGCCATCAGCTTGGTCAGGATGCCACCGGCGGCACCGACCAGGGCTCCGGCGATGATCAACGGTGTGCTGTCGATGACGAAGCCGGCCATCGCCACGGCCGTACCAGTGCAGGCATTCAGCAACGAGATGACGACCGGCATGTCCGCGCCGCCGATGGGCAGAGTGACCAGGATCCCCAAGCCGAGCGCGGCCGCGGTGAGGACGCAAAGCACCGGTACGCCGCCATATCCGGCGGTGTATGTGACACCGCTGACGACCGCGACAAACGCCAGGATCAGGCTAAGCGCGCTGTTACCGGGAAAATTCAGGGGCCGGCCGGCGATGAGGCCCGCGAGCTTGCCGCCGGCGACCAGCGAACCGGACAAGGTGACGCCGCCGATCAGCACGCCCAGAACTGTGGAAAGGGTAGTGCTGACCGGCAATTGACTCAGGTGCAGCGACCCGGTGTGCTTGATCGCGTCACCGAATGCGATCAGCGCGGCCGCGCCGCCGCCGACTGCGTTGAACACGCTGACCAGTTGCGGCATCGCAGTCATCTTCACCCGACGGGCGGTGAGCAACCCGGCCAGACCGCCGCCGAGCAGGCCGACTGTCAGCAGAATCGTGGCCGGGACCGTGATAGTGCGGTCATGGCAGAGAACCGCAATCGTGGTCGCGACAGCTACGGCCATGCCGGCGCCGGATACTCGATTTCCGCGTCGCGCCGTCCGGGGGGAGGTCATCAGGTGCAGACCCAGCACGAATCCGGCCGCAGCGAGCAGGTACAGGGCGTGGGTGAGGGTGTCGAATTCACTCATGCTGACCCCGCTTCTGATGCGGCTGCCCCTTTGCGACTGGCCGGGACGTGAACATCTGCAGCATTCGGTCGGTCACGACGTAGCCGCCGACCACGTTCATCGCCGCGAACGCGGCAGCCACGATCAACAGGACGTAGCCGACCGCAGTGTTGACGGTCGCGGCGAGCATCATCACTCCGACCACGACCACACCATGGATCGCGTTCGACCCGGACATCAGCGGGGTATGCAGGGTAGCGGGGACCTTGCTGATCACCTCGAACCCGACGAGCAGGCTCAGGACGAAAATCGTGATGTCGGCGAACAGCAGGGCAGTCATTCACTCGGTCCTTCCTCGACGAGCGCGCGCACCGCGGGGTGGACGATCTCGCCGTCGTGGGTGATGAGCACGCCGGCAGTGACCTCGTCGTCCGGATCGAGTACCAGCCTGTCCCCGCCGGGCACGAGGTGAGCCAGCAGGGCGACGATGTTGCGGGCGTAGGCGGTTGAGGCGGCTCTGGGCACGCCGGAGGGCAGGTTGCCGGCGCCGATCACAGTGACGCAGTTGGGTGTGACAGTCGTGTTCTCCGGCACGGAGCCTTCGACATTGCCGCCCAACGCACTTGCGGCCAGGTCGAGCACCACAGAGCCTGGTTTCATTGCGGCCAGGGCAGTTGCCGAGACGGTTACTGGGGGTCGTCTTCCGGGTACCTGCGCGGTGGTGATGACGATGTCGAATTCGGTGATCGCCGCGTTCAGTGCGCGCTGTTGCGTGGCGTGCTCTTCCTCGGTCAGCGTGCGGGCGTACCCACCCTCACCTGTCGCAGACATGGGCATGCCCAGGTCGAGGAAGCTCGCTCCGGTGGAGGCCACGTCGGATCGGGCTGCGTCGCGGACGTCGTAGCCGGTGACAACCCCGCCGAGCCGACGGACGGTGCCGATCGCCTGCAGCCCGGCGACACCGGCGCCGATCACCAGAACCCGGGCCGGGCGCGTCGTTCCGGCGGCAGTCATGAGCATTGGCAGGTAACCGCCGTAGGTGTCGGCGGCGAGTATGGCTGCTTTGTAGCCGGCGACGTTGGCCTGCGAACTGAGCACATCCATTGACTGAGCGGCGCTCAGCGTCCGGGGCAGACTATCCAGGCTGATCGCGGTCACCTTGGCCTCAGCCAACTTACGCACCAGTGGTGGATCGATCAGGGCCGCGAGCAGCCCGACAAGAACCTGACCCGGCCGCAGCATGCGCAGGTGCGCCGCGGCCGGCGGGTGCACGCAGACGATGATGTCGGCCTGCTCGTACAACTCGTTCCTGGTGACCAATTGCGCACCGGCATCGGTGTATTCGGTGTCGGGGAACCATGCTGCGAGGCCCGCGCCGGCCTCAATGATCGACTGCTGCCCGGCGGCCCGCAGCCGGACCACGCCGTCAGGACTGAGCGCGACCCGCCGCTCGCCGGGCGCCGTCTCGGCCACCGCGCCCACCACGAGTGCGCTCATATCGTCAACTTCGGCCGAGGTATCTGCGATTCGTCAGCACCGACCACTTGCCACCCTTGGAGTTCTCGTGCCCGGTCGCGACTTCGCCGATGCTGCCCGGTGTCCGGGAGCGCGATGCGCCGACGGACATGGCTCAGTAGTAGATGCCCGTAACCTCAACTCAACGCCGTCGTCAGCCCCGCGATAAGGGCCGAAAGACCTTGAGTCGCCGAGGCCAAGCTGGTCCGATGCGCGCCGGCTGTCGCCATCACAACCGGCGGATGCCGATCGGCGGCCTCATCGCAGGATCGGATGCAGTTGTGCCGTCAAGTAATTGGGTTCCTGGTTGAACCGGCCCGGTGTTCCTGGCGGCGCTTCGTCGAGTGTTAGGGCACAAAGTCCTCAGCTACGCGAGAGTGCTGACGTGGCACGGCGGGGGCCGTACGTTTGCGTGAGGGAGCACACATGCCTGAATTTATGCGCAGCACCGACACGTTCACCTGGGCGATGGAAAGCGATCCACGACTGCGATCGACCGTCGTGTCGATCGTGCTCTTGGAGAAGTCGCCGGACTGGGATGGCGTGCGCGACCGGCTCGACCTCATCACCCGCAAACTGCCGATGTTTCGTCAACGGGTGGTGGAATCGCTTCCTCCGGCGCCACCCCGGTGGGAATTCGACCCGGACTTCGGTCTCGACTTCCACATCCGGCGGGTGCGGGCGCCTACACCGGGCGACCTCGGGGTGGTACTCGAGATGGCGCGGGTCGGCGGGATGGAGGACTTCGACCGGGCCCGCCCGTTATGGAGGGTCACGCTGATTGACGGGCTCGAGGACGGAGGTGCGGCGATCCTGTGTAAGTTCCATCACTGCCTCACCGATGGTGTCGGCGGTGTGCAGATCGCGATGACGTTGTTTGATCTTTCGGAGCTGCCTGGAGAGCGCGAGCAGTTGCCGGCTCCGCCGAAAGTGCCTCGGGTGCCGTGGGTGAACGGATATCGCGATACGTTCGGTTACGACGCGGGACTTGTCGCAACGGCGATGGCCGGAGCCATCACCTCGGCGCCCAGGCTGTTCTACAACGGCGTCCGACGCCCGGTCGAGACCGTCGAATCCGCAATGGCCACTGCGGCTTCGATCTATCGAACCGTTCGACCTGTGAATCGCACCGGGTCGGCTTTGATGAAGAACCGGACCCTGATGCGTCGTCTGGGCGTGCATCAGGTGCCGATGCGGGAGCTACGGGAAGCGGCCCACCGTTGCGGCGGGGCTTTGAATGACGGGTTCGTCGCCGGGGTGGCAGGCGGATTGCGGCGTTACCACGAAGCCCATGGAGTCCCGGTCGGGAACCTGCACCTGACGATGCCGATCAGCCTGCGGGCCGACGGCGACGCCATGGGTGGCAACCGGATCACGTTGATGCGGTTCGACGTACCCGTCGGCCTCATCGACCCGGCAGCCCGGATCGCCGCCATCCATGAGCAGACCGCGAAGGTGCGCCACGAGAGGTCGCTGCCCTATACAGAGTGGATCGCGGCTGCGCTCAACCTGATGCCGCGCTGGTACATCGGCTCGATCCTGCGGCACGTCGACTTCCTGGCAAGCGACGTCCCGGGCATCCCGGTGCCGGTGTTCCTCGGCGGCGCCCGGGTTCGGATGCAGTACGCGTTCGGCCCGACAATCGGCTCGGCGGTCAATGTCACGCTGCTCACCTACGTCGACACCTGTGCGCTGGGCATCGACGTGGACACCGGCGCGATCCCCGACTACGACGTGTTCTACGACTGCCTCGTTGCAGGTTTCGACGAAGTACTGGCCTGCGCGGGCTGACG
>JARLGS010000330.1 GCA_031292695.1 Mycobacterium sp. | reverse complement strand
CGCTGCCCAGGCCGAGCACCCCGCCCAGCACGACCGCGGCGACAGTGCGCGAGTGGATCCTGCCCATGGCCGGGAGTGTACCTCCGGGAATACGAACTCGGCCCCGGGGGTGGTGCCCCGGGGCCGAGCTTCAGGCTTCGGATGTCTTCCGCTGGCCGGCACGGGGCCGGCCAGCGGTGAGTTCGGGAGCTACTTGTAGTAGGCCCCGAGCGCCTTGGAGGTGCTCACCGCGTAGGCGGTGCTCCCCGGCCACTGCACCCGAACGTTGATCGCGGCTGCAGTCTTGGAGGTCCACGCGAAGGTCACGATGCCATTGGCATCGGCCCAGGCGGACTTGAGATAGACGGGGCCACCCCAGGCGCCATTGACGTGCTTCGCAACCAGGATGTTCACGCGCTGGCCGGCAAGCGCCGTCCCGCCAGTGAACTTCCAGGTCACGTACTTGCCAACGGCCTGGTACTTGGGCGTGATCATGGTGTAGCCGCTCGTCGGGTTGAGCCCGAGCGCGCTGTTGGCGGCAATGTTGAGCTTCGGCGCGGTGCCAACCTTGGCGTTCGAGACAGTCGCCTGGAAGTCAAGAAGGGTCGGCCACTGCCCGTAGCCGTACACGTTCACGAGCACATTGCCCGCGGCAGCGCCGGTCTGGACGGTGTACATGATGTTGCTGATGACGATCTTGCCAGTCCCGGTGGTGGACTGCTGCAGGACGTGGAAGTGGAACGCGTAGACGTGGTTGATGTCCGCCGAAGCAGCGGAGGTGCCGTCGCAGTCGCGACCGGTATCAAGGCGGACGCTGTCGATCACGAGGCCGCCGGTCGCCGTGGCGATCGGGACGGCCGCGGTGACGAGCTGGCCGAGGTTGACGTCGTGCGAGCCACCGGTAACGGCCGGCATGACCTCGACGCAGACTTCCTCTCCGACCTTGAGCTGGCCGTTGCCAGTCTCGGCGATCTGGAGGTTGCCGGCGAGCGCGCTGCCGGTGCCGGTGGCCATCGTCGGCTGGCTGAGGGCCGTGACAGCGACCTGGTTGGCGAAGACGCGGTTAGCGACAGTCACAACGGCATCGGCCGGTGCGCTGAAGTCGATCGCGTCGTGGTTGATCCACAGGTCCATGTTGACCGGGCCCGGGGTCGCGTACGGCGGCACGTCGATGAGCGCGCCGGAAGACATGTCCTTGGTCCCGATCGTGATCGTCGAGGCAACGGTGCTCGCGGTCCAGACGGTCCAGTCGTAGCAGGTGATGCTGCGGAACGGGTTCCACACGGGTGTGCCGGCCACGAGGCCGGTCGTCGAGGCGGCGATCCCGTCACGGAGGACGAGGACACCCGTCCCCGGGGTGACCTGCGCGTACGGCGGGTTCGCCGGGTCGAAGGTATCGGGGCCGTCCGTGCAGACCGAGAACATGTTCCAGCCGGTCGAGTTGCCGCTCAAGCTACTGGCGGCGGTGAAGAAACCGGCCTGACTCTCGGTGAAGCTGAGCGCTCCCGACTTCTGGTTGTTCTGGCCGATGAGCACGGTCGTCGGCGTTGCCGTGGCCGCGATGCCGCGGTAGACGACGGCGTTGTTGTTGGACGTCGGGCTGACGAACAGCCCGTTGTTCAGCGTCGCAGTCACCCCGACGAACGTGCCGCCCGGGACGGTCGCGGCGACGTCGTAGTGGATGTCGGCAAGATAGAACTGGGTTCCCGTAGTGAAGTCAGCCGTGGTCGAGGCCGTGGCGACGGTCACTGAGACTGACTTGTTGTCGGACGACATGACCGGCGGGGCAAACTGGTAGTCCCCGCTCGGGAGGGCAAGGGCTGCAGCTTGGGCGCTGACCAGGGCGCCGCAGTTGGTCTGCGTCGCGGGAATCCACGTGTCGGTAACGGAGTCCCAGGTCACCTGGCCCACGAACTGGATGTTCGTGTAGTCACAGTTGACCGCAAAGGTCGGCAGCTTGGAGAACGTGACGCCAGGCGTTGCAATCGTCAGCGTGAGCGTCGTAGCCGGGGAAGCCGTGAGGAAACCGGCTGCGGGCTCCTGGAAGTAGAGGTGCGACGCGTTCGCGTTCGTCTCACCTGGGAAGACGCGGAGCGCCGGATCGGCGCCGTAGCTGAGCGACGTCGTGCCGGTCCCGACCACGCCAAGCGGGTAGCCGGGGGCCGCGAAGTTGCTGCAGTTCGGCACAGTCTGGCTGACAGTGACGGGAGGCGTCGTCCCGTGCACCGAAGTGCCAACGCCGAACGTCACGTTCTGGACGCCACTACCTGCGCTTGCAGGTGCGGTAGTAATCGTGCGGCTGTCCGAGACGTCCGAGAACGTCGCATTCCCGTGCGTCGCGTCGGTGGGGGCAAAGTCGCAGGCCCCGGTGAGGACTACACCGACTGTTAGGCCGGCGGCGGTGCCGAGGGTCGCCTGCAGCACGCCGGTCGCGGTGGTCGTGCCCGGAACAAACGCACTGGCCAACGAGGTGTCCGAAGACGGAACGCCATTCAGGTAGGCCGTGATGTCACCGGCCGCGTTCGCAACCACCTTGAGACCGGTGACGACGATGTTCTCGATGTTGTTGTTGTCATAGCTGTTGATGTTGATCGTGAGGACCGCGCCGGCGATCGACGCAGTAGCGCCGGGGCTGCCTGCGGAGCTCACGACCGGCGTGCCGGTCCAGGTCGCGCTGTTGTTCAGCGTGACGGTGACCGACCCGGTGTGGGTGATGGACGTAGCGGTCTGCTCGGCGAGCGTGACCGTAACGGCGCCTGAGGTGCCGCCGATCGGCACGTTGCCGATGGCGCTGACACCGGTCACAAGCGCCGCGGACGCCACAGGCGCCACGACAGTCGCGAGAAGCGAAGCGACAAGCGCGGCACTCGTGGCTGCGCTGATCGCCTTCTTCATGAGATTCAAGTGCGTTCCTCCCAATGGGGATTGATGGTCTGTGCATGAACCGGGGCTGTCGGCTCCCGGGTGCGGCTCGGTCCTGGGGCTCCTTTCGTCGTGTCGACCGATCCGGCTCTCTGACTGTTCCATTGCCTTGCGCAAGGCCCGGAACGGCGTGGCGGGCCCTGCCCGCCTCGCAGTTACGGCGATGTTGGGGACGGCGCTTCTGACGGCGCCGGAGTTGGGGTCGGCGACGGGGCGACCGATGGCGGAGGAGTCCGCCGTGGCTTCTCCGTCGGCGACGGGGTTGCAGATGGCGTGGGGGTGGGCGACGGCTCCGCGCTCGCGCTTGGCGATGGCGCCGGAGTCGCACTGGGTTCGGGAGAAGGCGGTGGGCTGGGGGATGGAACCGGGGTCGGTTCGGGGGTGACCACCGGCTTCGCGGTGGGGACCGGGGTCGCCACGACGGCCGGCGGGGTTGCCGGAGGTGCGGTCGACTCGACTTTCGTCGGCGCGGGCGTCGGCGTCATGTCCGTCCCGACTGTAACACGCGGCGTGGGCGTCGGGGTAGGTTGTGTCAAGAATGCAGCGGCCAGGACGAACGCGCCGCCCAGGAACGCGACGGTCACGATGGCCACCATGAGCGTGCCCGTGGTGCGGACGGCACCCCGGAACACCTGTGTCCGCAGGTTCGCCAGCCACGAGCGGTGGTCATGCCGCCTGGCCCGGTCCGCAAT
>JARLGS010000032.1 GCA_031292695.1 Mycobacterium sp. | reverse complement strand
CGCAAGATCTTCCCGTTCTCGCCGAACGGCAGCCAGAAAATCTGAACCCGCCCGCTGACCGACCCCCGGATGAACTCGATGTTCACGAACTGTCCACTTGCGCACCGATATCGATATCTGTCAATATCGATGAATGTCGATATCGCCGGACGTGTCATCCATCGACGCATGCTGCGCCACCACCTCAATACTGCGGGAAGCGCTGACGGCGGAGGCTGCCGCAGAGATGACGATCAAGCTGAAGGCATTGGCCGACCCCGTGCGGCTGCGCCTGTTCAGTGCGGTCGCCACACGGGCGGGCGGCGAGGCGTGCGTATGCGATGTCTCCGACGGCCTCGACGTGAGCCAGCCGACGATTTCACACCATTTGAAGGTGCTGCGCGACGCGGGCCTGCTCACGTCGCAGCGCCGCGCATCGTGGGTGTACTACACCGTGGCCCCCGAAGCGCTGGCCAGCTTGTCCGCGTTTTTCAATCCGATCAACATCGATGCTCCCACCGAGGTGACCCTATGACCGACACTGTCCCAAACCCCACCGATGCGCATGTAATGGGCAAACTGTCCACACTGGACCGGTTTCTGCCGATGTGGATCGGTATCGCGATGGCCGCCGGCCTGCTGCTGGGCCACCAGATTCCGGGCCTGAACACCGCCATGGAAAAGGTTCAGGTGGACGGCATTTCGCTGCCCATCGCACTGGGGCTATTGATAATGATGTACCCGGTGCTGGCCAAGGTCCGCTATGACCGGCTCGACACCGTCACCGGCGACCGCAAATTGCTGATCAGCTCCCTGCTGCTGAACTGGCTTGTGGGCCCGGCATTGATGTTCGCCCTGGCCTGGCTATTACTGCCCGATCTGCCCGAGTACCGCACCGGATTGATTATCGTCGGACTGGCCCGCTGTATCGCCATGGTGATCATCTGGAACGACCTGGCCTGCGGGGACCGCGAAGCCGCCGCGGTTCTGGTGGCCTTGAACTCGCTGTTCCAGGTGGTCATGTTCGCTGTGCTCGGCTGGTTCTACTTGTCGGTGCTGCCCGGCTGGCTCGGCCTACCGCAGACGACCATCACCACCTCACCGTGGCAGATCGCCAAGTCGGTGCTGATCTTCCTTGGCATCCCGCTACTGGCCGGGTACCTGTCGCGCCGCCTCGGTGAGAAAGCCAAAGGCCGGCAATGGTACGAATCGAAATTCCTTCCCTCCGTGGGACCGTGGGCGCTCTACGGGCTGCTGTTCACCATCGTGATCCTGTTCGCGCTGCAGGGCGAACAGATCATCAACCGCCCACTCGATGTCGCGCGGATCGCGCTACCGCTGCTGGCGTACTTCGCCATCATGTGGGGCGGCGGCTACCTGCTCGGCGCCACGGCGGGACTGGGATACCAGCGCACCACCACGCTCGCATTCACCGCCGCTGGCAACAACTTTGAACTCGCGATCGCCGTCGCGATCGCCACCTACGGCGCCACCTCCGGCCAAGCCCTGGCCGGTGTGGTCGGACCCCTGATCGAAGTTCCCGTCCTCGTCGCACTCGTCTATGTGTCCCTGGCGCTGCGGCGACGATTCCCCACCCCTGCCGCCGCCCCGACCGCGGCCGGCGACAAGGAGGCCAACCAGTAATGACCACAACCACCACCAAGCCATCGGTGCTGTTCGTCTGCGTGAAAAATGGCGGAAAGTCCCAGATGGCCGCCGGCTTGATGCGCCAGACCGCCGGCGACGCGGTCACCGTGTACTCGGCCGGCACCAAGCCCGGCAGCGAAATCAACGGCCTCTCCGCGCAGGTGCTGGCCGAAATCGGGGTGGACATCACCGGTGAAAAACCGAAACCGATCGACCCCGACCTGCTGAGTCGGGTGGACCTGGTCGTGACGTTGGGCCGCGAAGCGGTCCTCGAACCGGTATCGGGAACCCCGGTAGAGAACTGGGACACCGACGAGCCATCCGACCGCGGCATCGACGGTATCGAGCGGATGCGGCTGGTCCGCGACGACATCGCCGCCCGCGTCGCGACCCTGACCGCTCGGCTCACCCACCGCCCCTAAACCACTCACACCTACCCGGTGCCGACCAACCAAAACCGTTGGCCTAGAACGCCATTGCCTGCAACCGGTCATGCTCCACGCCAAACCTCATCGTCCGCCCACTTCTGTGAGGAGAACCCCGTATGGCTCACCGCCGAGTTGTCGCTATCGGTGGCAGTGATGCCGGTATCAGCGCCGCCCTGCGCATCCGCGAACTTGACCCCGCCATGGAGGTGACCGTGGTGGTCGCCGACGCCTACCCGAACTTCTCCATCTGCGGCATCCCCTATTACGTCTCCGGTGAGGTCACCCACTGGCGCAACCTGGCGCACCGCACCGCCGCGGATCTCGCCGCCACCGGCATGCGGGTACTCACCAACACCACCGCCACCGGAATCAATGTCGCCGAGCACACCCTCGACGTGCTCGGCGCCGACGGTGCACCCCAGCAGTTGGCGTACGACGCGCTGGTGGTGGGCACCGGCGCCGTGTCGGCCCGGCCACCCATCGCCGGGTTGACCGGTCCGGACGCGCTCGGCCCCGCCGATGGCGTGCACCTGCTCCATTCCATGGGCGACACCTTCGCGGTGATGCAATCCCTGCAGGAGCGTGACCCGAAAACCGCGGTGATCATCGGCGCCGGATACATCGGCCTGGAGATGGCCGAAGCGCTGACCACCCGGGGTATCGCGGTCACCCAGATTGAGGCGCTGCCTGAGGTACTGCCGACCGTCGACGCCGAACTGGGTGCCCTGGTGCACACCGAACTGCAACGCCACGGCGTCGAGGTGCTCACCAGCACCGCGGTCCAGGCGATCGCCCGCACCGACACCGGCGCACTGACCGTGACCGGTGCCCACGAGGGCGAAACCATCACCCGCACCGTCGATTTCGTTCTGGTCGTCGTGGGTGTGCGGCCCGATGTTGAGCTGGCCGCAGATGCCGGCGCCGAACTCGGGATCAAAGGCGCGATCGTCGTCGACGAGGCGATGCGCACCAACTTGCCCGATGTGTTCGCCGCCGGGGACTGCGTGCACACTCACCACCGGCTGCTGGGTCTGACGTGGCTGCCGCTGGGCACCACCGCCCACAAACAGGGCCGTGTCGCGGGCGAGAATGCCATCGGCGGCAGCGCGCGTTACGCCGGCAGCCTGGGAACCCAGGTCGTCAAGGTGTTCGACCTGGTGGCCGCCCGCACTGGGCTGCGCGAGCACGAAGTCATTGCCGCGCAACGTGGTTGGACGCCAGCCACCGTCGGGTCTGCCCCTGATGACCACAAGGCCTACTACCCGGGAGCCACCCCGATCCACATCCGCATCACCGGCGATACCGCCAGCGGCGCGCTGCTCGGTGCCCAACTCGTCGGGCACCGCAGCGCCGAGATCGCCAAACGGGTCGACACCTACGCCACCGCCCTATTTCACGGCATGACCGTCGACGGCCTCAGCGAGCTCGACCTGTCCTATACCCCACCGCTCGGATCTCCCTGGGATGCAACACAAATGGCCACACAGACGTGGATGCGCCAGCACCCTGGAGCGCTGGTCGCCACCCACTGACGATCTAGATCCAGTGCCATCACACCACTTGCTCACGCGCAGATCGACGGCGCGAGCCGGTACCCGGCTCCACGGATGGTGCGGATGAATTCCCCGTGTTCGGGATCGTTGCCCAGTTTCCTACGCAGTCGTTTGACGTGCACCGCAACGGTATTGGTGTCCGACGGGCGTCCCCAGACCGCGCGGCTGATCTCTTCGCTGCTGGCGACTTTGCCGCGCCGCTCGATCAGAAACACCAACAGGTCCAGTTCCCGTTGGGTGAGCTGCACTTCGCGGCCTCGGACCTGAGTTTCGTAGCCGTGCCGGTCGACGTGGATGGGGCCGGCGGTCAACACTGCTGTTTCGGATCCTCGGGTGCGTGCAAACCGGGCAATGGTGGCGATGTCGTAGGGCCGGACGATGACCGCTGAAGCTCCGGCGGCCAGCACCGGGCGAGCCAGGTCTTCTTCCCCGGGCGCGGCGCCTACCAGGATCGGCAGCTCAGAGGTCCCTCGTACTGCGGAGGTGATGCTGGTGGCATCGACGGTGGCGGTGCGGGCCGCAATGATCAGTACGTCGGGAACACCAGCGCCGACGGCCAGCAGGGTCTCCGCGCCGTTGCGGCACCAGGTGGTGTCGAGTCCGGCGTGTGCGGCATCCTCCATGAGGTCGGCGGCGATAGCGGAGTCGTCTTCACACAGCACAACGCTGCCGCGCGGGGCGCCCAGTGCCGCGCGGTATGTTCCCGGCCCCATAGGCGCGTTCGCTCGCCGCACCTCGATGGTCAACGCGTGCCGCCCACCCTTCCTGTGCCGCTGGCGCCGCCCGCCCCCAACTGATGGGCAGCACCGCCGACGCTAACCGAACCGTCCAGAAATGTAATCCTCGGTGGCCCTCTGGCCCGGATTGGAGAACATCTTCTCCGTGTCGTCGATCTCGATCAACCGGCCCGGCTTGCCGGTCGCCTCCAGGTTGAAGAACGCCGTCTGATCGCTGACCCGAGCAGCCTGCTGCATATTGTGGGTGACGATCACAATGGTGAAGTCCTGCTTCAACTCTGAAATCAGGTCCTCGATAGCCAGCGTAGAGATCGGGTCCAGCGCGGAGCACGGCTCATCCATCAGCAGCACGTCCGGCTGCACCGCGATCGCGCGGGCGATGCACAACCGCTGCTGCTGACCACCCGAGAGGCCACCACCGGCCTTGTCCAACCGGTCCTTGACCTCGTTCCACAGGTTTGCGCCCTTCAAAGACCGCTCGGCGACCTCATCGAGGGTCTTCTTGTTGCGCACACCCTGCAGCTTCAGCCCGGCCACCACGTTGTCGCGAATCGACATGGTAGGGAACGGATTCGGCCGCTGGAACACCATACCGATGGTCTTTCGCACACTGACCGGGTCGACGCCGGGACCATAGATGTCTTCGCCATCGAGCAGCACCGAGCCCTGAACACGGGCGCCGGGGGTGACTTCGTGCATGCGGTTGAGCGAACGAAGCACCGTGGATTTGCCGCAGCCGGACGGGCCGATGAACGCGGTGACGCTGCGCGGCTGCACCGACAGCGAGACGTCGGCGACGGCGTGGAAGGCGCCGTAGAAGATGTTGACGTCTTTGAGGTCGATACGTTTGGCCATGACGAAAGTTCCTGTCGATTCAGCGTTTACGGGTGAGCAGCCGGGTCGCGGCGGCGGCGGCCAGGATCAGGATGGCAACCACGATGATGAGCGTCAGGGCGGCGCCCCAGACGCGCAGCTGGCCGGCGGGCTGCGGGTTGATCAGCTCGGTGTAGATCAGCAGCGGCAGCGAGGCCATGTTGCCGTCGAAGATGTCGAAGTTGATCGAGCGGGCGTAGCCGACCAGCACCAGCACCGGAGCGGTCTCGCCGATGATGCGGGCGATCGAGAGCAGCACGCCGGTGATGATGCCGGGAAGGGCCGTGGGCACCACGATGTGCACGATGGTTTTCCATTTCGGAATTCCCAAGGCGTAGCTGGCTTCCCGCAGATCGTTGGGGACCAGTTTGAGCATCTCCTCGGTGGCCCGGACCACCACCGGCAGCATCAGCAGCACCAGGGCCAGCGAGACCGCGAAAGCGCTCTGCGTGAAGCCCAGGGTGGTGATCCACAAGCTGAAGATGAACAGCGCCGCGACGATCGAGGGCACGCCGGCGAGCACGTCGACCATGAAGGTCGTGGTGCGGGCGAGCCGGCCGCCGCCGTACTCGACGAGGAACACTGCGGCCATCACCCCGAGCGGGATCGCGAGTACCGCGGCGATGCTGGCCTGCACCACCGTGCCGTACAGCGCGTGGTAGATGCCGCCGGCGAATTGTTCGGGCAGCACCCCCTGCAGCGACCGGGTCCACCAGGTCGGGGTGATGATCGCGCGCCAGCCGCGTTCGATGACGATGTAGAGCACCCAGACCAACGGGATCAGGGCGATCCCGAACGCGGACGCCACCAGGGCGGTGGCCACCGAGTTCTTCATCCGCCGACCCCAACTTGTCGGGTGGAAGGTGGGGCGGCCTTTGAGCGGCTCGTCCAGCGTGGCGACGTTCATCTCAGTTCACCTTCGATCCGGCGATGGCGCGGGCGGTCGCGTTGACGGCGAAGGTCAGCGCGAACAGGACGAAACCCGCGGCGATGTAGGCGCCGGTGGGCAGCGGGGCGCTGAATTCGGCGGCGGCCGAGGCGATCTTGGAGGCGAACGTGTATCCGCCGTCGAACAGCGACCAGTGCCCTGGCTGGGCCGCGGAGCGCAGGATGATCAATACCGCCACCGTCTCCCCGAGCGCGCGGCCCAGCCCCAGCATGGACGCGGCGATCACACCGCTGCGGCCGAACGGCAGCACCGTGATGCGCACGACTTCCCATTTGGTGGCGCCGAGTGCTTGAGCGGCTTCGATGTGCGGAATCGGGGTCTGGCGGAACACTTCCCGGCTCACCGAGGTGATGATCGGCAAGATCATCGCCGCCAGGACGATGCCGGCGGTGAAGATGGTGCCGCCGCCGGCCAGTGAGACGTTGCCCTGATCGAACAGGAACAGCCAGCCCAGGTTGCGGTTGAGGACGGCGGCCAGCGGCTCGATCTGGGGTGCCAGCACGAAGATGCCCCACAAGCCGAAGACGATGGAAGGCACCGCGGCCAGCAGGTCGACCACGATGCCGAACGGCCGGGACAGCCGCGCCGGGGCGTAGTGCGTCAGAAATAGGGCGATGCCGATCGCCACTGGCACAGCCAAAGTCAGGGCGAAAGCTGCGCTGAGCACCGTGACCATGAACAGGTCGGCAATGCCGAACGCCAGGTGGTTGGCGTCCGAGGTGAGGAATCGGCTGCTGGTGAAGAAGTTGTCGTGATTGGCCATCAGCGACGGCACCGCCTGGATCAGCAGGAACACTGCGATCGCCGCGATGGCGATGACGATCGTGGCTCCCGCTGCGACCGCGACAGCCTTGAAAATCCGGTCGCCGATCGCGCCGGTGCTGGTCCGCTTCGGGGTAGCCAGTTTGGGGGGCTTGGTCGGATCAGACATCGGTGAATTATCCCCCGATGCGGGTGCCGCCGAAGACGACGGCACCCGCGGGGTTCCCGAGATATCGGGTTGTAACGCCATGAGAACTCAAATCAGGAGATCGCGTTGACGGCGGCGGCCAGCTTCGGCTGGAACGCGGCCGGGATCGGGATGTAGCCGTTGCTGTCGAGTCCGTTCTGGCCGGCACCGATCGTGGACTGCAGGAACGCCTTGACCGCCTTGGCGGTGTCAGCATCAGCGTACTTGGAGCACACGATCTCGTAGGTGGCCAACACGATCGGGTACGAGCCGGCCTGCGTCGGCTTGTAGAACGTGGCGGTGTCGAGCACCAGGTCGTTGCCCTGGCCCTTGACCTTGGCGCCGGCGATGGTCTTGCCGACCGAGTCAGTCGTGACGTCGACCGCATCCGGGCCCGCTGAGGTGATGATCTTGGCCGTGGCGAGGTTCTGGGCCTTGGCGAAGGACCACTCGTTGTAGGTGATCGAACCCGGCGTGCTCTTGATGGCAGCGGAGGTGCCCTCGTTGCCCTTGGCGCCTTCACCGACGCCGCCGGCGAACGACTTGCCCGCACCCTTGCCCCAGGCTCCGTCGGAGGCTGCATCCAGGTACTTCTGGAAGTTGTCGGTCGTGCCCGACTCGTCGCTGCGGAACACCACGTGGATCGGGTCGCCCGGCAGAGTGACGCCATTGTTCAGCGCGGCGATGGCCGGGTCATTCCAGGTCTTGATCGCACCATTGAAGATCTTCGCCGCGGTCGGGCCGTCCAGCGCCAGCGAGGTCACGCCCGGCACGTTGTAGGTGATGGCGATCGGGCCGAACACGACCGGCAGGTTCCAGGCGTCCGAGCCGCAGCGTGCCTTCGCCTTGTCGTATTCACCCTTGCTGGCGCTCAGCGGCGAGTCCGAACCACCGAAATCGGTCTGGTTCCCGACGAATTCGCTGACGCCGGCACCCGAACCGTTCGAGGTGTAGTTCAGGGTGTAGCCCGAGCAGGCCTGCTCGTAGGCGTTGACGAACCGGGTCATCGCGTTGGCCTGCGCGGTCGAGCCGCTGGCCTTGAGCGACTTCTTGCCGCCGCAATCAACCTTGGACGCACCACCGGCGGCGCTCGATCCACCCGAGGACGCGTTGTTGTTGTCACTGCCACAGCCTGACAACGCCACCGCACCTGCGGCCAACAAGCTCACTGAGACACCAAATCGGTTGAGCTTCACAGAACTCCCTCACAGAGTCAGGGTGGCGACCGCATTTGTTCGCGCCACCGTCAAGCAGAGCACGGAAGCAACGTTCCGCCGGGCGGATCCGTCACCGTCCGGCACCAGAACGTAAGCGCCGACCGTGAACGTCCACCCCCGCGACTATGAACGGAAGATGAACCATACTGGGAACATGGTGCCGCCAACTTTCGCTTACCTTGACGAAACAAGTTAACTCAATAACCATTGAGTCAATGCCTGCGAAGTCGAGTGATCAGGTGCTGCACCGGGCGGCGATCCATGCCGCACTGGCCGATCCCGTACGCCTGGCTATCGTGGACCATCTTCTGTTGGCTGATGCCTCACCGTCGGAGCTACAGCAGCCGCTGGCCATCGAGTCCAACCTGCTGGCCCACCATCTGCGTGTCCTGGCCGATGCCGGGGTGATCACCCGCACCCGCTCCGAGGCCGATCGACGGCGCACGTATGTGCGGCTGAACAGCGCGGCCTTGGAGCTGATGGTGCCCACGGCGGGACGCCACGCGCATCGCGTGATTTTCGTGTGCACCCAGAACTCGGCTCGCAGCCAGCTGGCGGCGGCCATCTGGAACCGGCATAGCTCGGTACCGGCAACCTCCGCCGGCACCCACCCGGTGGAGCAGATCCATCCCGCGGCAATCGCTGCCGCCCGGCGCCACGGTCTGCCGCTGCAGATCCGTCGGCCCCGACATCTCGACGACGTGCTGCAGGCAGCCGACCTCGTCATCGCCGTCTGCGACAACGCCCACGAGGAGCTGCCGACCAATCCGGCACGCATCCACTGGTCCATCCCCGATCCCGTCCGCGTCGCCACCGATGACGCGTTCGACCGCGCCATCGACGCCCTCACCGAGCGCATCGACCACGCCGCACCCCGCCTGCAGGCGACCTAACCGAGTGCAGGCCACCGTGACTCACGCCAGCCCCGCCGCGCACCGATGGCTGCATACCAGCTTGCAGGCGTTGCGCGACTGGCTGCGGGCCGGCTACCCCGACGAGGCGCCCGCGCACGGGTATTCGCCGCTGCTCGCACTCAACGGTCCGATGCCCTTGTCGGCGCGGCAGACCCGCCAGGTGCTCGCGCACCTACAGCACCAGCAGGCCGATCCGGTCGACATCGCGGTGGCCATCACCCATGTCACCGGCCAGCTGCCCCACGCCGGCCAGACCCGCGCCATCGAACGACTACTGCGCCGGCAGCCACCGCGTGGGTAACCGCCGGTCAACTACTGGCAGCACTGGGGATCGAGCACTACGCACAGCGCCTGCAGCGCGTCCGGCCGGACGCGATGAAAAACGTTCATCCCGCGCCGCTGCGAGAGCACCATCCCCGCCGTGCGCAATTGATTGAGGTGATTACTGACGGTGGACTCGCTCAAGTCCACGGCGGCGGCCAGCTGACCACTGGTTTGCTCACCGGCGGTCGAGCTGAACAGGTACGACACGATTTTGACCCGCATCGGATCGGCGATCGCTATGAGCCGCATGGCCCACCAGCCCCCAACTTCTCGCCGACCCCGCCGAAGGCGACGTGTGTTGCGCCGACACCGCCGCATCGGAGGCCGGTCAGACCAGCGCCGCATCCTGCTGCTGAATCCCGCAGTTTGGCCCGGCCGCATGCCATCACGGTAACGATGGCATGCGCTGGTCCATGCAAGTCGAACAGCTAGTTTTCAGCCAGCACGCTATTTCAGCTAACCGCCGGTGCTGCCGCGTAGGCGGCGTCGGCGCTATACACCTCGAACCCGAGGCGTTGATAGGTCTTGACCGCACCGGTGTTGTCGGCTTCGACGTACAGCAGGACGGTCGCCGGGGGGTCCAGCCGGTCCGCGAGATGGTGCAGCCCGGCGAGCGTCAGCAATGCGCCCAGGCCGCGGCCCTGCGCGTCGGGGTCCACCCCGACGACGTAGACCTCGCCAAGTTCCGGCTCATCGACACCCGAATGAACCTTCGTCCAGTGGAACCCCAGCAGGTGGTCCTCAGCCAGGTCCGCAGCGTCGTAAGCCAGGAACAACCCAGCAGGATCGAACCACGACTCAGCCCGCCGTTCGTTGAGGTCAGCCTGGTTCCAGCCGCCCTGTTCGGGGTGCCAGGAGAAGGCCGCGTTATTGACCCGCAGCAGCTCGTCGTCGACCTCAGGCCCGGGGTAGGTGGTCAACCGGACGCCGGGCACGTCGGGCAGCGGCGGCAGCGCGGACAGCGAGCGGCGCATCTGCCACAGCTCGCGGACTGCAGTCAGGTCGAGAGACTCAGCCGTCGCACGGGCTGCCGCGATGTTGCCGTGCGCCCAGATCCGGGTATCGGGCCCACCGGCGGCCAGACCTGTCCGGATCAGTTCGGTGCCGATTCCGCGGCGTCGCGCGCCGGGCGCGACGACCGCCTCGGCCATGTCCGGCGCGAGGTTGAGATAGCCGAGCAGGGTAGCGGCTTCGTGCGCCAGCAAGTGGCGGGTGCGGTCGAGCGGAAGTTCCCGCAGCACCTGGTCCCCGACCGGGGCGACTCCGTCAGCGGCGGTGGCCGCCGCGACGAGGTTCCGGATGCCGGCCTGGTCGTCGGCGCTCAGTGCGGTGCGCCAACTCAGGTCCGTCACTGGGCGGGCTGGGACTGCCGGGCGTCGGGCCCCGTCTCGACATCGTCGCCGGCCTCATCGTCGTCGTCATCGACGGGCTCGGATGGGCCGTTGGACCGGCCCCGGGCAGGCCGCACCGCTTTGTAGCCGACGTTGCGGACGGTGCCGATCAACGACTCGTAGTCGGGGCCCAGCTTGGCGCGCAGACGCCGGACGTGCACGTCGACGGTGCGGGTGCCGCCGAAGAAGTCGTAGCCCCACACCTCCTGGAGCAGCTGTGCCCGGGTGAACACCCGGCCGGCGTGCTGGGCCAGGTACTTCAGCAGCTCGAATTCCTTATAAGTCAGGTCCAGCGGTTTGCCGCGCAGCCGGGCCGTGTAGGTGCCCTCGTCGATGACCAGTTCACCCAAGGTGATCTTGCCGGCGCTCTGCTGGTCGGCAACGCCGTTGCGGCGTCCCACCAGGAGCCGCAGCCGGGCGTCGATCTCGGCCGGACCGGTGCCGGGCAGCAAGATTTCGTCGATGCCCCATTCGATGTTGACGGCCACCAGACCGCCCTCGTTGACCACCGCCACGACGGGCACGGACGCGCCGGTGCTGCCCAGCAGACGACACAGTCCGCGGGCGGCCGCAAGATCGGTACGCGCGTCGACGATCGCCACATCGGCGTTGCCCGCCTCCAGCAACGAGGACACCTCGGTGGGCGCCGGGCGCACGGTGTGCGGCAGCAACGCCAATGCCGGCAGGACCGCCTCCGGGTGCGGGTCGACGGTTAGTAGCAGAAGATCCAACGGTCCTCCAGTACGCCCGGGGCATCGCCGAACCTAACCGACGACGGCGCTGTCGCGGTCCGGTCCGGGTCAACTCCACTGAATCATGGCTGACACGTGACCGTTACCGGCCAACGATCACCTAACGATAGCTTGCCACCTGCGATTTAGCGGCTGTGAACGCCCTGTATGGCCACCGCGCGCCGGAGCGTGCGCCAGAATGTCCGGATGCGCAAGGTGCTGACCCGGCTGCTCGTCTCGGCAGCCGCACTGATCCTGGTGGCGGTGGGCACTGATTTCGGCTTCGCGATCTTCGCCGAATACCGGATGGCCCGCAGTGTCCGCACCACGGCACACCTGCACTTCGATCCGTGGGTGTCGATCCTCGGTTTCCCGTTCGCGCCGCAGGCCGCCCGCGGCCGCTACCAGCAGGTAGAAGTCAAAGCCGCCGGCGTCTCGCACCCGGTGGCGGGCAAGGTGTCACTGGAGGCCACCTTGTACGACATGGTCGCGACGCCGCAGTCCTGGCTGATCGGACCCGACGTCACGCTCTCGGCGGCGCGGCTGGAGAGCCGCATCATCGTCGATTCCACCCACGTCGGGCGCTTCATGGGGATCAAGGACCTACTGGTGGAGGCCCCGCCGAACGACACCAACAACGCCACCGGCGGCACCACGGAGTCGGGCATCTCGGAAAGCCACGGGCTGGTGTTCACCGGCACCCCGACGGCGGCCGGTCTCGATGAGCGGGTCAGCGTCTCGGTGGACCTGTCCATCAGCGGTGCCGACCACACCAACCTGGTTTTCACCGCAACCGAGGTGCTGACCGGGCCGGGCACCGCCGAGCAGTCCGTGCCGGACGATAAAAAGGCCGCGGTCCTGCGCACCTTCTCCACCACGATGCCCGGCATGAAGCTGCCGTTCGGCCTGACCCCGACCAGCGAGGGGGCCCGCGGTTCGGACGTCATCATCGAGGGCATCGCCACGGGAGTAACCAAGCCGCTCGATGGGTTCAGACAGTCATGAACTCCGTGGTCGTGGTGTTGGCGGTGCTGGTCGCCGCCCTTGGCGTGGCCTATGTCATCGGCCGGTTGCTGACCCTGCGGGCCGGGCTGATGCGGGAGGTCCCGCCGGCCGAGCCGACGGCCGAGACCGACAATTCCGACCTGGGTTTGTCCACCACCGGGCCGACGGTGCTGCATTTCAGCGCCGCGTGGTGCGGACCGTGTGCCGCCGTCCGGCGTGTGGTCGACCAGGTGTGCGACGAGCTCGGCGTGGCCCACGTCGAGATCGACATGGACGCCAATCCCGCTGCCGCCCGGCGATTGTCGGTGCTGTCGCTGCCGACGACGTTCATCTTCGACGCCGGCGGGCGGCAGCGGTACCGGACCGCGGGCGTCCCCAAATCCGCGGACCTGCGGGAGGCCCTCCTACCACTATTGGCTTGATCACCATGTCGTTGGGTAGGCTGTCTGCCGTGTCATCCCGCCTTGAGCTCCGGCTCACCAAGCGTCGCGCAGTGGATCTGTGCCGCGTCGCGGGTTGTTGCTGTTGTTGTTGTAGCTGCTGAGTAGCCGCTGTCATTTTCACGTCGCGCTCCACGCAGCCCGCTGTGGCCGGCCCACAACTTTTCGACAACAGGAGCTTTCCCATGTCAACTAATTCCATCGGCATCGACCAGGTCGACGTGCGCGGACCGCGCTTCGCAGCCTGGGTCACCACCGCCGTGATCGTCATCACGCTGCTGGTGTCTGCAGTGAGCCCGACTGCAGCTGCGGTGATCTTCGGCCTGCAGGCCGTGGTGTTCGCCATCGGCGCCATTGGCGGACCTCGCAAGCACCCGTACGGCCGGATTTTCGCCACCTTCATCGCGCCGCGACTGGCGCCGGTGACCGAGAAGGAGCCCGTGCCGCCGCTGAAGTTCGCGCAGTTCGTCGGGCTGCTGTTCGCGGTCGCCGGGACGGTCGGCTTCGCCGCCGGAATCCCGGCGGTCGGCCTGGCCGCGACCGCTTTCGCCCTGATCGCGGCCTTCCTGAACGCCGCCTTCGGCATCTGCCTGGGCTGCCAGATCTACCCGTTGGTGGCGCGCCTCCGCCGCTCGACGGCCCCTGCCACCACCTGACCCGCCTCGCACGCAAAGCAATCGAAAGGAATTCGTACATGGCACGTTCCGACGTTCTGGTCTCGACCGAATGGGCCGAGAACAACCTCGACACCGCCGGCGTGGTGTTCGTCGAGGTCGACGAGAACACCAGCGCCTACGACGACGAGGGCCACCTCCCCGGTGCGGTCAAGCTGGACTGGCGCGATGATCTCCAGGACTCGGTCAAGCGTGACTTCGTCGACCAGCAGCAGTTCTCGAAGCTGTTGTCCGACAAGGGCATCAGCAACGACGACACGGTGATCCTGTACGGCGGCAACAACAACTGGTTCGCGGCGTACGCGTACTGGTACTTCAAGCTGTACGGCCACGCCGACGTCAAACTGCTCGACGGCGGCCGCAAGCGCTGGGAGCTCGACGACCGCCCGCTGGTCAAGGATGCCGTCAACCGACCGGCTACGTCGTACTCGGCCAGGCCGCTGGACAACAGCATTCGCGCGTTCCGCGACGAGGTGATCGCCGCGATCAACACCAAGAACCTGGTCGACGTCCGGTCCCCCGACGAATTCTCCGGCAAGATTCTGGCTCCCGCTCACCTGCCGCAGGAGCAGAGCCAGCGTCCCGGCCACGTGCCCAGCGCCATCAACGTGCCGTGGAGCAGGGCCGCCAACGACGACGGGACCTTCAAGTCCGACGAGGAGCTGGCCAAGCTGTACGCCGATGCCGGCCTGGACGGCGAGAAGGAGACCATCGCCTACTGCCGGATCGGTGAGCGCTCGTCGCACACCTGGTTCGTGCTGCAGGAATTGTTGGGTCACCGGAATGTAAAGAACTACGACGGCAGTTGGACCGAATACGGCTCCCTGGTGGGCGCCCCTATCGAGTTGGGAAAGTGATATGTGCTCAGCACCCAAGCAAGGCCTGACGCTGCCGGCCAGCGTTGACCTCGAGAAGGAAACCGTGATCACCGGCCGCGTGGTCGACGGCTCGGGCCAGCCGGTGGGTGGCGCGTTCGTGCGTCTGCTGGACAGCTCGGACGAGTTCACCGCCGAGGTCGTGGCCTCGGCCACCGGTGACTTCCGGTTCTTCGCCGCCCCCGGCACCTGGACGCTGCGCGCACTGTCGAAGGTCGGCAACGGCGACTCGGTGGTCGCGCCGACCGGCGCCGGCATCCACGAGGTCGACGTCAAGGTCGCCTAGCAGTTTTGTGCACTGCCCGCGAGCGGCCGTGTTTGTACCCGGACACACCGTGTCCACGCGTACAAATGCGGCCGCTCGCGGCATCTGAAGGAACCAACTCGCCCAAGCGCACACCTGCGCCACGGTCCGCGACCGGTGCGGCGCACGTCACACCGCCATTCCAGGTAATCTCTCCGTTCGTGGTTCTTTTCTTCGAGATCTTGCTGGTTGTGGCCTCGTTGGCCATCACCTGGTTTGCGCTCTACGCGCTGTACCGGCTGATCACCGACGACTTGTGACGTCCGCCCAGGACCCTGACGCCCCCGGCGACGCCGGCACCGAGCTAGGTGCCGCCACCGGGTCCGGCGATCGTGCGATAGCGGCCGCCGCCGAGCGCGCCAAGGCAACCGCCGCGCGCAACGTCCCTGGCTTCGACGACCTGCCGTTGCCGGCCGACACCGCCAATCTGCGCGAAGGCGCACACTTCAACGACGCTCTGCTGGCGCTGCTGCCGTTGGTCGGCGTTTGGCGCGGCGAAGGCAAAGGCCACGATGCCGACGGCGACTACCAATTCGGCCAACAGATCATCGTGGCGCACAACGGCGAGGACTACCTCACGTGGGACGCCCGCTCCTGGCGGCTCGACCAGAGCGGCGCCTACGCCGGTCCGGGGCTGCGCGAGAGCGGCTTCTGGCGGTTCGTGAACGACCCCACCGACCCGGCCGGCCAGGACGAGTCGCTGGCCATCGAGCTGCTGCTGGCGCATTCCGCCGGCTACGTCGAGCTGTTCTACGGTGCCCCGCTGAATCAGTCCTCCTGGGAGCTGGCGACCGACGCACTGGCCCGCAGTAAGTCCGGCGTGCTGGTCGGCGGCGCGAAGCGGCTCTACGGAATCATCGAGAACGGCGACCTGGCCTACGTCGAGGAGCGGGTCGACGCCGACGGCGGCCTGACGCCGCACCTGTCCGCGCGGCTGTCTCGCTTCGTCGGCTGACATACCCTTTCGCTGCTTCCGCCCAAACGGACAAACGGGCCGCAAAAGCCGAGTAGATCCGGCCTTTTCGTCGATCTCGGTCACCATGGCACCCGCCGCCACCCACCGCCGCCACCCGCCGCCGCCCACCGGCTGATGCGACTCCAGCCACTCCAGACATGGAGCGGCCCCCGAGCCAAGGTTCCTGGTTGGACAGACCGGAAGGCTCGGGGGCCGGGTGGCTGCGGGAATTCGCGAGCGCGCTCAGGCGAATTGCCCGGCGCTACTAGCGGGCAGCCACCTCACATGTCCACAAAGCAATCAATTTGTCGGACCACCTCCTTCCCTGTGTACGTGCGACCGTACTCCCAGGCCGAAGCCCCGACAACCGATTTTCAGCGTCTCCCGACGGCTCGAAGCGGCGGCTCAAAGCCGGCCGCGAATCCCGTCGTCGATCAGTTCACCGACCAAAGTCTGATACGGCGACGCGGCCAACCCCCCGCCATCGAGAGTGTGTACCCGCGCCGCCAGCGTCACACTCGATAGTAACCAAACTCCTTGCGCTGCAACTAAATCCGCAACACCCACCGGCCGCCACACACACTCGACGCCGCGCACAGCCGCGGCCGCAAAAAGTGCCCGCTGCGTGGTCGACGGCAGGATCGCCGACGCATCCGGGGTCACCAACACGGGGTTGCCGCGACCGTCGTCGACGGCCAGCACGACCGCCGACCGCGGCCCCTCGAGGACCGCACCGGCCGCATCGACGAATACGACGTCGTCGGCCCCGGCCCGCTCGGCATGACGCAGCGCGGCCGTATTCGCCGCGTAGGACAGCGACTTCGCGGCCGCCAGCGGCCAATGCGGCCGCACCAGCGTCACGGCCGCCACCCCGTCCCGGCGGGCGGCAGCCACCCGTGACGGCAGGACGGACATCATCGCGAAGGCCACCACTCCGTCGACTCCACGCCCCAGCACCAGCCGCAGCACCGCCTCGCCGCCACCCGGCCATCGGTCGACCGCAGCCGACGCCGCGGCCCGCCACAAACCCGCATCGGGGCACACGAGCCCGGCCCGCGCCGCGGACCCCGCCAGCCGGGTCAGGTGCTCGCCCAGCAGACACACCACCCCGTCGCGGACCAGAGCCGTCTCGAACACCCCGTCGCCGCGCGCGAAGACCGGGTCATCGGCACGAATCCACGCCCGACAGCCGTCGAGCGCGACGACGATCGGCTCAGGGGCGGTCATGGCATGAGGTTAGCCGCGAGCCCGACCGGCTTCCGTAGGCTCGAACCATGACCGCAGCGAGTAGCGAAGG
>JARLGS010000329.1 GCA_031292695.1 Mycobacterium sp. | reverse complement strand
CTCGACCTGCTCGGCCACCTCTACGGCGCGGGTTCCGCGGCCTGGCGGATGCAGTTGCGGCAAATCGACCGGCTGGTGGAATCGGTGCTCGACGCCCTGCCATCAGATGGCCTGCTGGTGGTGGTGGCCGACCACGGCATGGTCAACCTCGACGCGGCTGACGTCATCGACATCGACACTCGGACCGAGCTACTCAATGGCGTCGTGGCCGTCGGCGGCGAGGTTCGGGCCCGGCACGTCTATGTGGCCGACGGCGCGGCCGACGCGGTGGCCGCGACTTGGAAGGAAACGCTCGGCGACAGAGCCTGGATCCGCACCCGGGACGAGGCGATCGCCGCGGGCTGGTTCGGCGCGCGCGTCAGCGACGCCGCGCGCAGCAGGATCGGTGACGTCGTCGTGGCAGCACGCGGCCGTGCCGGATTGGTACGTCGAACTGTCGAGCCGCTCGAATCGGCCCTCGTCGGGCAGCATGGATCATGGACGCCTGCCGAGCAACTGGTCCCACTGCTCGTGGCGCACGCCTGACGGGAGTGCGCCCTGGCGGCGGACTACTCCGGCTTCAAATGTGCGTCGTCGGCGAAAACCAGCGATCCGCTGTCCAGCAGAATCGCCCAGCGGCGCGCAGCGTCGGCGATATGGTCTGCGCCGACGTCGACCGAAAGGCCGGCCTGGTCGCCGTAATCCTCGACGATGACACCGCGCGCGTCCTTCTCGTCGCCACGGTTGACCCGAACCCGCATGTCAACGGCGAACTTGGCGTTCCTACCCATAACCACCCCAGCATTCCTGGTACGAATCACCGCAGGTACGGAACCTCGGCCCACCGACCACAGCCCCGACGTCAGTAGGTACCGAACTTTAGGCCACCGCGACCACGGCGGCAAAGCAAACACCCGTCATTGACAGCAAAATGGTACGAGACGTACCAATGATCGTCGGCTACCGTCATCGCCGTGATCGTGCTGCTGCCGCCCTCGGAGACCAAGCGCCCAGGTGGTGACGGACCGCCGCTGCGGCTGAGCCGACTGAGCGCGCCAGAACTCGCACCATTGCGGACGGCCCTGGTCAACGAGCTGATCGAGTTGGCCGCCGACCCGGAAACCTGCCGTACGGCCCTGGGTATCTCCGCTGCGCAGGAAGCGGAGGTCCAGCGCAATGCCGAACTGCGTAGCGCGCCGACCATGCCGGCCATCGAGCGCTACACCGGTGTGTTGTACGACGCACTCGACATCGGCTCGCTGCACGGCCCATCGGCAGCCCGGGCACGTAGCCGGCTCACGATCGGCTCGGCGCTGTTCGGACTGCTACGCGCCGATGACCCGATTCCGGCATACCGGCTGTCGGCGTCGTCGAAGCTGCCCGGCAGCGGCACGTTGGCCAGTCGGTGGAAGCCGGTCCTGGAACCGGTCCTCGCCCACATCCAGCAGGGCGAGCTCGTCGTCGATCTGCGGTCGGGGTCCTACGAGGCGCTGGGCAAGGTGCCGGCTGCGGTGACGGTGGACGTCCACACCGAGCATCCCGACGGTCGCCGCACCGTGGTCAGCCACTTCAACAAGGCGCACAAGGGCCGACTGGCCCGAGCGCTGGCGAGCACCCGCGCCGAACCCGGTGACGCCGCCGCTGTCGCGGCCATCGCCCGGCGCGCCGGCATGCGCGTGGAACGCCGCGGTTCGCAACTGACCGTGCTGGTCACTGCGTGACGCGTCACACCCGCGGTATGTCGGTGCTGTGACCTTGGATCTGCGATAATGGACGTGAGGGGAGTATTCCTTCGCCGCAGTGTCGTCATCACGTTGCCCAACGTCGGGTAGCCGGTGCTGTGGGCCGCTTCGGCGGTGGCAGAGACCTCGGTCGTTTTCTGACGTCCGGAGGCACCCTCATGAATGTTTCTCAGCTGGAATGGTTCATCACCGTCGGCGTGACCATCGCCGTCCTACTCTTCGACGTGCTGGTGATCGGTCGCCGGCCGCACGAACCCAGCACCCGCGAAACCGCCGGCTACCTGGCGTTGTACATCGGGCTCGCGGTGGCGTTCGGCGTCTGGGTGTGGAATTTCCACGGCGGCGAGTTCGGCATCCAGTACTTCGCCGGCTGGCTCACCGAGTACAGCCTGTCGGTCGACAACCTGTTCATCTTCCTGATCATCATGGCCAGCTTCAAGGTGCCCAGGATCCATCAGCAGCAGGTGCTGCTGATCGGCATCATCCTGGCCCTGATCTTCCGCGGCATCTTCATCGCCCTTGGCGCCATTGCCATTTCGCAGTTCTCCTGGATCTTCTATCTGTTCGGCGCCTTTCTGGTCTACACCGCGGTCAAGCTGGCGCGGGACACCGAGCACGACGACGACTCGGAGAACTCGGTGGTGCGGTTCGCCCGCAGATATCTCAAGTCCACCGATCAGTGGGACGGCACGCGACTGCACACGACGGAGAAGGGCAAACGAGTACTGACTCCGATGCTCCTCGTGATCGTCGCGCTGGGCACCACCGATCTGCTGTTCGCCCTGGACTCGATCCCGGCGATCTACGGCCTGACCCAGGAGCCGTACCTGGTGTTCACCGCCAATGTCTTTGCGCTGATGGGTCTGCGCCAGCTGTACTTCCTGCTCGGCGACATGCTCAAGCGACTGGTGTACCTGTCGCAGGGGCTGGCGTTCATCCTGTTCTTCATCGGGGTCAAGCTGGTCCTGCATGCACTGCACGAGAACACACTGCCGTTCATCAACGGTGGTCACCACGTGCTGGTGCCGCAGATCCCGACGCTGCTGTCCCTCGGCGTCATCATCGCCACGCTCGTGGTGACCACGGTGGCCAGCCTCTACCGGACCCGCGTCTTGGAACGTCGCGAGGCCTAATGGCCTGCAGCCCGCACGCCCGCCTGGTCTTGCGGATCGATCCGGCGGGCGTCGGGGCAAACACTGCGTGCGACAATTCGCCCATGGTCATGCCTATTGAGCGCCCGAAGCTGGAAGGCAACATCGCCGTCGGCGAAGGCCGCCAAATCGGTTTTGCCGAATTCGGAAATCCGCGAGGTCGGGCCGTGTTCTGGCTGCATGGCACGCCCGGCGCCCGCCGGCAGATCCCGGCCGAGGCCCGCTCGTTCGCGGCCCGCAAGAACATCCGGTTGATCGGGGTGGACCGGCCGGGCATCGGCTCGTCGACGCCGCATCAGTACGAGAACGTGCTCGGGTTCACCGATGATCTGCGGACCATCGCCGACACCCTGGGGATCGACAAGTTCGCGGTGATCGGGCTGTCCGGCGGCGGCCCCTATACCCTGGCCTGCGCGGCCGCCATGCCCGATCGGGTGGTGATGGCCGCGGTCCTCGGTGGCGTCGCGCCGCTGATCGGCGAGGACGGCATCTCGAGCGGATTGATGGAACTGGCCAAGGTGGTCCGGCCGGTCCTCGAGGTAGCCGGTACCCCGGTGCGCTGGATCGCCGGTTCGCTGATCAAGCTGATCGGACCGTTCGGCTCCCCCGCTCTCGAGATCTATGCCCGTATTTCACCCGAAGGCGACCGAAAGCTGTTGGGCCGCCCCGAGTTCAAGGCGATGTTCCTCGATGACCTGCTCAATGGCAGCAAGAAGCAGCTTGCCGCACCATTCGCCGACATCGTGGTGTTCGCCCGGGACTGGGGCTTCCGGCTGGCGGACGTCAAGGTGCCGGTGCGCTGGTGGCACGGCGACGCCGACCACATCGTGCCCTACGCCCACGGCGAGCATGCGGTGGCGCGGCTGGCCGACGCCGAGTTGTACACCCTGCCCGGCGAAAGCCATCTGGCCGGTCTCGGTGTGGCCGAAGACATCCTGACCAAGGTCCTCGAGGTCTGGGATGCCTCTGATCAGGACAGTGCGCAGTAGTCGCAATTAGCCGGTTTCGATCTGGCCGGTGAGTATCCGGCGCAGCATGTGCATGGCGACCGTCGTCGAGCGTTCGCGGATGTCTGCCCGGTTGCCCGGCAGCATCAAGGTCCGCGTGTAGGCCGGGCCGTCGGCCAGTCGGACACTGAAACACACTGTGCCGACCGGCTTTTCATCGCTTCCACCACCGGGGCCGGCGATGCCGGTGATGCCTACCGCGACGTCGGCGGTGAACTGCTTCAACGCACCGGCGGCCATGGCCTCGGCGACCGGTTCGGACACCGCACCGTGCGCAGCGATCAACGCCGGGTCGACACCCAACAGTTCGGCCTTGGCTTCGTTCGAATACGACACGACTCCGCCGGCCAGATAGGCCGACGAGCCGGGACGGTCGGCCAACCGGGCGGCCAGCAGACCCGCAGTGCAAGACTCGGCGGTGGCAATGGTGCGACCAGAAAGCAGTTGCGCCACTTGATCATCGACCAGCGAACCGTCCTCGGAGAAGACGTCGTGCGGGTGGCGCTCGCGGAGCAGCGCGGCCAGCCTTTGATAGCTCTCCACAGCGGCGGGCTCGTAGCGGGTGACGATCTCCAGCTCACCGCGGCGCAGGCAGGTGGTGATTTCCAGTTCTGCGAACCCGGGAATGGTGGCTGCCGCGTCCCGCAGAGTCTCGGCCAGCCCGGATTCGGGTAGGCCGAACATCCGGATCGTCTCCTGCCGGTAGATGGTGCGCCCGGCGATGGCCCGCTGTGCCGTCGCCGTCGCGACGGCGGCCGTCCACATGGGCCGCAGCTCACGCGGCGGTCCCGGCAGCACGATCACCGTCGGCGCACCCTGCTCGCGCGTCACCACCACACCCGGCGCCGTGCCGACCGGGTCGAGGATCTCGACACCCTCGCCCGCGGGCACCAACGCCTGCTTACGGTTCGCCGCCCGAACGGCATCGAAATCAACGCCAGGGAACCGCCCCATGAACGAGCGGAGGATCTCGGCGATGCGCTCCTCAAGAGCCTCGTCGAGCACCAATTCCCGGCCGCAGAACCTGGTCACCACGGCGACCGTCAGATCGTCGGCCGTCGGCCCCAGACCACCGCTGGTGACGATCAGGTCGACACCCTGCGCGGCCAGGAAATTCAGTTGAGCCTCAATGTCTTCGGGCCGGTCGCCGCAGATGGTGATGTGGGCCAGTTCGACCCCGAGTTCCAGCAGACGATCAGCCAGCCACGGACCGTTGAGGTCCTGAACCCGTCCGGTCAGGACCTCGGTCCCGGTCACCACGATGCCTGCGCGCACTCCCATACGAGTGACATTACGGCGCACGCCCGACGCCCTACCCGCACCCGGCCCTGAGAACCGACAGCAGGTGGACTGAGGTCAGCCCGCCAGCCAGGCCCGGACGGTGTCCAGCTCGCGCGTGTAGGACTCCATGATGTCGTCCTGGAAACGCGAGCTGCCGCTGATCGCGTCGTCGCCCTGCCAGATCACTCGCACCCGTGAAGCACCACGGAGATAGACGTCCACCCGGTCGTCCTGGCGGCGCTGCCAACCACCCTCAGCGGTGCTGTCGGCCAGTGCGGAACGTACGTCAGCCATCGGATTCTCCTTCGGGTCCAACCATCATCATGTCCTATGCACCCGGCCGGGGACTCCTGGGCACCGCGTCCGGCGAGGCCGGCCGGACGTCCGGCTCGGCATAACCAGGGTCTGCGCCCGAATCCCGCGCCACGCCCGCGGTAGATTGGGGCGGCGCCCCACCGCCCGTCACCGGCACCGTCACCGGCGCGCTGTTGTAACCGCCAACCCGCACCCAGCCCGCGGTCTCGCCGGGTTTAGGTACCAGACCCTGCACATGCGCGGTATCCCCCGGATAGACCGTCACGTAATTGTCGCTGTACTCGATCGGCAGGATCTCGTCGGCGTCGGGCGTCGGGATCAGTTCGGCCCGCTCGAAGAAGGCGACCTGCTTGGTGGGATTGTGCAGCGTGATGTCCACGACCTGCTGGCCGTCGGCGTTCATCGAACCGGCCGCAGTGACGTCGAGCTGCGCCTTGGGCATGGTGTTCAGCGCGGTCATGTCGGCCCACCGGGTCTGCCGCAGCTCGAAGGCGTCATCCTTGCGCGGATCGCCGATGTCGTCCTGTTGCGACTGCCAGTAATCGTTGTTCGCGAGCACCTCGCCGGTCTGGTTCACCAGCTCGCAGCGGACGAAGAACACCCGGGAATCCGGTGCCTCGCGCGGCAGCGTCAGGGCCACCGCGGCAGCCCCGGAGGCAACGTCGAACGGGTCGCTGGTGCGGTCGTCGCGAACCAGCCCATTCAGGTCGTACACCCTGGTGCGAACCCGCAGGCCCGTGGCGTTGTCCGGGCTCTGGTTGACGATGCTGACCTTGGCCTGGCTGTGGTCGCCGGTGGCGTACGAGTCGAAGGTCACCGACAGCGGCTGAAGGCCCTTCTTCGCCCCGTAGTACGCGCCACCCGGCCGCAGGTAGTAGTCGAAGATGTTCCCGAAGAACGACGGCCAGTGGTTGTTGAGCATCCAGTAGATCGTCATCTTGCGGTCGGCCCAGCCCAATGCCGCGAACGATTCGAACTGAGCGCGGGTTGCCTCGTAGTGAGCGAGCTGGGCCTTGCCCGCGAATTCCTCTGCACTGCTAGATGATCCGTACCGCTGGACGACCGCGCTGCGGATACTCGCCAGCG
>JARLGS010000328.1 GCA_031292695.1 Mycobacterium sp. | reverse complement strand
GCCGCCCAAGCCAACGCCGGCGGCGAGAGCTTCAAGGTGGTGGTGGCCGCGATGGGTCTGACGCACGCCGACGCCGCGGCCATCGTGCAGGCGCTCGAGACCCGCAGCTCGGCCGGTGACCTCGTCCTCGTGCTCGACACCGCAGACGACCCGGTGGTTCAGCGAATCCTCACGCCGAGGGTCGCCCTTACCATCGCGGAGCATCTGGCGTTCGAGCATCAGCACCACGTCCTGGTCGTGCTGGCGGATATGACCAGCTATTGCGAGGCCGTCCGCGAGGTCTCGGCGGCACGCGGGGAGATACCGGGGCGGCGCGCCTACCCCGGGTACCTCTATAGCGACCTCGCCTCGATTTACGAGCGGTGCGGGCGGCTGCGGGGCCGACCGGGCTCCATCACCCAAGTGCCGGTCTTGACCATGCCGGGCGGGGACATCACCCACCCCGTGCCCGACCTCACCGGCTACATCACCGAGGGCCAGATCGTGCTGTCGCCCGAGCGCCATGCCGAGGGGGTCTACCCGCCGGTCGACGTGCTCTCATCGCTCTCGAGGCTCATGCGCAAGGGGGCCGGGCCCGGGCGTACCCGCGGCGACCACCTCGCTTTGGCCGGGCAGCTCGTCGCAGCCCTGGCCAGGGCCAGGGCGGCCCAAGAGCTCGCCGACTTGATCGGCATGGAGGCGCTGACCGAGACAGACCGCCAGTACCTGGCCTTCAACGACGCATTCTCGCGTGACCTGGTCAACCAGCTCATGGACGACTCCCGCGCGCTTGAGGACACGCTCGACCGGGCGTGGCAGGTCCTGTCGATCCTGCCCGAGCGTGAGCTGACCATGGTGCCCGCTAAGGACATCGCCACCTACTACCTCGGCGATCATCTCGGCCGCGAGCAGCACGGGCCCGTCAGCGGCGCTCCACAGGGGAGCGCGCCCGGCCAGCCGGCCACCGAGCGTGACAAGGGGGTGCCCTATGGCTGAGCATCTCCCTCCGGGCCGTGCCGGGCGGTTGTGGCTTGTGGAGCGGATCGGTACCGCAACGCGGGGAGTGGAGCTGCTGCGTCAGAAGCGGCAGGTGCTGCGCCGCGAGCAGAAGCGGCTCTCTCTGATGGCGGAGCAAACCGGTGCAGCCTGGGCCAGCGCCGCCGACCATGCCGAACGTTGGAGCAGCCGGGCCTGTGCGCTGGGCGGCAGCACGGCTGTCCGCCTTGCGGCGGGCGACGTCGCCGGCCGCGGAACCGTTTCGATCTCCTGGCGCAACACAATGGGGACACGTCATCCCGACGAAGCTCGCTGCGAGCTCCCGGCTCTCACTCCTGCCGCCGCCGCGTCGTCGAATGCGGCCATTGCGCCAGCGGCCGCCGCCCACGGGCGGGCCTTGCGGGCCGCTGCTGAGCACGCCGTGGCCAGCGCGGCCCTGCGAGAGGTGGAAATTGAGCTGGCCTCCACCCAGCGACGGCTGCGCGCCATTGAGCACCATCGGCTGCCCGCCCTTCAGAGGCAGCTGCATGACCTCGTATTGCGACTCGACGAGCTCGAGCGCGAGGAACGCCTGATTGCCCGATGGGCCAAGCGTCGCGGCGGGGGTGTTCTGAGATGATGGCGCAACGCATCCTGGTCAGCGTCGACGACTCTGCGGAGAGCCTCAACGCGGCGCGTGTGGCCGCCGAGCTCGCCCGCGGCCTCGGGGCTCGCATACGGGTGTTGACAGTTGTTGAGGACAGCGTGGTGGCGAGCGAGATCGAGCGGGTCGCCGGTCCTCAGTCGCGCCAGCGGCGCGAGCAGGGAGCCCAGCACCTCGTGGAGCACGTCCGGCGGGAGGTTTGCGCGCTCGGAGTCCCCGAGGGCGACGTCGAGATCCGCACGCAGGTCGGCGACCCCTTCCGTCGGATCCTCGAGGAGGCGAGAGGCTGGCCGGCCGACATGGTGGTGATGGCCGTCTCCGACGAGCGGGGCGTCCGGTCGCCCTACGTCGGCAGTGTCACCCAGCAGGTTCTCGAGTTCGCCTCATGTCCCGTGCTGGTCGTCCCTGGATGACGGTAATGCGGTGAACCCTGCGGCCCATCGACGGCTCCCGCGGCCGGCGTCGAGCCACGTTGGCCGTCCTCTGTATGACCTTGTTGCTCATCAGCCTCGACGACACGATCCTCAAAGTGGCCCTGCCGTCGATCGTGCGGAGCCTGCACGCCACCTCGACGCAGCTGCAGTGGATCGTGGACGCCTTCGCCGTCTTCTTCGCTGGCCTGCCGTAGGATTCGGCACGTGTACAGCGAGATCGCCCGCAACAAGCGGCGGAGCGTGGTCTTTATCGTCGTGTTCTTTCTCATCTGGATGGGGGTCGGCGCGGTCTGCGGGCTCCTCTTCGCCGCCTTCTACCATCCGGTCAACCCCTATACCGGCGCAGTGACGAGGACGGGCGACTCGCCGATCTTCGTCGGCATCGTCATCTTCGCCGTTCTGGCCTTCTTCGGTTTCCTGTACTCAATCAGGTCGGGAGCGTCTCTGGTCCTGCGCGTGTCCGGTGCCAGGCCCGCTAACCAGGCCCAGTACCGCCAGCTCTACGACCTGGTGTCGGCGCTCGCCATCGGCGAAGGAATCCCGGCCCCGGCCATCTACGTCATAGACGACCCGTCCCCAAACGCGTTCGCCACGGGGGTGAGTCCCGACAAGGCCTCCATCACGTTCACGACCGGCCTACTCCAGATCATGAACCGAGAGGAGCTGGAGGGGGTCATCGGCCACGAGATGAGCCACATCAAGAACCACGACATCCGACTGCTGCTCGTGGTGGGCACGATGATCGGGATGGCGGCCCTGCTGGCAAGCATCCTGTGGAGGAGCGCATTTTTCGCTGGCATGGGACGGGGCGGGAGGAACTCCGGCGTCCTCATCCTCGTCATCTTTTTCGCTGGCGCCCTGCTGGCCGTCGTCGGCTTCCTGGTGGGTCCACTGATCCGCCTGGCCCTTTCTCGACGCCGGGAATCGCTGGCCGATGTCAGCGGGGTGGAACTGACTCGCAATCCCGCCGGCCTTCTGAGTGCCTTGCGAAAGCTGCAGCAGAACGACAAGCCTTTCGCCAATTTCAATCACGCCACGGCCGCCATGTGCATCGACGACCCGTTGCAGCACCACGAGACCTGGTACCACCACCTCTACGACACCCACCCTCCCATCGAGGAGCGGATCGCTGAGCTCGAGAAGATCGCCTCGGGTCAGTCGGTCTGACCGGACTGGCGGCCAGTCGATGATCTCAGCCGGCCGGCGGCGACCCTCCGGGGGCCGCTGCGGGCGGCAGCCCTTCGGCGCCACCGGCAAGCGGGGGTCCCGAGGGTGCGGGGCCGGCCACACCTGGCCCAGAGCCGGAGAAGTTGACCTGAGGCACGGCGCGGTCGTCCTCGTCGGTAGCAAAGAAAGCCACCGCCTTGAAGCCAAAGGGCCCGGCGATCAGGTTGCGCGGAAACGTTTGTAGCCCGATGTTGTAGTCCCGGGCGCTGGTGTTGTAGTAGCGGCGCGCGTACTCGATCTTGTCCTCAGTGGCAGTCAGGGTCTCTTGCAGTTGGAGGAAGCTCTCAACCGCTCGCAGTTGTGGGTAGTTCTCGGCGACTGCGAACAGCGATCGTAACGCCCCGGACAGAGCGTTCTCGGCGGGTGCGATTTGGGTTGGGTCGCCCGTCGCGCCGGCAGCGACTGCGTCGGCCCGAGCCTGGGTCACCGCCTCGAAAGTCCCCCGCTCGTGGGCGGCGTAGCCCTGCACCGTGGAGACCAGGTTGGGGATGAGATCGTGGCGGCGCTTGAGCTCGACGTCGATTTCGGACCATGCTTCCTGAGTCCGGTTCCGCTTCTTGACCAGGCCGTTGTAAGCGGCCCACAAGCCGAGAGCGAGGAGCACGACGACGATGATGACGATGATCAGGACAACCATTGTGGAGTGAACCTCCTAGCAGCTTCGCTGGTATGAACTCTATCTGGGGTATCGCCGATCGGCTACATGTCGGATGTCCGACCGTTTCCTCAGTTCAATGAGTGCAGCGAAGACGCGAACTATCTCCTTGGACTTGAGTCGTCTCCGGTCCAACGCAGTTTCCAGCGCGTGAACAACCCCTCGCTGCGCTCCTTCGGATGGCGTATCCGGATCACCCCCGTCGGTCCAGACGTGGAGATGCGCAATACCGGCCCCCCGGTGGCGGGCGCGGACAGTGAGTCGAGGTGGACGTGTCCCGACCCCCCGACTATCTGCACGGCTACTCCTTCGGGAACGAGAACCTCGATCGAACCCCAGGTTTCCAGGCGGAGGTTGATCTGACAGGAGTCCCAGCTGGCGGCGGTGAGATCGACCCGGGCCGCCCCGAAGCCGGTGCTGATCGTCGTGTCTGTGGCCAATTGCCAGCCAGTGCCCAGCTGCAGACCGCCGTCTGCCGCCCGCAACATGAGTGGCTCGGTAAGCCGCCGCGAGGTGGGCGTGAGGTGGACCAGCGGTGGCAGCGACGACATTGCTGCCTCGAGATCGGCGTGACCGCGGGCGGTGAAGACCTTCTCCAGGAGCTCAGAGAAGCGATCAAGCGACAACTCTCCCGTGCTGAACAGTTCGTGGAGCCGGGCAATGGCTGCGTCCCGGTCGTCTTCGTTGACTCCATCTAGGGCTGCGATCGGGAAGCCTTTGTTCACGGGCACCATCATGGCCGCGACATCCCCCACTGGCTAGGCCTCATTGCGGCGACTCGTGGAGACCGCTCTACTACAGGGCCGGACTCAATGGACCGGGCGGAAACTGGGTGGGCGGAAAGTGGGTGGGCGGAACGGCACGGCGGGGGACCGGAGGCGACCGCACCGACGGAAATCACCACCTTGCCAGCCCCAGTGGGAGTCGACAAGTCGGCGGATCGCCGCCTCGAGGTCCTCGTCTTCCGCCTGTGCTTGTTGACTCAACGACGCCGGCACCGGGATGTCACGGGTCGCACTCATGACGATGTTCGAAACGGGTTGGCGAGTGACCGACAAGCTCCGATCTGCGGCGATCTATTCGGGTCAATGCATGCTCGGACTGAGAACACGGTGGACCCCCGAAACCATTGATTGTGATCATGACGTCGCCTGACGGGACAAGCTAGCTTCAAGGATCGTGCAACGGACGTATCGACATGACTGGCCCTGCGGGAGCGCCGCAGGAACGAACCCGAGACCAACGAATTGCCTGAGGACCGGACGATGACCGGCCCCGCCGCGTCGCCGGAGCCAGCGTCGGCCCCGGACCCAACTGCGATCATCAAGTCCCGGAGCTACGTCGCCCTTCTATTGCTGGGGGCCCTCTTGGGCGTCCCGGTGGCCACGGTGGCCTACTTCTTCTTGGACGCGGTGTCCAAGCTCCAAACAGAGATCTTCATCGATCTCCCGAAGAACCTCGGGTTCCAGGGAGAGCCGCTGTGGTGGCCCCTGCCGTGGCTGGCACTCAGTGGGGTGCTGGTTGCTCTGGCCATTCGCTACTTGCCGGGAACCGGTGGCCACGAACCGTCCGAGGGCTTCAAGTCCGGCGGGCCGGTTGAGCCTGTCGAGCTCTTCGGCATTGTCGCGGCGGCATTCGCCACCCTCAGTCTCGGGGTGGTGCTGGGCCCCGAGGCGCCACTCATCGCGATTGGTAGCGGGCTGGGCGTTCTGGCGGTGCACCTGGTCAAGCGTGACGCACCACCAATGGCGGCCGTGGTGATCGGCGCGGCGGGGAGCTTCGCCGCCATTGCCACTCTCTTGGGCTCTCCTCTCACCGGCGCCTTCCTTCTCATGGAGATGGCCGGATTGGGAGGCCCGATGATGGAGATCGTGCTGGTCCCTGGGCTCCTTGCAGCCGGCGTGGGTTCATTGATCTTTGTGGGGCTCAACAGCCTGACCGGATTCGGGTCGTTCTCGCTGACTGTGTCGTCCATTCCTCACGTCGGAGCACCCAACGGTGTCGAATTCCTGTGGGCGATCGCCATCGGCTTGGGCGGCGCGGTCGTTGCCACCGGCATCTTCAAGTTGTCCACCATGCTTCGGCCGCTGGTTGAACACAGCAGGGTCCTGGTGACCCCGGTAGCGGGGTTGGCGGTGGCCGGTCTGGCTATCGCTTTCGCTGCCGGGACCGGTCGAAGTTCCTCAGAGGTGCTGTTCTCGGGACAGTCCGCGCTGCCGTCTCTCATCCAGCAGGCGGCCGGCTGGACCGTCGGCGCGCTGCTGCTGCTGCTCGTATGCAAGGGACTGGCCTATGCAATCTCGCTGAGCGGTTTCCGGGGGGGACCCATCTTTCCGAGCATGTTCATCGGTGCTGCCGGCGGCATCGCCCTGTCCCACGTCGGCGGACTGCCGATGATTGCCGGTGCGGCGATGGGCGTGGGGGCAATGATTGCCGGTGCGCTGAAGATGCCATTTACCGCCGTACTGCTGCCGAGCCTTCTTTTCGTAACCGACGCCGTGACCCTCATGCCGCTTGTGATCGTGGCTGTGGTCGTGTCGTATGTGGTCGCCGTTTGGATCAAGCCGAGCACGCCACCCACAGGTGCTCCTGCACCAGCGTCTGCCCCGGCGCCTGCGGGGAGTGGCTGAATCCCCTCGGTACAGCTGAATCGTTTCGGCGAGGGCAAATCGACTCAGCGAACGACACGGATTCTGCTCTGCAAATTCCCGTCAGTTCGGACGGTGGCGTGGAGGTCACCACCTGGGAACGCGGCCACCGTAATGTTTGACCGGCATGAGTGTCGAGGCCGGGACCCTTCTCAGCGGAACCCCATCTGGCGGGCCCATCCACCGCCGGGCTTGGCGCTCCATCGTCTTCGCCCCCGTTGGCGACGGAGCTCGCCGCCGACGGGGATCGGACGGGTTCCGATTGGGCACGGCAGTCGTGGTGCTCCTGATCGGACTGGCCATCACTCATGTCGATCCGGTCGCGGAGCACAAAGTCCTGCACTTCATCAGCCCGCCGCCCAACGGCGTCCACTGGCTGGTCACCGGTATCTATGTCATCGGCTCCTTCGGCTTGATCGTGATTCTGGGGGCGGTCGCGCTCCTGTCGCATCGTCGGGCTGTCCTTCGAGATCTGGCCTTGGCCGGTCTGGCCGCCATCGCCTTCTCGGCACTCCTGTGGTTCGTCTTTGGCATGACCGGTGGTCGACCGAACGACGCGTCACTGGCCGGCTACAACCTCGATTACCCGGTGGCCATCGTCGCCGCGGCGGTGGCGGTAACCATGGCCGCTCTGCCGTACCTGTCGCGTTCTGTGCAGCGTCTACTGGAGCTGGTCATCGGATTGGCGGCCGTGGCCACGGTGGTGGCTGGCGACGGGCTCCCGGTCAACGTTGCGGCCAGCGTGGCACTCGGGTGGGGCACGGCCGCCCTACTCCACCTGATCTTCGGGTCGCCCCTCGGCCTGCCCTCGGGGGAGGAGCTTGCCGTCGTGTTGGGCGACCTCGGTGTAGCGGTCAGCGAGCTGTGGCCCGCGGAGCACCAGGTCTGGGGGGTGGCTCGCTACTCCGGCACCGATCTCAACGGTGGGTCCGTGGCTGTCTCCCTCTACGGCCGTGACGCCGCTGACGCCCAGCTGCTCTCCAAGACCGCACGATTCCTCTTCTATAGGGACTCGGGGCCCGCACTCTCGTTCTCCCGGATCCAGCAGGTCGAGCACGAGGCGTACATGACTCTCCTCGCTGAGCGGGCCGGCGTCACGACTTCCCATGTACTGGTGGCCGGCATCGGTGGTCCGAGCCGGGACGCCGCCCTGGTCGTCCGGCCTCCAGTCGGCACCCGCCTGGGTGAGCTCGACCAGGCGACACTGACCGACCAGGAGCTGGACACCCTTTTCGGCACCATGCTCTCCCTGCGCGAGGCCCGGATTGCCCACGGTGCCCTGAGCGGGGAGACGATCGTGGTCGATCCCGCCGGGCCCAGTGTCTCGCTGGTCGACTTCCGCACGGCGTCGCCGAGCGCGACCGAAGAGCGCCTGAACACCGACCTGGCCGGGGCCCTGGCCGCGGCCGGGCTGGTCGCCGGGCCCGAACGGACCGCCGCCGCGGCGAGACGGGTGCTGCCGAAGGACGCAGTCGCGGAGGCTCTGACACATCTCCGTCGGGCGAGCCTCGACCGAGTCATCTCGACGGGCTTGAAGGGCCGCACGCAGCTGCTCGAGGACCTCCGTACCCGGACTGCCCAGGCCTTCGAAATCGAGGTACCCAAGCTGGCCGAGCCCAAGCGGGTCAGCTGGGGGACCATCGTCATGACCATCGGCACCCTGGTTGGTGGGTGGGCCCTGATCCTGGTCCTGATCAAGGTGGGCCAGTCGTTCGACACGATCAAGGGGGCGGCGTGGGGCTGGGTCGG
>JARLGS010000327.1 GCA_031292695.1 Mycobacterium sp. | reverse complement strand
GATACGGGTACCAGCACCATCGGCGTGTAGAGGATCGAGACCGTATTCGACCCCGAGTTCGCTGTGATGATGACCGGCTGACCGTCGCCATTCACGTCGGCCGCACACACGCTTGCCGGGTACGTGCTTGCGCCGGTGGAATTCGCGATGGCCAGTCCAAACGTGCCGTCACCGTTCCCGAGCAGGGTGTAGACCGCATTGTCATCGGGCGATTGTGTCACCACATCCAGCCGGCCGTCACCGTCGAAGTCAGCCACAGCGACGTAGTCAGGACCTGTCCCGACCGCGTAAGAGGCGCCCGGTCCGACGAGAGTGCCGTCGATGCCGCCGAGCAGCACGCCGATCGTGTTGCTGGACAAGCCGGCGATGATGACGTCGAGATTTCCATCGCCATTCAGATCCACTGGTGCGGCGTCGGATGCAGTACCGCCGGCCGGGTAGTTGTAAAAGGGAGTGCTGCTGTTCGCGAACGAGCCGTTGCCATATCCGAGCATGATCGCCACGCGGCCCGGCGAGAGGAAGGTGAGCAGCACATCGAGATGGCCATCCCGGTTGAAGTCGGCGGTGGTGACCGCTATCGGCTGCTGGGATGGTGTCTGCGTGAGGATCGGCGGCGCGTGGAACAGGCCGCTGCCATCGCCGAGGAGCGTCACCAGGGAGCCGGTGTAGTAGTTCGGCGTCACGATGTCGTTGTGGCCGTCGCGGTTGAAGTCGCCGACGTGCACATAGCTATAGGGAGTCGGACCCGCCCCCGCCGGTAGGCTGTAATCCGTGCGAGTCGGGTAGGTGCCGGGCTGGGCGCTCGATCCCAGCAGAATCGACATCGTGCCGGAGTAGTTCACCACGACGACATCGGGCAGCTGGTCGCCGTTGAGATCGGCCACCGCCATGCCCTCCGGTGAGTTTGGCGGGTCCAGCGGATAGTTGACAGCGGCGTGGAAGGTGGCGTCGCCCAGTCCGGCGTTGATCAACACCGACAGCTGGTCGTCATTGGCCGAGGCGGCCAGGATGTCGGGATACAGGTCGCCGTTGACGTCGATGGCCGCGACGAGCAACGGAGCAGAGGAGATCGTCGGGTACTGGCGCAGTGTGGTGGGCAG
>JARLGS010000326.1 GCA_031292695.1 Mycobacterium sp. | reverse complement strand
GCTGGAAGGCGCGCGGGTCCCGGAAGCCGACCCGCCTACGCGTCAGGTCTGAGCGCCGAGCCCGCCCAACATGGCCAGTAGCAGCTGGATGCGGCCTTCTTCGAGGTCCGGCTGTGGCAGCACCGCACGCACCAGCGCGGCACCGTCGAAGGTGTTGATCAGTACGGCGACCAGCATCATCAGATGCTCGGGCGGCAACTGGTCCGCGCCGGGCAACGCCTGCGCGGTCTCGTAGATATTGCGGCTGTACTCGACGAGCGCGCCCTGCAGGGTGGCCCGCAGTTTCTCGTCGGTACGCGCCGCGACCATCAGCTCGTACATCACGGTATTGGTGGCATTGCCGCTGATATCGCGCAGCGCGATCAGCGCGCCTTCGAGCGCGGGCCGATCCGACGGAATTTCCGCGACCTGCTTGCTGAACTGCTCGAGCTGCCGGCGCATGACCTCGAGCGTGACGGCCGCCATGAAGTCACCCATGGTGGCGAAGTGCTTGAACAGCGCACCATCGGACACCTGAGCGCGGCGGGCGATCACCGCCGCCGAGGCGCGGGCGTAGCCGACCTCGACGATGGTCTCGATCGCGGCGTCCAGCAGCCGCGCCCGAGTCTCCTCGCGGCGCTGCTGCTGGGTCCTGGGTTGCCGCGGGGTGTCGGCCATCTCAGACCGATTGAGCGACAGGCAGTTTCGCCCCGCGCGCCGGTAGGTAGTGGCCGGATTTCACGGTCTCACCGTACCCTTCGCGGAATTCGCCGGCACGGAACACGACCTGGCCGTTCACCCCGGTCGCCACCACCGTGGCGTCGTTGCGGTTCACCATGCGGCTCAGGCCCCCGTAGAAGGGAACCGAATCTTCGTGGTACGCATCCAATTCGCCGGTCAGCTCGGCCGGGTCGATCACCACGAAGTCAGCGCGGTCGCCCTGGCGCAGGGTGCCGGCGTCGAGGCCGAACCAGTCGGCGACCTCGCCGGTCAACCGGTGCACGGCGTGCTCGGTGGTCATGAACGGCCGGCCCTTCTTGTCCGCGTCGTTCACCCGCCGGAGCATCCGCAGCGCGTAGTTGTAGAACGCCATATTGCGCAGGTGCGCACCGGCATCCGAGAAGCCCATGTGTACCGACGGTTCCTTGGCCAGCTTGTCGAGCTGCTTGGGCCGGTGGTTGGCCACGATGGTGGTCCAGCGGACGTTACGTTCGCCGTTCTCCACCAGGACGTCCAGGAAGGCATCGAGCGGGTGGCCGCCGCGCTCGTCGGCAATCTGGCCAAAGCTCTTGCCCACCAATGACTTATCCGGGCACTCGACAATGGTCGAGTCGTGGAAGTCGCGGTGCCACAGGGTCGGGCCCAGCACGTGCTTGTCGAACGACTTCCGGAACCGGCGCCGGTACTCCGGGTCGGCCATCAGCTTGTTGCGCTCCAGCTGATCCCGCAGATGCAGTGCCGCAGTACCGGCGCCGAACTCCTCGAAAACCGGCAGATCGATTCCGTCCGAATACAATTCGAACGGAACTGGCAGATGCTGGAAGCGGACCTTCGAGTTCAGGAACTTGTTGGCCAGTCGGGTGATCGGGCCCAGCACGTAGGCTGCACCGGGCGAGGACTTGGCGTCGGCCGACACCAGCAGGCTCATCCGGACGCCGGGGCGACGGCCGAACCAGCCACTGCTCTCCAGGAAGAAGTTCAAGGCCTCTTGCAGCTTGGCCACATTGGGTGCGCTCTGCAGGATGCGGCCGCGCTTGCGCAGCACCTTGATCAGGCGCCGGCGCTCGCGCCAGGTGGCGAAGGTCGACGGCAGCGCGCGGGACCGGAACCGGTCACCGTCGAGCTTGTCGATCGCGGCGTCCATGCCCGACATGCCGAGCATGCCGGCGTCCAGCGCAGCCTCGAGGCGGGCGGCCATGGTTTCCAGCTCGGCGTTGGTCGGGGTGACGTTCGGCGTGGTCGCGCGGTCCAGCCCGAGCACCGAGGTCCGCAGGTCGGAATGGCCCAGCAGCGAGCTGACGTTGGGGCCGAGCGGAAGTGCCTCGATCGCGCGGACGTATTCGGCCGGGCCGGACCAGGTCTTGTTCTGCTCGAGCGCACCGAGCACGAAGTTGCGCGGCACCGCTTCGACACGGCTGAACAGATCGGCCGCGTCCTCGCTGTCGGCATACACGGTCGACAGCGAACACATGCCCAGCAGCACCGTGGTCACGCCATGGCGCACCGACTCACGCAGGCCCGGGTCGAGCAGCACCTCTGCGTCGTAGTGGGTGTGAACGTCGACGAAGCCCGGGATCACCCACTTGCCGCGGGCGTCGATGACGTCCGGGCAGCCCGTCTCATCGAGCGGTTGCGTGGAGACAGTGACGACGACACCGTCGCGGATACCCAGATTGCGCTTCAGGGGCTTGTTGCCGGCGCCGTCGAACCAGAGGCCGCCAGAGACGATCACGTCGTAGGTCATGACGCGAGGCTAGTCTAGAAAGTGAGTACTTACAATCTTTTTCTGTGTATTTGCAGGTCAGACGCGGAAAAAATCGACCGTCCGGGAAACCCCTTCGGTCAGCGCGACCTTCGGGCTCCAGCCCAGCACCGTGTTGGCCCGGGTGATGTCCAGGCGCGACTTACGCAGGTCCCCGAGGCGCGGCGGGTGGAACTCTGGCGCATCCGGCACTCCGACGGCCGCGGCGATCGCGGCGTGCAGCTGCGCCACGGAGGTCTCCACCCCGGTGCCGACGTTGAACCGCAGCCCGCCCCCGGCTTCACCGCCGGCCCGGACAAACGCGTCCACCACGTCGTCGACGAAGACATAGTCGCGGGTGTCGGAGCCGTCGCCGAAGATCTTGGTGGGCCGGCCGGCCAGCAGCGCCTGGCTGAAGATCGCGACCACGCCCGCTTCACCGTGCGGGTCCTGCCGCGGGCCGTAGACGTTGGCCGGCGCGATGTGCGAGCAGTCCAGCCCGTACAGGTTCCGGAACATGTTCAGGTACACCTCGCCACACACCTTGCTGGCGGCGTACGGGGACGACGGGTCGGTGGGCATGTCCTCGTTGGTCGGATAGCCCGGTGGCACGCCGTAGATGGACCCGCCCGATGAGGTGTGCACCACCTTGCGGACGCCGTTGCTGCGCGCCGCCTCGGCCAGCCGCACCGTGCCGACGACGTTGACCCCGGCATCGAACGGTGAGTCCGTCACCGACCGGGCGACGGAGATCTGCGCGGCCAGATGGAAGATCACTTCCGGCTGGGCATCGGCCACGATGGTCTGCAGATCGGCGTCGACGATGTCGGCTTCGACGAACTGGAACTGCGCGTTCTGGTCGGCGTCGGCGAGGTTCTCGCGCTTGCCGCTGCTCAGGTCGTCGAGCCCGACGACGTCGTGGCCTTCGCAGAGGAGCCGGTCGACCAGCGTCGACCCGATGAACCCGGCAGCTCCAGTGACAAGTGTTCGCACGGGGCCACCATACCGACGGTCGCCGGCGACTGCCCCGTACAGTCGGAAAGAGTGAACTGGGTCGCCCGAACCGCCGCCGCACTGGTGGTGCTGCAGCTGATACTGCGGGCGGTGCTGGCATTTCAGGGCTATTTCTACTGGGACGACCTGATCCTGATCGGCAAGGCCGGCACTCATTCGCTGCTGTCGCCCGACTTTCTTTTCAATGACCACGACGGTCACGTCATGCCCGCGGGGTTCCTACTTGCCGGGGTGCTGAGCCGACTGGCGCCGTTGAACTGGTTCTGGCCGGCGGTGAGCCTCGTTGTGCTGCAACTGGTCGCATCGTTGGCATTGGTTCGCGCGCTGCGAGTGATCCTGGGCTGGCGGCCGGCGCTGCTGGTACCACTGGCTTTTGCCCTGTTCACCCCGTTGGGGGTGCCGGCTTTCGCCTGGTGGTCAGCAGGGCTCAACGCGCTACCGATGGCCGCTGCCATGGCCTGGGTGTGCGCCGACGCAATTCTGTTGGTGCGCACCGGCAATCAGCGCTATGTGTGGACCGGTTGCCTGGCCTACCTGGGCGGGCTGGTGTTCTTCGAGAAGTGCTCGGTCATCCCGTTCACAGCCTTCGCGGTGTGCTGGCTGTTGGCATATGTGACCAAGACCGGTTCGGTGAAGTTGGTGTGGCTCAAGGGTTTGCGGCTGTGGCTGGGACTGCTGACCATGACCGTGGGCTGGATCGGCGTGTACCTGCTGGTGGTCAACCAGAAACGGTGGACCCTCGACCTCGGTATGACCTGGGAGCTACTGGCCCGGTCAGTCACCCACGGCGTAGTGCCCACTCTCGCCGGCGGACCGTGGGAGTGGCAGCGCTGGGCTCCGGCCTCGC
>JARLGS010000031.1 GCA_031292695.1 Mycobacterium sp. | reverse complement strand
TGAACCTCAACCTCAAGACTGGCGATGTGCCGGACACCGTGATTGCCGGGCATAGCTTCACCCTGGCGGCGCAGCCGGATACCTTCAATACCTCGCGCAGCGCCGGCAACCCGTCGACCGCGGTGGTGACCGGGGCGACGACCACCAACCAGGCGGCCTACGACAGTACCTTCCCCACCGGCGGGGCGATCCTCAAGTTCACCAGTGCCACGGCCTACGACCTCTACGCGGCGCCGGTCACGGCCAGCAGCCGGCCGGTGTCCTCGGGCACCATGGCCGGCTCGACGGCAACGGCGGCGGGGGTCAGCCTGACCTTCGGCGGTACGCCGGCGGCCGGTGATCAGTTTGTGGTCCAGCCGAACAATCACCAGACCCAGAACATCCTCGACACCTTGAACCAGATGATTGGTTCGTTGAACACGCCGGCCGATGGCAATCCGGTTGCCCAGCAAAAGCTGCTGGCGACCATGAACGCCGGGGTCAGCAACGTCACCAGCGCCATGGACCAGGCGGGCAGCGCGGTCACCGCCATCGGTACCCGTGGCCAGACCCTGGATGCCCAGGACGCCACCAACCAGAGCCTGGTCCTGGCCAACACTACCGCCCAGGGGGCGATTCGCGACGCCGACCCGGCGGCGGTCATGACCCAGCTGACCCTGCAGCAGACCATGTTGCAGGCGGCGCAGTTGGCCTTCAGCAAAATCAGCCAACTGGGTCTGTTCAACAAGATCTGATTAGACCCGGACGCGGGAGCCATCGTGGCTCTCGCGCCTCTACCAACCGCCTTTTTCAGCGGTTTCAGTGGCTCGTCCGATCGGGTGAGTCGCGCCGCTTGCGAGCCCCGCCGTGAATCCAGCCCCACTCGTCAGTCTCGTCATTCCCGCCGTCAATCCACGCTTTTTTGCCAAGGCCCTGCACAGTGCCTTGGGCCAGAGCTACGGCAATCTCGAAATCATCGTTTGCGATGACAGCCAGGATGATGAAATTGGCCGTCTGGTCGAGGTCATGAGCGAGGAGGCGGGGCGGGCGGTA
>JARLGS010000325.1 GCA_031292695.1 Mycobacterium sp. | reverse complement strand
GATGGTGCCGCCCGTACCCACGCCCGCGACGAAATGGGTGATCTTGCCGTCGGTATCGGCCCAGATCTCCGGGCCGGTGGTCTCGTAGTGGCTGGCCGGACCGTTCGGGTTGGAGTACTGGTCGGGCTTCCAGGCGCCGTCGATCTCGGCGGTCAGCCGGTTCGAAACGCTGTAGTAGCTGTCCGGGTGTTCGGGCGCCACGGCAGTCGGGCACACCACGACGTCGGCGCCGTAGGCGCGCAACACGTTCTGCTTGTCCTCGCTGACCTTGTCCGGGCACACGAAGATGCACTTGTAGCCGCGCTGCTGCGCCACGATGGCCAGGCCGACACCAGTGTTCCCGGAGGTGGGTTCGACGATGGTCCCGCCGGGCTTGAGGAGCCCGGCCTGCTCGGCGGCGTCGATCATCTTGACCGCGATGCGGTCCTTGGCGCTGCCCCCGGGATTGAGGTATTCGACCTTGGCTGCGACCACCCCGGACCCCGCAGGAACAACGGAGTTCAGCTGTACCAGAGGGGTATTGCCGATGAGCTCACTGACGTGCCGGGCGATGCGCATGCGTACATGTTGTCAGGCCGCACCGCGGTTGCGCATACCGGATTACCAGGTTGCCTCGCGGATGTATTCGCCGATCTGCTTCAGCGAACGCTCGGCCTCTTTGACCAGCGGGGCACCGAGCTGGAACACGTGCATCTGGCCGGGCCACACGTGCACCTCGACCGGTACGCCGCAGGCCGCCAGCATGTGCGAGGCCTTGCGGGCGTCGTTGAGCAGCACCTCCGAGCCGGAGACATGAATCAGGGTGCGCGGCAGGCCCGGCTCGACATGGTCCAGCGGCTCGTACACCTCTTCGGGACGGCCGTCGACGATGTGCCGCGCCGCGGCGTGCTCGATGAGCTCGATCAGCGCGTCGAACGCCCGCGGTGGGAACATCGCATCGGACTTCATGTTCGGGTGCTGAGCCCGGCTCTCATTGTCAATCTCGAACAGCGGCGACATGGTCGCCACCGCAGCCGGCAGCTCACCCTCCTCGTGCAGCTTCTCGGCGAGCGCCAGCGACAGGAAGCCGCCGGCCGAATCCCCGGCCAGCACAATCTGATCCGGCTCGTAGCCTTTCAGACGCAACCAACGGTAGGCGTCGTGGCAGTCCTCGATGGCCTCACCGATCGAGTGCTTCGGGATCATCCGGTAGTCGACGATCAGGACGGGGGCGTCGGCGTACTTCGACAGCGTGCCGGCCAGCCGGCCGTGGGTGTGCACGCCGCAGGTCAAGAATGCCCCGCCGTGCATGTACAGAACGACACTGCGCCTGCCGTCTGCCGGCAGCACGCCGGGTGCGCGGACCAGGTGCGCCGTACAGTTCGGCAGGCCGATGGTCGCGCGGATGGTACCGGGTTCCGGCCGCATGATGCGGGCGACGAAGTCCAGCATCCCCCACGGCCAGGGCGCCTTGGGGGCGTAGCTGCCGATGGTCAGAGTTGGCTTGATAGTGAGGGTAGCGGCCAAGGCCATGAGCCGTCCGGCGAGGCTTGGACCGTCCTCGACGATCTCGACCGGCGCGCCGTCACTGACCGGATAACGCCGTGGCTTACGCCCTTTCGCAGCATTTACAGCAATGCTATGGGTCCTCACGACCCTACTCGGTGCGGTCATCGCCACCACTCCTACGCCTTTGTAGTGCCCGGTGTACTTCGTTAGCTACGTCACATATAGACAACCCGCGTAACTTAGCTTGTCACTGCTAAGTAAATCAACAATCAAAGTGCTCAAATTGATGCCACAGTCGATATGTATACGTGACCACGCCGCCCGCGGTTCATCGACCTGCGAATCTGCGCTGCGCACCTAAACTGATCGGCGTGGGCATACGTGCACCGCGTCGGACGACCATCGCCCTGGCTACCGCGGCCACCTTGGCCTCGACGGGCTCGGCGTATGTCGGAGCGCGAAACCTGTTGAGCGGGCAGGCCGCCAAGGCCCGCCGAGTGATACCCAAGTCGTGGGACGTCCCACCCAGAGCCGACGGCATCTACAGCCCCGATGGCGGACCCGTCGAGAAATGGCAGCGCGGGGCGCCATTCGACCTGCACTTGATGGTCTTCGGTGACTCCACCGCCACCGGGTACGGCTGCGTCACCGCCGACGAAGTACCCGGGGTGCTGCTCGCTCGCGGGTTGGCCCAGCAGTCGGGCAAGCGAATCCGGTTGTCCACCAAGGCGATCGTGGGGGCCACCTCGAAGGGGCTGTCCGGCCAGATCGACGCGATGTTCGTCGCGGGACCGCCGCCGGACGCGGCGGTGATCATGATCGGCGCCAACGACATCACCGCCGTCAACGGCATCGGGCAGTCGGCCCGGCGGCTGGGCAACGCGGTGCAGAGGCTGCGCGCCAGCGGCGCGGTGGTGGTCGTCGGCACGTGTCCGGACTTCGGCGCCATCGCCGCCATCCCCCAGCCGCTGCGCTGGGTGACGCGCAACCGCGGGCTGCGGTTGGCCCACGCCCAGGCCGGTCAAGTGCGGTCCGCCGGCGGCGCGCCGGTGCCGTTCTCCGACCTGTTGGCGCCGGACTTCCGCAAGGCGCCCGACGTGCTGTTCTCGCCGGACATGTTCCACCCGTCGGCCGCCGGGTACTCGCTGGCCGCTCAGCAGCTGCTCCCGGCGCTGTGTGACGCGTTGGGCGAGTGGACATCTGACTCGCCACCGGCATCGGCATTGGTCTCCCGGACCGCCGAAGTGACCACCCTGCTGTCCCGGCTGATCGGTGTCTCCCGGTTGTGGCGGCGCACCACAGGCGTACCCGCGCCGATCGTCGCTCCGGTGACGGGCTAGCGTTCTCCCCTAGCAATACTCTTGACTTCAGAGGAGACGTCATGCCCGAAGCCGTCATCGTCGCCACGGCCCGCTCCCCCATCGGCCGCGCCGTCAAGGGCTCGCTGGCCACCATGCGGCCCGACGACCTGGCCGCCCAGATGGTCCGCGCCGCGCTGGACAAGGTGCCCGCGCTCGACCCGCGCGACGTCGTCGACCTCATGATGGGCTGCGCGCAGCCCGCCGGTGAGGCCGGCTACAACATCGCCCGCGCGGTGGCCGTCGAGCTCGGCTACGACTTCATGCCGGGTACCACCGTCAACCGGTACTGCTCGTCGTCGCTGCAGACCACCCGCATGGCGTTCCACGCGATCAAGGCCGGTGAGGGTGACGCCTTCATCTCGGCCGGTGTCGAGACCGTGTCGCGCTTCGGTGTCGGCGCCGCCGACGGTGCCCCGAACAGCAAGAACTCGCTGTTCGACGAGGCCCAGGCCCGCACCGTCAAGCAGGCCGAGGGTGCCACCGAGTGGAGTGATCCGCGCGCGGCCGGCGTGCTGCCCGACGTGTACATCGCCATGGGCCAGACCGCCGAGAACGTCGCCATCAACACCGGCGTGAGCCGTGAGGACCAGGACCACTGGGGCGTCCGGTCGCAGAACCGCGCTGAGGCCGCCATCAACGCCGGCTTCTTCGAGCGTGAGATCGTGCCGGTCACGCTGCCCGACGGCACCGTGGTCTCCAAGGACGACGGCCCGCGCGCCGGCACCAGCTACGAGAAGATCAGCCAACTGCAGCCGGTGTTCCGCCCGAACGGCACCATCACCGCCGGTAACGCCTGCCCGCTGAACGACGGCGCGGCCGCCGTGGTGATCATGAGCGACGAGAAGGCCAAGGCCCTCGGCCTGACCCCGCTGGCCCGCATCGTCTCGACCGGTGTGTCGGGTCTGTCGCCGGAGATCATGGGCCTGGGCCCGATCGAGGCGGTCAAGCAGGCGCTGGGCAATGCCAAGATGGCGATCGGCGACATCGACCTCTACGAGATCAACGAGGCCTTCGCTGTTCAGGTGCTGGGCTCGGCCCGGGCCCTGGGCATGGACGAGGACAAGCTGAACGTGTCCGGCGGCGCCATCGCTCTGGGTCACCCGTTCGGTATGACCGGCGCCCGCATCACCGCGACGCTGATCAACAACCTGCAGACCTACGACAAGCAGTACGGCATCGAGACCATGTGTGTCGGTGGTGGCCAGGGCATGGCCATGGTCATCGAGCGGCTGTCCTAAGTTCCTGAAGCGGCGCACTGCCGCCTGCCGTTGACCCTGTACTCAGGGCGCATTTGTTCGAGTGACGTGCGCCCAGAGTGCAGGGTCAACGTGTTTCTGGGCCGTCGCAGCGCTGACCCTGAATCCCCGGCCTATTCGTGCGAGTACCCGGCGCCTTCCGAGCCGGGGAGAAAGGCCGCCGGATTCCGCCGGTACTGCGCACGCGCCCACGCCCGATTCATCCACCCGACGATCTCCCCACGACGATGACCGGCGGCCACCCTGACGACCGTCCACCCCACGCCGGCGAGGTACTCATTCCGCATGATGTCGTAGCCAAGTTGGGAAGCGTGCTGCACGCCGTCGTATTCGACCGCCAACATCAACTCCTCCCACCCCATGTCCAGGTAGTACTTGGGGTGCCCGTTGGGGCCAGGCACCGGGATCTGGGTCTGCGGTCGCGGGAAGCCCTCGGCCATGAGCAGCAGCCTCAACCAGGTCGCTTTCGGCGACTGGGCACCGGGATCAAAGAGGTCCAGCGCCCGCTCCAGTTGGCGCAGCCCCCGGGTGTGACGATGACGGCCCGCGACTGCACGAACCTCCTCGACGGTGAACCCGGTTGCCGCACCGAGTGCGTCCAGCTTTGCAATGGCGTCGTTGATACGGCCCCGGCGTCCCAGGTCGAATGCCGTCCGCGAGGGTGCGGTGACGGTCAGACCATCAATGCGCTCGATCTCCTCCTCGTAGATCAGGTCGTCGCGGGCAATGACGTTTCTCGGCGGCCTGGTGTTGGCGTAGATGAGTTCAATCGGCACGCCGTCAGACACCCAGCCAGCGCCGTGTAATGCTGCTGCAGTACTTCCGGCGATGACGGCCTCCCGCCCGGACCACAACCACGCCGCCTTCGTACGCTGCCGTAAGGACGGCTCAATTCGCTTGTCCACGTAGACGTTCGGCAGTATCGCCCGGTAGTAGCGGCGTAACTCGTACCGGGTGAGCGACGCGGTCGCAAGCGCCTCGCTGCCGATGAATGGTTCCGATTCTGTGGTCATCACGCCACCGTCGGGCGCCCCTCTGACAGAAGAGGACCGGCAACCGCGACCACCGCCGTCGTGTGTGGATCAACCGCCAACTGTGCACAACTCGCGTTGACCCTGCCGCGATGGTGCTCTTGTTCGAGTAGCTCGTGCCCTCGGTACAGGGTCAACCCAATTAGGATGCTCATCCGATGACCACCATCGGAACCCCACTGTCACCCAATGCGACCCGAGTCATGCTGCTCGGCTCCGGCGAACTCGGCCGCGAAGTAGTGATCGCGCTGCAGCGCCTCGGCGTCGAGACCATCGCGGTCGACCGCTACGAGAACGCCCCGGGCCAGCAGGTGGCCCACCACTCCCGGACCATCTCGATGACCGACCCCGGCCAGCTCAAGGCGCTGATCGAGGCCGAGAAGCCGGATCTGGTCGTGCCGGAGATCGAGGCCATCGCGACGGGGGCACTGCAGGAGCTCGAAGACGGCGGCGCGGTGCGGGTGATCCCAACCGCGCGCGCCGCCAGGCTGACCATGGACCGCGAGGGCATCCGCCGGCTGGCTGCCGAGGAACTGGGAGTGCCGAGCAGCCCCTATCAGTTCTGCAGCTCTCTGGAGGAACTGCAGGCCGCGATCGAAGGCGGCATCGGTTATCCCTGCGTGGTGAAGCCGGTGATGAGCAGCTCGGGCAAGGGCCAGAGCAAGCTCGACGGGCCGGGCGATATCGCCAAGGCCTGGGAGTACGCGATGGGCGGGGCGCGGGTTACCAACACCCGGATCATCGTCGAGGGCTTCATCGATTTCGACTACGAGATCACCCTTTTGACGGTGCGGGCCCGCGGCGTCAACGGCGAGATCGCCACCCAGTTTTGTGCGCCGATCGGCCACCGGCAGGTCAGCGGCGATTACGTCGAGAGTTGGCAGCCGCACCCGATGTCGGCGGCGGCGCTGGACAACGCCAAGAGCATCGCCCAGAAAGTCACCGAAAACCTTGGCGGACAAGGTGTCTTCGGCGTCGAGCTGTTTGTCAAGGGCGATTTCGTGTGGTTCAGCGAGGTGAGTCCGCGCCCGCACGACACCGGGATGGTCACCATGATCACCCAGTGGCAGAGCGAATTCGAGCTGCATGCGCGGGCAATCCTCGGTCTGCCGGTCGACACCACGCTCAAGACCTCCGGCGCCAGCGCCGTCATCTACGGCGGTGTCGAGGCGGCGGGCATCGTGTTCGACGGTGTCGATGATGCCCTTCAGGTACCGGGCACCGATCTTCGTCTGTTCGGCAAGCCGGAGAGCTTCCGCACCCGCCGCATGGGTGTTGCCCTGGCCCGCGCCGAGGACATCGACACCGCACGCCGTAATGCAGCCGAAGCCGCGAGCCGGGTCAAGCCACGCGCCATCTAGGCCGAGCAATACAAAAATGAGGGGCGCCCGCCGTAGCGGACGCCCCTCATTCGTGTGGGCTAGTCGTTGTTGAAGTAACTCAGCAGGCGCAGGATCTCGACGTACAGCCAGACCAGGGTGACGGTCAGGCCGAGTGCGATACCCCAGGCCGCCTTCTCCGGCGCGCCGGCGCGGATCATCTGGTCAGCGGCATCGAAGTCGACGAGGAAGCTGAACGCGGCCAGCGCGATGCAGACCAGCGAGAAGACGATCGCGATGGTGCCGCCGCTGCGCAGGCCCATGCCCGCGCCGCCACCGACACCGAACATGCCGAGCACCAGGTTGCCGAGCATCAGAGCCAGGACGCCGAACATGCCGGCGACCAGCATCCGGGTGAACTTCGGGGTGACCCGGATGGCGCCCGTCTTGTAGACCACGAGCATGCCGAAGAACACACCGAAGGTGCCCAGGATCGCCTGACCGATCAGGACGCCGGCATTGGCGCCGGAGACCGTCAGATTGGCCAGGATGAACGAGAAGGCGCCGAGGAACATGCCCTCCAGCACTGCGTAGCTCAGCACGATCGCCGGGTTGTCCTGCTTACGGCCGAACGTGGCGACCAGCACCAACGCCAGGCCGCCGAGCGCGCCGATCATGGCGAGCGGCCCGGCCAGCGAGAGGTTCGACATGATCGCGAAGTATGAAACCACCGCGCTGACGGTCAGCACGGCCAGGGTGATGCCGGTCTTGGTGACGACGTCATCAATGGTCAGCGGGCGGGAGAAGCCGGCCTGCTGCGGCGGGTACTGGGTGTATGGCTGGGACATGGTCTGCTGGGCACCATAAGCCGCGGCGCCACCACCGAATTGCGCGTATCCGCCCTGCGACTTGGGCAGGGACCGAAATACCGGGTTGCTGCTCTCGCGCACCGTCGGGTTCCTCTCTGAAAGCTGTGGTCCGCCTACTGACGAACACCCACATAACGTACGGCGTCGGGTGTTGGTTCCCAGCGAGACCGAAAAACTGGGAACTTACTGTGAAACGTTACCCGCTGAGCGCTGCCCGTGCCCGACGATCTAGATTGCATACGTGGCGGAAAACGAGGATATCCTAGTAAATGTCGCGAACGGCGTCGGCATCGTGACGCTGAATCGACCGAAAGCCATCAACTCGCTCAATGATGTGATGGTCGCCGGCCTCCAGCAGTCCCTCGACTACTGGGAAAAAGACGACACCATCCGCGCGGTGCTGCTCACCGGCGCCGGCGAGCGTGGGCTGTGCGCCGGCGGCGACGTCGTCGCGCTGTACCACAGTGCCAAGGCCGACGGCTCCTACGCCCGCGAGTTCTGGCACGACGAGTATCTGCTCAACGCCCACATCGGCCGCTACCCCAAGCCGTACGTCGCGCTGATGGACGGCATCGTGATGGGCGGCGGCGTCGGCGTCGGCGCCCACGGCAATGTCCGTATCGTCACCGAGAAGACCAAGCTGGGCATGCCGGAGGTCGGCATCGGCTTCATCCCGGACGTCGGCGGCACGTACCTACTGTCCCGGGCGCCCGGCGGACTGGGACTGCACGCCGCACTGACCGGCGCGCCATTCTCCGGCGCGGACGCCATCGCGATGGGTTTTGCCGACCATTTCGTCCCGCAGGCCGATCTGGCGGCATTCCGCGACCGCGTCATCAGCGACAGCGTCGACGCTGCAGTTGCCGCGTACGCCATCGAACCACCACCCAGTGACCTTGTGGCGCAACAGCATTGGATCGACGAATGCTATGCCGCCGATACCATCGCGGAGATTCTGGCCAACCTGCGCGGACACGAAGCCGGCCCAGCGAACGACGCGGCCGATTTGATCGCCACCCGGTCCCCGATCGCATTGGCCGTCACACTGGAAGCCGTGCGCCGTGCCGCGAAACTGCCAACGCTGGAAGACGCCCTCACGCAGGAATTCCGGGTCTCGATGGCCTCGCTCAGGTCGCATGATTTCGTCGAGGGCATCCGTGCCCAACTCGTCGACAAAGACCGCAACCCGCAGTGGTCGCCGGCCAGCCCGGCCGGCTGCAGCACCGCTGACATCGACGCCTACTTCGTTTCCGCCGATCCCGACCTCACTTTCTAGGAGCCCGCCATGACCACCGAGAACTTCGAGACCATCCTGGTCACCCGCGACGACCGCGTCGCCACCATCACGCTGAACCGGCCCAAGGCCCTCAACGCGCTGAACAGCCAGGTCATGGTCGAAGTCACTACGGCCGCAGCCCAACTCGACGGCGACCCCGGCATCGGTGCCATCGTCATCACCGGCAGCGAGAAGGCCTTCGCCGCCGGCGCCGACATCAAGGAGATGGCGAACCTCACCTTCGCCGAGGTGTTCGCTGCCGACTTCTTCGCACTGTGGGGTCAGTTCGCCGCCACCCGCACCCCCACCATCGCCGCGGTCGCAGGCTACGCGCTCGGCGGCGGTTGCGAGCTGGCCATGATGTGCGACCTGCTGATCGCCGCCGAAACCGCGAAATTCGGCCAGCCGGAGATCAAGCTGGGTGTGCTGCCCGGCATGGGCGGCAGCCAGCGCCTGACCCGCGCGGTCGGCAAGGCCAAAGCGATGGACCTGATCCTCACCGGGCGCAACATGGACGCCGAAGAGGCCGAGCGGTGTGGCCTGGTGTCCCGCGTGGTACCGGCCGACAAGCTGCTCGAAGAGGCTGCCGCAGTCGCCAAAACCATTGCCGGTATGTCGCTTTCGGCGTCGCGGATGGCCAAAGAGGCGGTCAACCGTGCGTTCGAGACCACGCTCACCGAAGGCCTGCTCTACGAGCGCCGGCTGTTCCACTCGGCATTCGCCACCGAGGACCAGACCGAGGGCATGGCCGCCTTCACAGAGAAGCGCCCGCCGAACTTCACGCATCGGTAAAGTCGAGCGGTGGCCGATACCGCACCAGACTCTGCTCCTGCCGACGATGACAACGCCGACGGCGGGACCGCCGTCGCGGTAGCCGAACCGGTGGTCGAGACGAAAGCGGATGAGCCAAAACCGGATTGGTGGGTGCGGCACTACACCTTCTTCGGCACTGCGACCGGTTTGGTGTTCATCTGGCTTTCGATGACCCCGTCGCTGCTGCCGCGTGGCCCGCTGTTCCAGGGCATCGTCAGTGGTGCTGCCGGGGCGAGTGGCTACGGCTTCGGAGTGCTCGGCGTGTGGCTGGTCCGCTACATGCGGTCCAAGGACAGCAGCCCCAAGGCACCCCGGTGGGCCTGGCTGGCGCTGATCGCGGTCGGCGTCGTCGGCCAGGTGCTCGCGGTCATCTGGTTCCACGTCTGGCAGGACGAGGTCCGCGACCTGATGGGCGTGCCCCGGATGCGGTTCTGGGATCACCCCCTGACAGCCGTGTATTCGATCGTCTTCCTGTTCGCATTCGTCGAAATCGGACAGCTGGTCCGCAAATTGGTGCGCTTCTTGATCCGGCAACTGGAACGCATCGCGCCGCCGCGGGTATCCGGCGTGGTGGCGGTGTTGCTGGTCGTCTCCCTGTTCGTGGCCATCCTCAACGGAGTGGTGGCTCGCTTCGCCATGTCGACCATCAACCACACCTTCGCCACCGCGAACGACGAGGACAGTCCCGACAACCCCGCTCCGACAACACCTTTGCGGTCCGGCGGGCCGCAGTCATTGGTGACCTGGTCGTCGCTGGGTCGGCAGGGCCGGATTTTCGTCGGCAACGGCCCTTCCGTCGATGAGCTGTCGAAGTTCAACAACACCAAGGCAACGGAGCCCATCCGCACCTACGCCGGCCTGCACTCGGCTGACGGCATCCGGGCGGCGGCGAAGCTGGCCGCCCAAGAGCTCAAGCGGGCCGGCGGGCTCGATCGTGCCGTCGTCGCGGTTGCCACCACCACCGGCACCGGCTGGATCAACGAGGCCGAAGCCGCTGCGCTC
>JARLGS010000324.1 GCA_031292695.1 Mycobacterium sp. | reverse complement strand
GGCGCGGTGACGCCGATGACGTTGGCGCCGGCGGTGAACACCGACATCGCCCGCGAGGCGTCGCCCGGGCGCTGCACGAGGTCGTTGCACAGCACCGAGTTGAGGGAGATGGCATTGGCCAGGAAGGTGATCGAAATGGTCAGCGCCACCACCACTTCCCAGGTTTCGGAGAGCCAGGGCGTGGTCACCATCAGCAGCGCCGGGATGAACGACAGTACCACCGCGATCCGCCGTGAGCCGGCCCGCAGCGATTCCTGGGTGAATACGAGGTCGGTGACGCGGGCCAGCGCGATGCTGCCGACTACCGCGGTGCCGTAGATGATGGCGGTGTACATGCCGGAGCCGAAGATCGCGATGTGGCGTTGTGTCTGCAGATAGTTCGGCAGCCAGGTCAGCAGCATGTAATAGGCGTATACCAGGCAACCCTGGCCGATGGTGATGCCCCACATCGGCAGGCTTTGCAGCAACTCCAGGTAGCCGCCGGAACCCGGGTCGGTGACCTTGGTATCGTCGCGCTCGGCCATGATCATGGCACGCTCGTCGTCGGCGAGCCACTTGGTGTCCTTCGGATCGCGCACGAAGATCAGCCAGACCGCCGCCCAGACCAGCCCCATGACGCCGGTGATGATGAACGATGCGCGCCAGCCGTAGTCGCGCACCAGCCAGCCGACGAACAGCGCGCCGAATCCGACGCCGAACGACTGGCCGAGCGAAATCGCCGAAATGGCGAGGCCGTATTCCGACCGCGGCGCCCAGGCACGCACCGCCCTTGTGCCGAACGGCCAGGCGCCGGACTCGCCGATGCCGAGGCAGATGCGCGCGATCAACAGGCCGCTTAGCCCGGCGGCCATGGCGGTACCGGCGGTGGCCAGCGACCAGAATCCGACGGCCAGCGGCGGCAGGAAACGAAAGCCGTACTTGTCGGCGAGCGAACCGCCGGGGATCATGAAGACGATGTACGACCACAGGAACGCCGAGAACAGCCAGCCCAGCTCAACCGGGCTGAGGCTGAATTCCTTGGCGATCGAACTGGCCCCGACCGACAGGTTGACGCGATCGACGTAATTGATCGCGGTCATTAGGAACAGCAGGGCGTAAATGTAGGTCCGCCCCGGCACCTTGAACGGACGTGCCGCGGAAGATCCCTGTGCCGGTGTCGTTGTCGCAGCCATCGCACCCTCCATGCTCACCGAATCGTATTCTAGGATACAAAAGTATCGGTCAGGCTGGACGCCGGGGCATTGATCCACGTCAAGGTCGGCCCGGATGCGAGTCGATTTGGACTGCCCGGAGCGGCGCCATGACGCGCCTTGCGCGCATCGGCCGAATAACAAAAACACCCGGCCGGAAGACCCGGCCGGGTGTCCTATGTGATCGGCCGCGATCGGGCCGGCTACTTCGCCGCGGGCTTGCGTCCACGCTTGGCCGGGACCTTCACCGGGGCGGGCGGCGGCGGCGGCTCCGGGGCCGCGACGACGGCGCGGCGTCCCAAGCCGATCTTCCGGGCCAGGGTCGAGCGGTGTTCCGCATAGTTGGGGGCTACCATTGGGTAGTCACGGGGCAATCCCCATTTCGTCCGATACTGGTCGGGAGTCATGTTGTACGCAGTCTTGAGATGCCGTTTCAGCATCTTCAGCTTCTTGCCGTCTTCCAGGCAAATGACGTAATCGGGGAACACGGACTTCCGGACGGGAACAGCCGGTTCCGGCCGCACCGGTTCTTCGGCTGTCTTGCCGAGGTCCGACAGTGTCCGGTACACCATTTCGATCAGCGGCGGCACTTCCGCGCTGTCCAACTTGTTGTGGGAGACGTGCGCGGCTACAATTTGCGCCGTCAGCCGGCGGAACAGATCGGCTTCGCCTTGATCTGACATATCATTCAACCGTTGCTCGGGGCGGCCAGCACAGCGCAGCCACCATTGGGTTCCTAGCACTACAAATTCTGCGAGTCGCGTCAAGGCATAATTGAGAATTATCGCTTGATTCGGCACTATTCGCGCCGATTTCCGCTCCGCTGGCCTCAATCGGCTGCTCCGAGCACCGTCAATGTCCTCGTGCTCATGCCCATTGTAACGGCGCTCCGGTCGCCGCCTGCAGCGCCTCGCGCGACAATCCAGGCAGCCCTTCGATGACCACGAAGCCTTCCGCCGTTACGTCGATGACGGCCAGGTTGGTGTAAATGCGCGTCACCGCCCCCGGTGCGGTCAGCGGGCAGGTGCAGCGGCGCACCAGTTTGTGCTTGTTGTCCCGGGTGGTGTGCTCCATCACCACCCAGAGTCGTTTCGTGCCCGCCGCCAGATCCATCGCCCCGCCCACCGCTGGAGCGGTGTCGCCCTCGCTGGTCGCCCAGTTGGCGAGGTCGCCGTTCGCCGCCACCTCGAAGCCGCCCATGACGCAAAGATCGAGATGTCCGCCGCGAATCATGGCGAAGCTGTCGGCGTGGTGGAAATAGCAGCCGCCCGGCCGCAGGGTGACGTGCTGCTTGCCGGCGTTGATCAGCCACGGGTCGGCCGCTTCCTTCGGCGGCGCCGAGCCCATGCCGAGCACGCCGTTCTCGGAATGGATGATGACCTCGCGCCCGGCGGGCAGGTGATCGGCGATCAGCGTCGGGATGCCGATGCCGAGGTTCACGGTCCAGCCCTCCGGAATGTCGCGCGCCACCCGCGCGGCCATCTCGCTACGGCTCCAGGGGGTCGCGGCGTTCATGGGTCCGTACTCCTCGTCGGCACGTGCAGCACACGATGGACAAAAATGCCGGGGGTCACCACCGCCTCGGGGTCGAGCGCGCCAAGCGGGACGATATGGTGGGCCTGTGCAATCGTCAGTGCCGCCGCGGTGGCCATGACAGGATTAAAATTCCGGCCGGACCGCCGGTAGGTGAGGTTGCCCCAGCGGTCGGCCTGCCAGGCCTCGACCAGCGCCACGTCGCCTTTCAGCGCGTATTCCAGCAGGTGCGGCCGGCCGCCGAAGTCGCGCACTTCCTTGCCGCGGGCCAGCAGGGTGGCGGCGCCGGTCGGCGTGTAGAAGGCCGCCACCCCCGCCCCGGCGGCGCGCAGGCGCTCGGCGAGCGTGCCCTGCGGCACGATCTCGAGTTCCAGCCTGCCGGCCTTGTAGAGGTCCTCGAAGACCACCGAGCCGGCGCTGCGGGGAAAGCTGCAAACGATGCGGCGGACCCGGCCGAGTTCCATCAGCCGGGCGAGGCCAGCATGGCCGGTGCCGGCGTTGTTGGCCACCACCGTCAGGTCCGTGGCGCCCTGTTCGACCAGCCCCTCGATCAGCGCGTCGGGCTGGCCGACCGCGCCGAAGCCGCCGATCAGCACCACCGCCCCGTCGCCGATGCCCACCATGGCCTCGGCCATGGAGCGCACGATTTTGTCGATCATGACGAAGCCTCTCCGCCCGATCCCGATCTTTAGCAGGGTACCGGCGGTGTCGGTGTACCGTCGTTCAGGACATCAGATTGCGTACGCGTCAACAGGTGGCACCGGATGGTACCACCTGTAAGGTTTCCCGACAGTCAGGTCAGCCGCGTTTGCGGCGGCGGACGACGCCGAGGCCAATCAGGCCGGTCGCCAGCAATGCTATGGTCGCGGGCTCGGGGACGGGCGCCAGAGTGTAGTCGTAGGTCAGGGTCCAGTTGTAACTGCCAGTGGTCAAGATTTGGGCGGTATAACTCGACGTCGACGTGTTCACGTTGCTTAAGGCATCAACGACCAAAGTATCGGTCCCCGTGCCAAGGAATTGCGACAAGTCACCCGGATTAGTGTCGGTGTTGGTGTAGCTGCCTGTCTTCACGAAATCCGCACCCGTCGGGGTCTGGTCCTGCGTCACGTAGACAGTTCCGCCGGGCGGGACGTTGGAATAGTTTAGGCTGACGGAGCTTGTCACAAGATTCGGCGAGAAAACGGTTTCCAATGGCCCGAAGCTGTCCATGTTAATCGAGCCATTGACGCTAACATGGAGCGTAGTGAGCGTGCCGCTTGCGTTGCTGGTGATATAGCCACCCGTAGTGATGCTCTGGGACATCTGCAGCGTGACCGAGTCCAGCGTGCCGAGGCTTGAATCAAAGAGGTTGTAGCTGCCGGCCGTAAGTCCGTATGCCGACATCGCCTGGTCGCTGAACCCGCCAGTATATGTCTGTGTGCACGCGTTGCCGACACACAAATCCGCCGAGGCCGGGGCAGACATGCCAAGGCCGACGCCAACAGCCAGCACGGTGCCGACGAGAAGCTTCATCCGAGACATGCTCATATCACCCCTTCTGAATGTCCCGGGCTGGACCGGAGCACGCAGCACAATTTCGTCCAAAACGTTAAAGCAAAGGGCGTGCCACTTCAGCAGGCCATTGATTCGGCAGGATACCCTGGCCTGTCCGGAAGCCTTCGGTTGGTTGATTGTAAAGTTTTCCGACGTGCCCGGCAGGGAAAGGCCGCCTTCGGTGTGGCGTGGCGGGTCGATGTTCCGAGTCGTTCATATTTGCGAGACGTTTTTTGGTTTTTTGGCAGGCCCAACGGGTCCAAAAACATGGCTCGCCACCCCGAATCGCGATTCCGCCCCTGTAAGATTCCCCGACATGGTCCCTTGACGTTCCAGCGCTCCGGTATCGTGCTGTTGCCTCGTCCCGTTTTCCCAACCGCCCGACTGGCAGAGAAGCCGTCATGAAATCCATGGTCCTGCGCCGGGTCTGCGAGGCCGTCGACCCCGAAGACCGGCCCGTCCCCACCCCCGGCCCCGGCCAGGTGCTGGTGCGCGTGGCGGCCTGCGCGGTCTGCCGTACCGACCTGCACCTGGTCGACGGCGAACTGCCGGAGGCGCGGGCGCCGATCGTCCCCGGCCACGAGATCATCGGCCGCGTCGAGGCCGTCGGCCCCGGCGTGGAGCGGCCCGCCCCAGGCGAGCGCATCGGCATCCCCTGGCTCGGCTGGACCTGCGGCACCTGCGCTTACTGCACGAGCGGGCGCGAGAACCTGTGTCCGCACGCGCGCTTCACGGGCTGCCAGATCGACGGCGGGTTTGCCGAATACGCCGTC
>JARLGS010000323.1 GCA_031292695.1 Mycobacterium sp. | reverse complement strand
TCCGCGGTTCACACACGCTGCAACCGAACGCCCGGGCCAACAGGGCGAAATCCGGATTGCGCGGCAACACCCCCACCGGCTCGATATCCAGGCTGAGCATGTCGTCACGGATCTGCCCAAGGGCGTCGTTATTCCAGAGCAGCACCACCAACGGGCTGTCCAGTTCCTCGACAGCCGTCGCCAGTTCCTGGACCGTGTAGAGAAAACCGCCGTCGCCCACCAGCACCAGGCCGGGACGCCGCGGCGCGCCGAGCTTGGCGCCGATCCCCGCCGGCAAGCCGTAGCCGAGGGTGCCGTAGCCGGTGGGATGCAACCAACTGCGTGGAGCCCGGCTGGCAAAGGCGTAGTTGCCCGTATACGCCAGCTGGGTCATGTCGCTGCTGATAACGGTGTCGGCCGGCATCGCCGCCGCAATGCGGTCGAGAATCTGCTGATGGATCGTCTGCAGCGGGCCGTGGCCGGCGCGCACAGCCGCGCGCAATGCCGCCACCGCCTTGACCGCCGCATGGGAATCCCGGGCCTGAGCCGGCAGGCGTGTCAGCAAGTCGGCGAGGGTTTGCTGTGCATCCCCCCGCAGCGCCACGGCAGAGGGATAAAAGTCGTTGAACTTGCGCGAGTCGATATCGATCCGGATCACCTCGCCGGTCAGCGGCAGGCGCTCACGCCAGTAATCGGTATCGGCCATTTCGGTGCCGACCGCGAGCACCACATCGGCTTGCGCGATCAACGCCCAACCGGGCTCGACGCACAGGCTGGAACCTGCATTCAACGGAGCATCCGGGGGCAGCAAACCTTTACCGGCGACGCTGGTGAACAGCGGCGCGGCCAGACGTTCGCTCAAGGCCTGCAACTCGGCCCCGGCGGCCAACGCACCGCCACCGGCGATAATCATCGGCCGCTTGGCCTGTTGCAGTCGCCGGGCGGCCTCTTCCAGCGCCTGAGCGCTCGGCAGCCCACGTCCGGGGCGACGCACCACCTCGCGACTCCAGTCACGGCTGATCGGCCCGGCCAACACATCCAGCGGCACCGAGATATGCACCGGCCGTGGCCGCTCGCTGTCGAACACGGCGAAAGCGCGGGCGATCAGTTCCGGCAGGTCGTCGGTGCTCAGGGCCACCGCGGAAAATGCGGTAATGGGCGCGGTGATCGCCCGCTGGTCCTGGGTTTCATGCAGGCAACCCCAGCCTTTGCCTAGGCTGGCGGTGTGGTTGACGCTGGAAATCACCAGCAGCGCAATCGAGTCGGCATAGGCCTGGCCGATCGCGGTCGCGGCGTTGGTCACGCCGGGGCCGCTGATGATGAAGCAGACGCCGGGCTTGC
>JARLGS010000322.1 GCA_031292695.1 Mycobacterium sp. | reverse complement strand
TGTTGACCGTCATTGAGGATGCAGACGTTGCCGTCATGGTTGGTGCCGATGGTTCTGATTTAACGAAGACCCTGTCCGCGTAGCGGGCAGGGTCTTCGTCGGTTTGGTGACGGCGTCGTCGCTGTGGTGACGTCGCATGGTCAGTGATTCAGTCGTGGCCACTTTCAGTGACGGCGATGCGGGCGGACTTCTCGTCGACGATCGAGGACTTCGCGGCGAACGCCGCGGTCAGGGCGTGCACCGCGAGGTTGTTCACCGCCCGCGGATATCCCCGGGCGGCGTTGTGGATCAACGTGATCGCGTCATCGGAGAACAAGGGATCGGTTCGGCCGGCGATCTTGGCGTGATGGGCGATGTAATCAGCGGTGTCGGCTGGTTGCATGCCGGCTATCGCGTAGCGGACCGCGATGCGTTGATCGAGTGCGGCAAGTACCCCGAGGCGCAACCGGTGCCGCAAGGTTGGTTGCCCGACCAGCAGCGCGGCGAATGGTGATCCGGAGTCCATGTCGTGGTTGGTGAGCATCCGGATCGCCTCCATCTGCGCGTTGTCGAGCAGGTGAGCCTCGTCGATGACCACGACCGGGGTGCGACCCCGTTCGGCGTGCTCGGCGGCGAGCGCCTCGGCGGCTTGCGGGGCCAACGTCGCGGTATAGAAACTGGGCACCCGTCCCAACGCGCCCACGACGTGATGCAGCATTCCCCGCACGCCGACCGAGGGGTTGGGCAGGTAGATGATCACGTGCCGCGCTGGGTCCAGCGCCGAGGTCGCAGCGCGGATCGCGACGGTCTTGCCGGCACCGACTTCCCCGGTGATGACCCCGATGGCGTGTTGGTCCACGCACCAGGTGATGCGGGCGACCGCTTCGGCGTGCCCGGGGTGGCGATGCAGCATCGCTGGGGCTAGTCCACGCCCGAACGGCATGCGGGTGAAACCGTAATGTGATTGCAGGCGTTCGATGCTCATGCCGATGCCTCGCTCTGGCTGGTGATGTCCTCGATGCCATCAATGCTCAACTGCCCCGGAATCTGCTCGCCGTCGCCGTCTGCGTTGCCGAAGAGGGCGTCGTAGCCGATCCTGCGGTCGGCGCGGATCTGCTCGTGATGGGTCTGGGCGGTCAGCTTCAGGTAGTCGATGCCCGTCGCGGGCACCGGTGGCTCAGGTATCTCAGCTCTAGCCTTTGGGTGAACGTGGCGGGTGATGTTGTGCGGCAACGCCTTCCCGAGACCCTTGTTCTGGTATCGAACCTCGACGGTTTCCATGTCGAACGGTGAGAACACCAACTCGACCTTGCGTCCCACCAGCGCGCCGTCGACTTGGTAGGTGTTGCCGTGCAACGACACCGTCGCGGTCTTGGTGACCGTGCGGTACTCCGACCACAGGAACGCCTCGGTCAGATCGGGTGCCGTCGGCATCGACGGGGTGCGACCCAGCCGGGACCATCCGGCGTCCCACCGATCCAGCGGGGATTGACCGGTCTCGGAATGGGTGCGGCGGTGGTACTCGGTTTCGATCCAGGCCGTCAGTAACTGGTTGAGTTCCAGCAGCGCGGTGCGGTGATCGGTGCCGGCCAACTCCTCGGCGGTGGTGTCGACGATCTCGACGAGGAACTGTTCGCGCACGGTGCGGAAGAACCGTTCGATCTTCCCGCGGCCCTGAGGCCGGTGCGGGGTCGAATGCACCAACCGGATGCCGAGTTTCGCGCAGGCCCGCAACAGCCAGGCATCGACGAACGCCGAACCGTTGTCGACGTAGACGCTGGCCGGGACCCCGCGGGCGGCCAACGCCGGCTCCAGGGCCACGCCCAACCGGACGGTGTCCTCACTGAACCCAAACCGGTAGCCACAGATCAGCCGGGAATGATCATCGAGGAACGCGAACAGATAGGTCTTGCGGCCGCCAATCCTCGGGCCGTGCAACGCATCCCCGGTCCAGCGGTCATTGGGGTTCTCGGCTTCGAACCGCCCGAACACCGTGGGGGTGTCCCCGGCGGCCGGGCCGATCAACTCCAGGCGGTGAAACAGCCGCAGGAGCGTCGACTCCGACGGCGCCCAGCCCGCCGACGCCCGCAGGATGCGGGCCACCTGGGCGGCGGTGCGCGCCGGGTTCTCCCGCTTGAGCGCGGCCGCCATCTCCAGGGTCGCGGTATCGGTGCGCGGCGCCGATGACCGCGGCGAAGGGATCAGCTCGACGAAGCCGCCGGTGCGGTAGCGGCGGATCCAGCGGTCCAGGGTGTCGCGGGAATAGCGCACCCGCGTCCCGAACGGATCGGTGTGTTCGCGGGCGGCGATCTCGCGGACCAGGCGGCCACGGGCCTTCGTCGAGAGCCCACTGTCGAGTGCCGGGCAGATCAATTGGTAGCGGAACAATCCGACCGCGTGGCTTCGCTCGCGTCGTTTCTCATCCTCGGTTGGCAACGGAATGGCTCCCTCATCTTTGGCGATGCCACCCAGATCTGTTGCCGGGCAGTCATCCCCGCGACCCTGATCGATCGTCGCCGTCAATGTCAGGGTCAGTTCGTGTTGCACCGACCGGTCAAAGCGCTGGCGGCCAACCCGGTGACAGCAGCCGGGCACCGCTGCCCACGACAGCGACCTGGGCCGCCGTCACGGCACCGATCACCGGCCCATCGCCGAACCGCGTCGCCAGCGACTCGGTGGCAAGGCCGACCGCGGCGATCACATCCCCGCACCGTGATCCGGTCGCTTTCGGTATCGACACGTCGACCCCCGCGGTGACCGCGATCGAGACGAACCAGTGCCGCACCACCTCGGCTCGCCCGGTGATCACCCGCAGCCACCCGCGGACCGTAGATCCGGGAATCCCCAATCGCGCCCCGATTACCCGATGCCCGGCACCGGCCGCCTTGGCCACCACCGCCGCCCAGATCAGCTCGGCCAGATAGGCCCTGCGCAGCACCAACGTTGCCGGCAACAACACATGGGTCACCGCGCACCCGCGGCACCGGGAACGGCGCGGCCGTACCGGTTCAGCCACGCCCACCACCGGTCGAGAACGGGCGAAACCCCACCGGACGAGCACCCCTTGCGGACACGACGGGCACGCCACCTCCCCGGCAGCCAGCCGGGACTCGACGCGCTCGGGATCGACCTCTACCGTGACCATCAGTGCCTTTCGCTCTACGCACGCCGCCTCCGACGGTCTCGGCCAAGAAATCAGCGGGGGCTCCGTGCACCCATCAGTTCCTCGAGTGTCTGTAGGTGGAGACCACCAAGATCAAACCCACGCCGACGCCGACCACCA
>JARLGS010000321.1 GCA_031292695.1 Mycobacterium sp. | reverse complement strand
TGGCCGCCCGGCTTTGTCTCGGCCAGCTTGATGGTGAGTGCGGAGGAGCTCGTTTCGACCTTCCCGGCGACAGCCGAAGCCACCGCCCCGGCGGGGGCGGCGTCCTGCGATGTCGCCGGGCGCTGCGGATGGTGCGGCCCCTGCGATACCCGGGGCCGGGTCGATCGGATGGGCTCGTCCTGGGTGTCGGCCGGGACGCCCCACGCCCACCCGGCGACTGGCGCGGAGTCGGCGCCATGCGACGTCGCCGTGGTCGTGCCGGCCTGCGTGTCACCCGCCGTCGGCTGGCTCGATGGGCCGGCCGCGCCGGTGGCGGACGTCAGTGCGGCATCGAGGATGCCGGCGAGCCGCGTCGCGAACGGCAAGGCGAGGAGCACCACCGCCGGCGCCTGTGCCGCGGACGTCTGACCAGGCACGGCAGACACGGTGGAGACGGCGAGAGCGGACATCGGGAATCCTTGATCGGGCGGCGTGAGCGGTCCGCGCTCGCCCGGGGCGTGCCTCCCTCGCCTAAGCATCCGTCGTGCCAGGGCGGTTCCTCATGTCCGCCAGTGCAACCGCCGCACGGACGGCTCCGATCGGGCCGGCGAACCGCGCAGGCCGGCAGATCATGCCGGGTCCGACCTGCCGGGTGGAGCCCCAAACCAGCCGCGAACCCAAGGCGCGGCGCGGCCGCGCCTCTGGCACGGTTCATGCCAAACGGGAGCCAATCGGGAGCCATCGTGGTGCGCGCACCGCCGCCCCAGCCCAACCGTCAGGAGACCCGCATGTCCATCCTAGGCGCCATGAACACCGCCGTCAGCGGCCTCGCCGCGCAGTCCGACGCCTTCAGCAACATCAGCGACAACGTGGCGAACAGCCAGACCATCGGCTTCAAGGGCGTGGAGACGAGTTTCACCGACTATCTGACCACCAGCACCGCCACGGCGAACGATCCCGGCACGGTGGTGGCGTCGCCGGAGTACACCAACACGGTACAGGAGACGAACACCTCGTCGACCAACTCGCTTGCGCTGGCGATCAGCGGTCAGGGTTTCTTCGACGTCAGCCAGCCCATCGGCACCACCAGCACCGGCGCGACCCAGTATGCCAACCAGCAGTTCTACACCCGCGACGGCGACTTCACGCTCAACAGCAGCGGCTATCTGACCAACGATTCGGGCCAGTACCTCAATGGCTGGGTTACCGATTCCAGCGGCGTGCTCAACAAGAGCGCGGTCGTGCCGATCCAGGTGTCGCAGACCGTTTACGCCCCGGTGGCGACACAGAACATGACCATGACGGCCAACCTGCCGGCCGGGCTGGTGAGCACCGTCGGCGAAGATGCCAACAGCAATGTCGATGCCATGTACGACAGTTCCGGCAACCAGGTGTCGGCGATCCAGCCGGAAGCGAAGATCTACGATGCCGAGGGCACCGCGCATACGGTCGAGTACACCTGGACGCCCGAACCCACCGGCGCCGCGAACGCCGCCGGTACCTATTCGACCACCGCCAACACCTGGATACTCAGCGCCAGCATGGACGGCAACGACCTTGGCGAAGTGACCGTCAACTTCAATTCCGATGGCACGCTGGCCGGCATCGGTCCGGAGACCGCCGGCGCCGTCGCCACCAGCGGCACCGGCACGGCGACGCCGGGCGGCACGCTCATCGGCGCGGCGCCGGCCTTCGACAACTCCATCAGCGGCACAATCGCTTACGACACGGGGCTGCCCACGGCGGCTGGCGGAACCCAGAAAATCACGCTCAATCTCGGCGACATCGGCAAGACCAACGGGGTGACGCAGTTCTCCGCCAGCAGCTTCACCCTGCGCGGGCTGAGCCAGGACGGGGTGGCGCCCGGCAGCTTCACCGGCATCTCCACCGAAACTTCGGGCGACATCTATGCGAACTACGACAACGGCCAGACCCGGCTGATCGCCCAGGTGCCGGTGGCGACCTTCGGGGATGCCGATGCGTTACAGTCCCAGAACGGCAGTTCCTATACGGTGACCAACGGCTCCGGCAATCCATCGTTGCAGGACGCCGGCACCAACGGCGCCGGCAGCCTGGTCACCAACTCGCTGGAGTCCTCCAATGTCGACATCGCCAGCCAGTTCAGTCAGCTGATCGTCGCGCAGAACGCCTACGCGGCCAACGCGAAGGTGGTGACCACGGCGGATCAGTTGATGCAGACGACCATCAGCATGATGACGGCATGATGAGCTAGCCAGGATTCCGGGCGTGGTCGGGCCGCAGGAAAGACTGTCAACGGGAAGGCCGCGCAAGGAAATGCCGAGATGAGCCTCGCCTCCGCCCTCGCCATCGCCACCGGCGGGCTGACCAACGTCACCAGCCAGCTGGCGGTGGTGTCGCAGAACGTCAGCAACGCCAATACGGCCGGCTACACGCGCGAGATCGGCCAGCAGACCGCGCTGAGCGCGGACGGCTTGCCGCTGGGCGTGCTCACCGGCCCCACCGTTCGCAGCATCAACACCACGCTGCAGGCCGAGGCATGGCAGCAGGACGCCACGGTCGCGGGGATGACGGTGACCTCGACGGCGCTGTCGGCAATCGATTCGGCGCTCGGCACGCCGGGCGACGATGACGACCTGGCCAGCCTGACCGGCGCGCTGAACGATGCCTTCACCACGTTGTCGGCCAATCCATCCTCGAGCACCGAGCAGACCGCCGTGGTCACCGCGGCGAGCAACCTCACCAACGCCATCAACAGCCTGGCCCAGGCGGTCGGCACGCAACGCCAGACCGCGAACGATTCGGTGATCCAGGAAACCTCGCAGCTGAACACGGCGCTCGCCAGCATCGGCACGCTGAGTACCCAGATCAGTTCATTGTCGAACCAGGGCACCAGCACGGCGGCGCTGGAGGATCAGCGCGATGCCGCCATGAGCACCGTGGCCCAACTGACCGGCGCCAGCTTCGTCGCCCAGTCGGACGGCAGCGTGCAGGTGATCCTGCCCTCCGGCACCACGTTGCCAACCGATGGCTCGGCGGACATCCAGCTCGCCGAGTCGCAACTCATGCCGCAATTCGCGGCCCGCCGGGTTACGCTCGACGGCCGGGACATCACGTCGCAGCTTACCGGCGGCAGCATCGGCGCGAACCTCACGCTGCGCGACACCACGATGCCGACAGTCCAGGCCGAGCTTGACGAATTCTCGCACGACCTGGCCACACAGTTCAGCGCGGCCGGGCTGCAACTGTTCACCGACGGCAGCGCGACGGTGGCGCCCGCCGCGACGACGGGGCCGGTGCAGGCCGGCTATCTGGGTCTGGCGAACAAGATCCAGGTGAACCCGGCCGTTACCGCCGACCCGTCCCTGGTGCAACAGGGCACCGGCGGGACCACCATCGACGCCAGCGACCAGACGGTCATCGACACGGTGCTGAACCAGGCGTTCGGACCGGCCTCCGCGGCCTCTGCCCCGGCACCGCAGGTGCGCGGGCTGGGCCAGGCGGGCACGCTGTCCGCTCCGTTTTCCAAGCCGCGGACATTGGCGGACTTCGCCTCGGACATCGTGTCGGCTGAGAGCAGCGCCAGCAGCGATGCCAGCGCGAGCCTGACCACCGCACAGGCCGCGCAGACGACTCTCAACAACAGTGTCGCCGCCGTCTCGGGCGTGTCGGTCGACACGGAGATGTCCACCATGATTGGACTGCAGAACGCCTACGCCGCCTCCGCCCGCGTCATCACCGCGGTGCAGAGCATGTGGACCTCGCTGCTCGACATTGGTACCACGCCATGAGCACCGGGGCAGTGAGCGGCATGGTCCGGTCCGGACTGTTGGCACAGTTGGTCGCCGACAGCGCGGCAACGCAGACGCAACTGGACAAGCTGACCCAGCAATCGGCCAGCGGGCAGGTTGCCGACACCTATGGCGGCCTGGGCACCACCGCGTATGTGTCGATCGACCTGAGGCCGCAAATGGCGGCGTTGACGGCCTTCCAGCAGAACATCGCCACCGCCACCACGCAGCTGGACACCACCCAGAGCGTGCTCGGCCAACTGGAGAGCATCGCCAGCACTTTCAGCTCCGATGCGCTCGGCGCGGACATGACGACGTCCACCGGGGCCACGGCGCTGGCGGCCCAGGCGCAGGACGCGCTGCAGCAGGTAGCCGGGCTGCTCAACACGCAGTCGAACGGGCAGTACGATTTTGCCGGCACCGATTCCGCCAATCCCCCGATCAACACCGCCAATCTCGCCACGTTCACCAACGCCGCCGGCGCGCAGGTGAGCGGACTCGCCACCACCGCCGGGGGGACAACGCTGGTCGATTCGCTGGTGAACTTGGCGACCACAGCCAACTTCGCCTATCCGGGATCATCCGCCTCCGGCACCACACCCGCGGCGCTGCTGACGCCGACCGGGCAAGGCCAGAACGTGCCAACGGCCTTCGTCGCCGGACAAAACACCTACGCCACGCAGCCGGGCAGCGGAACCACCGGCTCGTATGTCCGCGACCTCATCGTCGGACTGGCGGGTCTGGCCGGGCTCAGTTCCACCACGGCCGACGAGAGCACGCTGCAATCCTTTGGCGCCGGCATCTCGCAACTGCTGCAGGGAGCGACCAGCGCGATCACGACGGAGGAGGCCGGGTTCGGCCAGGTGCAGTCGGAACTCACGACCCAAAGCACTAACCTGTCGGCCACGCTGACCAGCCTGACCACACAGGTCTCCGGCGTCGAGAACGTGAACATGACCGCGACCGCGACCGCGTTGTCGCAGGTGCAGACGCAGTTGCAGGCATCCTACCAGCTCATTGCCGGCCTCAAGGGACTGTCGCTGACCGACTACCTGTAAGCGAGCGAGTCGGCTTCATCCGATGTTAAGCAGTGCCTGAGAGAACGGGGTCGGTGGCCAGGATGGCCATCGAACGGACGAAAACGGGAAAACGCCGATGTCAAACCTTGTTCTCGAACTGCGCCCGGGCGACATGATGATCGTCAATGGCGCGTCCATCCGGTTTCGCAGCAAGGCCCGCATCGAGCTGGCGGCCAGGGCGCGCTTCCTGTTCGGCAAGCAGATCATGCCGCCGGACGCCGCCGACAGCCCGGCGCGACGCATCTATTTTGCGCTCCAGACCGCCTATATCGGTACCGATGAAGAACGCATCGGCGGCCTGGCAGACGCGCGGAGCCTGATCGGCGAGTTCCAGGCGGCAACCACCTCGGCATTGGCGCGCGAGATCCTGGACCGGGCGCTCGCAGCGGCTGAAAAGGACGACTGTTACATGGCGCTGAGGCTCGTGCGGCGGGTGATCCGCCATGAGGATGCGATCCTGAACCGGGTCACAAACTGAAGGCTCATGGACGAACGACGGCCCGGCTCGGGCGAGGCTATGCCGCCGAGCGAGCACCGTCAGGCAAACAGCGACAACATCGGGTCGCCACCGGTGCTGCTGCTGTCCTCGCCACCGAACAGCGACAGCATCGACGTGTTGCTGTTGCCGCCGAGTAGCGACAACACCGTGTTGGTGGTGGGACTGGTGGCCGACCAGTCGGTGGGGTCCTGGACGGCCTGAATAAGATACCGTTCCGCCATCTTGGCCACCTTCGCCGGATTCTGGAAATCCGAAAGCTTGATCTTGCTGGTCAGGAACGCGACCTGTTGATCGTAGCTCATGTTGGCATAGGTGACGAAAGTGATGCCGGTCTGCGCCACGACGACCGGCAGCGCCGCCGTGCTGGTCATGAGCGCGGTGATGCTGGTGAACTGCGAAGCGGTGCGGGTGAAGGCAAGCGCATTCTGCATGCCGGGAGTCGTGGTGTTCTGCGCCACCTCGAAGTTGTTCTCCGCATAGGAATTGACGACGCTGGCTACGCCGGCCGCGTCGAACGGGTTGGTGGTGAACCGGTTGAAGGCGTTGGCGAAGATCTGGTAGCTGGGATTCCCGATCTTCCGCACGGTGGAACTGGAAGACGAGGGATCCTGGGTTAGCAACTGCTTCGTCAGCGCGGGGGAAGTGAGCAGGTTGGAAACATTGAAGGCGCTGAGGACGACCTTGAGCGAGCGATAGTCATTCATCAGCGCGGTGGCCGAAGTGAGCTTTGGCGCCTGCGCCTTGAAATAGGCGATGTCCGCCTGCATCTGCGGGTTGCCGCTCGCCCATTTGGTGGCGAGCGTCTGTTCGTTCCTGGTGTCGGCGAGGTAGGCGGCAATGGCCCCGCCGGGATTGGCGGTGACGGAACCGATGGACATCGGGGCCTCCGTGTGCGGTCCGCCGGCGAGTTCCGGCCGGACGAAAATGATCCCGACGGATAAACGGCCGGTTAATCATTTCATCCGACGCTGCCGTCGTGCGCAGCGGCAAAACTTCGCGGCCGCACGTAGTTGACCGGACCGTAACAAAAGGAACTCACCATGTCCGTCTTTTCCGTGAACACGAACCTCGGCGCGATGGCTGCGTTGCAGTCGTTGAGTCAAACGGCGCAGGCGCTGTCCGACACGCAGAATGAGATCTCGACCGGCCTGAAGGTCGGGAGCGCGGCTGACAACCCGGCCGTCTATGCCATTTCGCAGTCCATGAACAGCCAGATCGCCGGCCTGTCGGCGGTGCAGGACGGGCTTTCCTTCGGGGCCCAGGTGGTCAGCACCGCATCCGACGCGGTAACCAACATCGGTTCGACGCTCGCCTCGTTGCAGCAGACGCTGACGCAGGCGCAGCAGCAGGGGCTGAGCAGCGGGTCGATGCAGTCCAGCATCAACGGCGCGCTGTCGGAGATCGACAGCTACGCCAACAGCGCGACACTGAACGGCATCAACCTGCTCGCCGGCGCCACCGGCAACGGTGTCAACAGCACGCAACTGCAGGTGCTGACCGACACCACCGGCGGTTCGTTCACGGTGGGTGGCACGGCGGGCGGCGCGCTCAATGCGACCTCGGCCGGGCTTGGCCTCTCTGGCCTGTCCGCGACGTCAACGGCCGCGGAGATTCAACTGGGAGCTATCACAGCCACCACGGCGATCGTCGGAAAAGGCGCCGGCGCATCGACCACTTTAACGTTGCAAACGGCGTCGTATGCCACCGCTACGGGCTCTGCGCAGAACCCGGCACAGAAGTATGTTTTCGTGTTCGACGACGGTTCGGCGACTTCAACCAACATCGACGCCGCCCTTAACGCCGACACGACTGGGGGTGCGGCCGTCGCCGGCAACACCCCGGGCACTGACGTCGCGTCGTCGAAGAAGGTGTTCGGCGACGATGCGAACGCCACGAGCACCGGTGGTATCGTGCTGTTGAAGAACGCCGATGGCACCGGCGCAACGAACGGGTCCATTACCAGTCTCGGCAACGGCAACACCGAATACAGCTATGTCGATGCGGCGGACGCGAACGGCAACCCGACCCAGCAGACCAACGTCATCAGCGTGAACATCAAGGGCCTGACCACGACAGCTGGAAGCCAATCGGGCATCACCACAGCCATCAACGATCTGATGTCGGTAATGCAGGGTGTCGGGTTCGGCGTGACGATCGACTCCAACAACAACCTGACGATTGCTGGCAACAACATCGATACCACCTCGGCCACCAATAGCTCCGCGGTCACGAACCTGACGAGCAACACCACTGGGGCGGAGCAGATCTCCGGCGCTGCCGCAGCGATCGCCAACGTCAACGCTGCGGTCATCAAGCTCGGCAACATCACGTCGTCGCTCGGCACGGCGTCGGACCACATCAGTGGCATGCAGAGCTTCACTACCTCGCTCAGCGGTGCGCTCACCGCCGGCGTGGGGGCGTTGACCGACGCCGACATGGCGGCCGAAAGTGCCAAGCTGACCTCGTTGCAGACCAAGCAGCAACTTGGCATCCAGGCGTTGTCGATCGCCAACCAGCAGCCGCAGGTTCTGCTCAAGCTGTTCGGCGCCTGAGCACGGCATGGCCGGGCCCACCATGGCCCGGCCACCTTTCGTCGACTGAATGATGTCATCGACAGGACCGTCCAATGCTTCGCACGCCGAGCTACTTCCGTACCCCGCAGATTGGCGCCGCGACTCCGCGCGAAACGGAAATCCTGGCCTTTGGCCTCTGCAACGACCGGCTGACCAAGGCCACGACGCCGCGCGAGCGGATCGATGCGTTGGGAAAAACACAGCAACTCTGGTCACTGCTGGTGAGGGATCTCGGCGCGGAAGGCAACCAGTTGCCGGACACGCTGAAGCAGAACCTGATCAGGATCGGTTTCTGGGCAATGAACTATGCCACAAGGGCCACGCTGCGCGACCTGTCCGTTGCCCCGCTGATCGCGGTGAATCGCGACATGATCG
>JARLGS010000320.1 GCA_031292695.1 Mycobacterium sp. | reverse complement strand
GCGCGACCTGCGCGATCGGCTTACCCGTCTCCTCAACGATCCGAACCGCTCCCTCGCGGAACTCCCGGTCGTACTTCTTCCGTTTTTCTGACATCGCTACCCCTTATAGCTGATGCCTCCACGGTCTCGGGGGAATGTCAGACCCACAAGGATGCGTCCTTGCGGCGCGGGGCATCGCGTCTTTATCACGATTTAGTCCCACAACAATGACGCATGCAAGAAAAGTCCCCAGCTAAATGCCGCACAGTATCCGCGACCCTCCCACTCGAATTCGAAGTATTCGTGCGCAGGGCGAATCTTGTCGAACAAAGGGAACCTCTTTGTGTTAGTTACCGGGCCATACGATTCAGCGAATTCTGAAACGTCCATGCTCCACGGCGCCTGTTCCCGGGGGGACGCGGCTTTCTGCGCCTTCCCCGCAGCCCGGCGATACTGTGCCGACTCGAGTCCACCGTTGTTGTTGGCGGTAGCTGTGAAGACGAAGTCGGGCCATAACACACTGTGGTAGGTCAACGATACGGCGTTGGGGTCCTCGGCGGCTCCAACAAGCTGTTTGAGGCACTCGAACTGGGAGGGTTCATCATCAAACAGACCAGCGATGCGCTGATGGATGCGTTCAGCGTCCTCGAGGGATAGCCCCTGTTCTGCGAGCTTGGCGGCGAGGTTGGTTTCATTGCCGAGCACCACGTACTTCGTGGTGACCACCAGATACGCCTCGAAGTCGAGGATGGAGTTTCCCGAGGTTGCGTTCATCTCGATCCCTTTCAGTGGCCCAAATATGGGAAGAATTGGCTCAGATCGCCCCGGAAAACACCGACCGATCCGTCAGGGTGTACCAGCATTGCTATCGGTTGCGTAGCAACTTTGGGCAGCACCACTTTCGTTCCATCGGGAAGGCTGGCGACTCCTCCAGTCTCCCCGAACGCTACCTTCGACGCGGCATCGGTCACGTGAACCGCGTCAGTTTGGCTTAGATGCAAGTCGGTCACCTTGGTGGCCAGCGCCTCTAACTGACCGCTGCCCCTTGGGATGGAGCCGACTTCCTCACCGATCTTGGTCGCAGTGGAAGTCAGGTCGCCCGTCTGAGCCGGCGCCGGTGCGGGAGCCGGCTTCGGTGCGGGTGCGGGCTTTGCTGCAACCTCGCCTTCGGGCAGGCTGGGAATGCGTGGCCCGCCAGGGCCACCGAGCGACTCGATGCCGCCTTCGCCGCCTTCGATGCCAGGTTCGGGGTCCCAGGTTTGTGGAAACGGCATTCGGCCGAGCTGGCCCTGCAGGTCGGAGAATTCCTTGCTGACTTGCTCGGTGCGGGGCGCGGATTGATATTCGATGGGTTGCTGTTCACCGTTGGCGGCGCTCTGCCAGCTCTGCCCTGCCTGTGGCGACGGCGCGTTGGTCGGAGCTGGACCTTGCGCGGACGGCGGCTGGTTGTAGACGCTGATGCCGTTGGCCTGATCCGGCGCCGGATAGTTAAAGCCGCCGTTGATATTCGGTGGTTGAGGCATCTGAGGCGGCACGAATTCTGTGCCGCCGCCGGGCGGGCCGGAGCTCGACCCGCTGCCAGCCCCTCCGCAATCGGGTGGGCACGCAGCGTGAGCGACCGCCAGCACCGTCGTGGCCGTCGGCGTCATGACCGGCAGTCCGAGGATCGCAGCAACCAGTACCACCACCGCCGCGATCCGCCTACGAACGGGACGGTCACCGGCACGCCTGTTGATGCAGGTGGATGACTGAGTTGGGGCGACCGCCCGCAGGCTTTCCATTGGTTACCTACCTCTGTTCCTCAGCGATCCGACGTGCAGTGCGTGGTGCCGTAAGACGGCGCGCGTCGACTATCAATTGCTGCCGTGCGGGGATGGCACCGGGCCCGTGAGCATGTTGGCTTTCACCCACGCGACTTCGTCACTGGCCGCATGCACACAGGCGTCGTATTGATCACCGGTCTGTCCGAACGATGCAACGCAATTGGCGGACATGTTCGCAAACAGCGTGTTGTTGCAAACGTCCACTGACGTTGTCGTCGGCGCGGCGTTCAAACACAACTGCTGGTATTGGCACGCAGGTATGAAATCTGAGGTACGCCCGTCGGGCGAACTGTACCGGCTGAGGCCGCCCACACATGTGCCCGAGTGGCGCTGCGCGTAGAGCACGGGGTCCACTCCGTCCGGACGAAGCTTGCCGTCGGGGTCAGTCACGTAATCAGTTGGGGCGCTGAGCACTTGCGGTGCGCTGCGCCCACTGGGCATGCCCGACCAGTCCGAGGTGAGAGCACCACTGGTGGGGATACTCGATGCCCGATAGGACACGGTGATGTCGACTGGGAACGCGACGATGTCGGCTGGCCCAAGATTGATCAACACATTGGATTGGTTCGGGAAACCCGACCCTATCCCCGGGGAAACATCGACTATCCCACCGTTACGATCGCGGGCGACCGGGATGGAAAACGTGCCGATGACGGCGGCCGGGGCGCCGGGGCGCGGGTCGGTTTCGACGAGAATGACATTGGTGCCCTGCCGCAGATGAGTACCTTCTGGCAGTTTCACACCGATTTGCAGATCGGAGGGCGAGAAGATCGTTTTGCGATGAATCACAATGTCACCACCACCACCGGCGAACGGAACAACCTGGTAATCAACGTCATTGGAGCCGTAGGCGGCGCCGCCATCACCCGACCACACCGCCGGTTGCAGCGTCACCTCCCCGGGCAGGTGCAGTGCGACCCTCTTGGACGCCCAGGTCGTCGGGAAAAAAATGCCGTCCTTGGCCCACATCGGCACGGTGAACGTCGATAATTCCCGCGCAGCGGCCAGTGGCTGCTCCATGCCAGCGGTCTCCCCTTGGGGGGTGGTGGAGGAAACGCGCGCGCCACCAATCGGATTGACCCGTCCAGGGTCGGCCGGCATGGGACGCGGCATCGGTAGCGGAGCGGGTGCAGGTGCCGCACCCGGATCGGCAGCCGCCCGGGGGGCGATCAATGCGGCAACACCCACGATCGCCACCGCGGTCAATGCGAGTACTGCCAAGATGATCCTGACCACGAGTCCCGCTGTATTGGATTGGCCTGCCCGGGTATTCAGGGTCATCAGAGGTCTTTCGGTTCGCCGTACAGGGTTTGAGTGTCGTTGCCGTTGTCGGTGCGCACCCGGATCGTGGTATAGGACTGGATCTTGACCTGTCCACCACACCCATCTGCTTCGATGTTCTGATCACGCAGATTGGACACCGCGTGCATGCTGCGCAAGCTGATCCGGTCCATCGGAACTTGCGCCAGCCCACCGGGTTTGAGCAGCACCCGGATATGACCACCCAGATGCTCCTGCACCCCGAGCGTGGCACCGGCCGACGCACCGGCGAAGCCGCCACCGCCGCCACCGGCGCCGCCTTGGCCCTGCCCGAAACCGCCGCCGTAGGCCTGGCCGTTGATCTGCTGATACGGGTCAATCCCGGCATCGACACCGACCTCGACACCGGGCGACGAATCGGTGCGGCACCCCACGAAGTACCCGGATTCGAGTTGGGCGTCCTGGATCACCGCACCGCCAGTGCCAGTGATGCGGGCTTCTGAGCGCAGTGTCACTCGGGCCTGCCACGAATTGGAGGCTCCGGCCAGGTTGTCGATGTGATCGATCACCTCATTGGTGGTGTTCGCATCCACCACCCAGCCGTCGTCAGTGACGAACTGCGTCCACCGATCCGGCATCGGCTGCGGATCAGCAACCGCCACACCCGACGCGCATACGCTCGATGCGGCAATCACAGCGAACACAGGCAACACCACGGCACGACACCGTGATGCCCCCCACGGCCCATCATGTATTGCTTCCCCCTGTGACGACTGGCCTCGAGTCCCCCGACTCGCCAGACCTTTCACGTACTACCGCGAACAATCGCACAAGGCGACTGACGCGTCAACTCCTACGCGCAAGACAGCATTGAGCAAAGCCGTTGCGCCAACTAACGAAGCATGAACCGGATCGATTCGCGAACATGGACCATTCCCGGAACTCAGAGACCACCAATCAGCTCAGGATCGTTGTCGATTCGCCAGCTCGACTCATGTCACGCCCTACCGCACCCAGCCACCCCAGCAATCATCTACACCAGCCGACCCAAAGCCCACCCCGGGCAACGCCCCGCCACCACTACCGAACCCGCGTCCTGATCCTGACCCACGACCACCACATCACCGTGATCAACGCCGCCACCGGAGAAGTCCTGCGCGACTTCACCCTCGACCCCACCAGGGACTACCAACCCACCGGCGCACCCAAAGGCCCCCAAACCGGGACTGTAGATCTAACGGTGTTTTCGGCCTGACACGCTGAGCGACGCTTGGCGAGAAAGGTCGCCGTGATGACGACACTGAATGATGTGACCAAGAAGAAGGCCGAGCAGTCCGCTGAGGCGAAGGCTGCGGTCGAGCTGGTTCGGCTGGCCCAGGAACAAGGCCTGTCGCTGACGGGACCCGATGGGCTGCTCAAACAGCTGACCAAAACGGTCCTGGAGACCGCGCTGAATGAGGAGATGACCGAGCACCTCGGCTATGAGAAACACAACCCGCCGGAAGCAGGGACGGGAAACATCCGCAACGGCACCCGCTCCAAGACGGTGCTGACCGACACCACCGGCCCGGTCGAACTCGACGTACCGCGCGACCGGGCGGCGACGTTCGAACCGCAGATCGTCAAGAAACGTCAACGCCGCCTTTCCGGTGTTGACGAGGTCGTCCTGTCGCTGTACGCGAAAGGACTTACCACGGGCGAGATTTCGGCACACTTCGCCGAGATCTACGGTGCTTCGGTCTCCAAGGAGACGATCAGCCGGATCACCGACAAAGTGCTCGAGGAGATGAACGAGTGGGCGGTGCGGCCGCTGGATGAGACCTACGCGGCGGTCTTCATCGACGCGATCGTGGTGAAGGTCCGCGATGGTCAGGTCGCCAACCGCCCGTTCTACGCCGCGATCGGGGTCACCCTGGGCGGGGAACGCGACATCCTGGGTTTGTGGGCCGGCATCGGCGGTGAGGGTGCGAAGTTTTGGATGGCCGTGCTCACCGATCTGCGCAACCGCGGCGTCAAGGACGTCTTCTTCGTCGTCTGCGACGGGCTGAAGGGCTTGCCGGAGGTGGTCGGCAACGTCTGGCCGCAAGCGATCGTGCAGACGTGCATTATCCACTTGATACGCAACACGTTTCGGCTCACCTCTAGGAAGTACTGGGATGAGATCAAACGTGATGTCAAACCGATCTACACCGCGGTGAACGCAACTGCGGCCCGCTCGGCGTTCGACGAGTTAGCAGAGAAATGGGGGCAGCGCTACCCGGCAGTGATCCGATTGTGGGACAACGCCTGGAACGAGTTCATCCCGTTCCTGGACTACGACGTGGAGATCCGGCGGGTGATCTGCTCGACGAACGCGATCGAGTCCCTCAATGCCCGCTACCGCCGCGCAATCAAGGCACGCGGGCACTTCCCGTCCGAGCAAGCAGCCCTGAAGTGCCTCTATCTGGTGACTCGATCGCTGGACCCGACTGGCGTCGGCAGGGCACGATGGACGATGCGGTGGAAACCTGCCCTGAATGCGTTCGCAATCACCTTCGGCGACCGATTCCCGGCAGCCGAAACCTACTGATGAAAGCCGCCGGAAACACCGTTAACGAGATAGTCCCCAGCCAGGCCGCAGCCGGTCCGGAGTCATATGCGCTGTGTGGACCGGT
>JARLGS010000319.1 GCA_031292695.1 Mycobacterium sp. | reverse complement strand
GTCCGCCGTGGGTGCCATGGCGACGACGGGGGCGTTGAGGTGCATGCCCCCAGTCGAGCCATAGAAGATGGCGTCTCCGAAGGCGAAGATGCCTCCATCGGACGCCAGCAGCCAGTAGCCGGCATCATCCGGCGTCGCGGCCATGGAGATGATGGGAGCGTTGAGGTGCAGGCTGCCAGTTGAGCCGTAAAACTGCGCTCCGCCGTAGCTGAATATCCCGCCGTCGCTTGCCACCAGCCAATAGCCCGGAGCTGAAATCGGTTTGACGGGAATCACCAGCGACGCCTCACTCGACAGCAAGTTCGAGTCGGTGACGGTGAAGGTCGCGGTGTATTCCCCCGAGATGGTCGGAATGCCGCTCAGAGTGCCGTCGGGTGCGAGGCGCAAGCCCGGCGGAAGTGCTCCTCCGGTCATGGCCCACGAGTAAGGGGCCAATCCGCCGCTTGCTTCGAGGGAATCCGCATAGGGCACGCCGATGGTGCCGACGGTTGGGCTGGTCGTCGTGACGGTTGGCGGGGCGGACAGAGTTTCGATCGTGCCACCGAAGTCAGTGCCGGCGCCGACCGCCTCGCAGTTCGCTGGGCCGGCGCAGAACACTCCGAAGAGCGATCCAACCCCAGAGGGCACCACCTGACTGCTCCAGTTGGCGCCTCCCTCGGCCGTGACAAGGATGCTCGTCCCCCCGACGGCGGTACAGCTGCTCGAACTGATGCAGCTGACCGAGGACAGATCAGTCGCACCTGCAGGACTCCCGAGATCATTCCATTGTGTACCTCCGTCTGTGGTTGCGATCACCGCTGATCCCGCCGCGAGGCATGTCGTGTCGCTCGAACAGGAGATTCCGTCGAGCCTCGTCACACCGGCGGGGACCGTTTGCGGAGTCCAGGTGCCACCACCGTTCGTCGTGCTGAGAATGGCTGCGTCCAGTCCGACAGACGAGGAGCCCACCGCACTGCAGTTCCGTGAGTCAGCACACGAAATGGCGGTGAAACTGGTGACAGTGGATGGAATGTGTTCGGCCGACCACATCGTCCCCCCATCGGTGGTCACGATGATGCTGGGTGAATCGAGTCCGGGACTGAAGTCGCTGACTGCCTGGCAGATCGAGGCATTGACGCATGAGACGGCCGTCAGCTCTCCGATTCCTGTCGGTGCGGTTCGTGCTGCCCAGGTCGTCCCTCCATCGGTCGTACCGATGATGACGGGGTTGCCGAATATGCCGAACCCGACCGCGGTGCAGTCGGAGGTCGACGGACATGAAATTCCATTCAGGCCACTGACCTCTGACGGAATCGGCTCCGCGCTCCACGCATAGCCGGCATTGCGGGATGTCAGTGCGGAGTTCACTCCGACGGCGTAGCAATCAGCGGTGCTCGGGCATGACACTGAGTTCAGCCCGCTGGTGCCAGTGGGCGGACTCTGCTGGGTCCAGTTCAATCCACCTGTGACTGTGCCCATGATCGTCGAACCCGCTCCCGTGTTGCCGCTGTTCCCCACGGCAATACAATCCTCTGCGGCCGAACAGGAGATGCCGGTGAGATCGACCGCGTTCGGTGGCACTTGCTGAGTCGACCAAGTTTCACCGTTGTTGGACGTGCCTATGACGTAGGGATTCAGTTTCAGATTTGTGCCCACGGCGATGCAGGTCGTCTCGAGGGGGCAGAAGATCGAGTTCAACTGAGTCCCACTTGGGATTGAGGTTGGGGCGTCCCAGTTTGAGAGATTGATCGTACTCAGCGACGATCCACCACCGCCCTCAGCGATAGCAGAGGCAACGCATGTCGTCGTGTTCGCACACGATATGGACGTGAGCGAAGTCACGGGCGGTTCATCAAACGTGCTCCAGTGGTCCCCATCCTTTGTTCCCACTATTGAAGGCGTTGAGCTAACGAACCCGACCGCGACGCAGGTGTTGGTGCCGCTACAAGACACGCTGGCAAGAGAATTCAATCCCGATGGCGTCACCTGAAGATTCCAGGTGGCGCCATCGGTCGTCCTAACAATTGTGGAACCTCCTACTCCAGTGCACTCGGAAACTGACACACAAGAAAGTGAAAGTGCTGTAAACGTCGGATCCTGAATGCTCCACATCGAACCGCCGTCGATTGACTTGATGATCCCCGAGCCCCCACCGGCGTAACAGACCGCAGCGGATGGGCAGGACACCGTGGACAGCGTGGTGACCCCTGGCGGCGGAGCCGAAGCGGACCAGGTTGAACCGCCATCGTTCGTCACGATGATGGAGGCCACGTTGCCCCCGTCGTCACCGACGGCGACGCAGGTGGCCGAGTCGGGAGTGGAAGTCGGAGCGCATGAGACCGCCCGGACGTTCGCCAACGGGGGATAACTGGCGGTGGTCTGCCAATGGGGTGTGGCGGCGCCGGCCGGCGAGGAGAGGATCTGGCTACCGAGCACGCTGGTCAAGGCAATGGCAGTCACCGTCGAGAGCGCGATGAGGGTCAGTCCTCGGACCGTGCGCACGATCACCTCCTCCACCCAGGGGAGACTTGATTCAAACGATCGATCGATCGTACCGCTCGATCGATCGAAACTCACTGCGGTGATGTGACCCCGGGAGGAACGGTCGCCCCCTCAGGGTTGTGGCGTGGGAAGTACCACGTTGGGAGGCGTCCGCCCGGCCAGGACGTCGGCGACTCCCTGGCAGGCGAGGCGAGCCATGCGGGTCCTCGTGGCGATGGTGGCGCTCCCGATGTGGGGGAGCAGCGTCGCACGGGGAGCGGTCAGCAACCGGGGGTTGACCGCCGGCTCGCCGTCGAAGACGTCGAGACCCGCGGCGAAGATGGTGCCTGCCTCGAGCGCAGCGACCAGCGCATCCTCGTCCACCACCGGCCCACGGGCGGTATTGACGAGGACCGCCGTCGGCTTCATGAGGGCGAGTTCCGCCGCGCCGATGAGATGGCGGGTGGACTCGGTCAGCGGCACATGCAGGCTCACGATGTCGGAGCGCCCGAGCAGATCGTGGAGGGTCGGGACCCAGCCCCTCAGACCGGTGTCGTGTCGGGTGGTGTGGATGACTTCCATGTCGAAGCCCGCCGCTCTCTGCGCAACAGCCTGCGCAATGCGGCCGAAGCCGACCAGCCCAAGGGTCGCACCGTGCACGTCACGGGCAAGGTGGGTGCCGAACCCCCAACCGGTCCAGCGACCCTCCCGCAGGTCCCGCTCGGCGTGCGACGCCAAACGTGTGGCGGCGAGGATCAGGAGGAACGCGAGGTCGGCGGTGGTGTCATCGAGCACTCCCGGCGTGTTGCACACCGTGATGCCGAGCCTGGTGGCGGTGTCGACATCGATGTTGTCGTAACCGACCGCCGCGTTGGCCACGACACGGAGCTTCCCGACCCTGCCCGACTCGAGGACGGTCGCGTCCATGCGATCGGTGAGATGGCAGACGATGCCGTCGAACTCCGGTGCCACCCTCGTCAGTTCGTCTGCTGTGAGCGGGTCGTCCGGCACCACGATCTCGTGGCCGGCTTCGACGAGGGGGTCGGTCCCGCCGTCGGTCAGCGGGCGGGTGACGAGGACGCGCGACACCTAGTGGGTCGTGTAGTTGATGGCGCCGGCACCCTCCACACCGATGGCGAAGCAGAAGCAGTGGATAGGTGCGTGGTCGCTGATCGGGCGCAGCGAGTGCACCTTGTCCGGCGGGATGTAGACCAGGTCGCCCTGGGAGATCTCGCGGTCCTCGCCGTCGATCGTCATGATCCCCTTCCCGTTCATGACGTAATAGAACTCGTGGGTGGGGTGGGAGTGCGGATCGACCAGGCCCCCACCGGGGACCTCGAACTCGTTGACCAGCTCCAGATAGCCCCCGTCGGTGATGTCCTTGAATTCGCGGGACTCGATCATCCACCAGACCGGAACGGTGCCGTTGTGCTCGACGACCGGCGCTTTCGCCTCAATGCTGCGTACATCCATCCTGAGGGCCTCCCAAAGGTTTCCTAGACTGACTCCGGTGTCAGGTTAGGCCGC
>JARLGS010000030.1 GCA_031292695.1 Mycobacterium sp. | reverse complement strand
GGTGTCCGCGGCGCGCCCGGCAACAGCATCAACCACGCCACCAGCTACTTCGTGGGCAGCCACTCCAAGCGCGTGTTCACCGAATCGGTCGACATCGTCTCCGGAATCGGTTGGGACAAAGTCGATCCGGCCAACCCGGCATACCGCTTCCTGAACGTGTACCAGGTGGTGTCCAACCTCGGTGTGTTCGATTTCAACGGCCCCGAACACCAGATGCGCGCGGTGTCGCTGCACCCGGGTGTGACGGCCGAAGAGATCGCCGACAACACCTCGTTCGAGGTGCACGGCCTCGACGCCGCCCGGGAGACCCGCCTGCCGACCGCCGAGGAACTGCAGCTGCTGCGCGAGGTCATCGACCCGAAGTCGCTGCGGGACAAAGAAGTGAAAGCGGTCTAGGCCCGATGTCCAAGCTCAAGACCCCGCTGACCGAACTGGTCGGCATCGAATACCCGGTCGTGCAGACCGGGATGGGCTGGGTGGCCGGCGCACGTCTCGTGGCGGCCACCTCCAACGCCGGCGGGCTGGGCATCCTGGCTTCGGCTACCATGACGCTCGACGAGCTGCAGACCGCTGTCACCAAGGTCAAGGCGGCCACCGACAAGCCGTTCGGCATCAACATGCGTGCCGACGCCGGCGATGCGGGTGCCCGCTGTGACCTCCTGATCCGCGAAGGAGTCAAAGTCGCCTCCTTCGCCCTGGCTCCCAAGCCCGAGCTGATCGCCAAGCTGAAAGATGCAGGCGTCGTGGTGATCCCGTCGGTCGGCCTGGCCAAGCACGCCAAGAAGGTGGCGAGCTGGGGTGCCGACGCGGTGATCGTGCAGGGCGGCGAGGGTGGTGGCCACACCGGCCCGATCGCCACCACCCTCCTGCTGCCGTCGGTGCTGGACGCGGTCAAGGACACCGGCATGCCGGTCATCGCCGCGGGTGGCTTCTTCGACGGCCGTGGTCTGGCGGCCGCACTGTCCTACGGCGCCGCCGGCGTCGCGATGGGCACGCGGTTCCTGCTGACCTCGGATTCGACGGTGCCCGATGCGGTGAAGCAGCGGTACCTGGAGGCCGCGCTCGATGGCACCGTGGTGTCCACCCGCGTGGACGGCATGCCGCACCGGGTGCTGCGCACCGGTCTGGTGGAGAAGCTCGAAAGCGGTTCCCCGGTCCGCGGTTTCGCCGCCGCAGTCGGCAATGCCCAGAAGTTCAAGAAGATGTCCGGCATGACCTGGCGCTCGATGGTCAAGGACGGCCTGGCCATGCGGCACGGCAAGGACCTCACCTGGTCCCAGGTCCTGATGGCCGCCAACACCCCGATGCTGCTGAAAGCCGGCCTGGTGGAAGGCAATACCGAGGCCGGCGTGCTGGCCTCGGGTCAGGTGGCCGGCATCATCGACAGCCTGCCCTCGTGCGCCGAGCTGGTGCCGCGGATCGCGGCCGAGGCCATCGAGCATCTGCAGGCCGCTACCCGCTACATCCAGTAGCTCACTTTCTCTGCGCGAGCAGACATGAAACTGCCCCTTTTCAACCGGAAAGGGGCAGTTTTGCGTCTGCTCGCGTCGTCGCCACCGGTAGGCGCCGCCAACAACTTCACAGGGGGCAATAGGCGGCGCCGATCACCTGCTCGGCGTTCTCGACGCGCCCCGGGCCAGCGAACCGGCAACTCGCCTTCCGATGCCGAGCCGACGAGATGTGCTGGTCCACGCGGGCCGCTACGCGCTGTCCATCACCGCGGCAGGCACCGCCGGCCTGGCACTGGTGTCGACCACGCCAACTGGGCCATCGCCGCAGCCGCCGGACCATTGGCCGCCGCCGATGCCAGTGGCCGTATCAAACGCGGAATCCACCGCCTCGGCGGCACTTTCATCGGCCTGACCGTTGCGGCGGTGGCGCTCGTGCCACAACCCAGCGAGTACGTGCTGGCGATCTGCGTGATGGCGCTGCTGTTCCCCACCGAACTGTTCATGGCACACCATCACGCGATCGCGCTGGGCTTCTTCACCCCGTTGATCATGCTGATGTCCGACCTCGCCGCACCCGCCGAACCGCTTGTGCTGCTGGCCGATCGCGGCATCGATACGATCATCGGCGTCACCGCCGCGATCGCCGTGTCGATGCTGCTGCCGGGCGCCCGCGACTAATGTGTATCTCTCAATTCGGGTTGTTCTGACCAGAGTTGACTGGTGATGCTGTCCGCGAATTCTGTTGGTAGCCGGCCTTATCCGACCCGTGGTGTCCCGGGTTGGTTGGTCCGGCTAGTTGGTCGACGTTGGTGGTGGTTGGAAGGGTTGGTACCACCACCACTGGGCGCGTTCGCCGGTGGGTCCGGGGCATGGTGGGACGTCCGGTGGTGGTGTGGTTGGTGGACGGGCCAGTGATCCATTACTGACTGGTCGTCCGGTGTGGTCGGTGACGGTCAGTTGGTCTGCGGGTCCGGTGATGGTGATGCCGCCGCGATGATGCAGGCGGTGGTGGTACGGGCACAGCAGCACCAGGTTGTCGATGTCGGTGGGCCCGCCGTCTTCCCAGTGCTTGATGTGATGGGCATGCAAACCCCGAGTGGCCCCGCACCCGGGCACCACGCAGCAGCGGTCTCGATGCTCCAGCGCCCGGCGCAGACGGCGGCCGATCTGCCGGGTCGTGCGTCCCGATCCGATCACCTGGCCGTGGCGTTGTAGCCACACTTCGCCGGTGGCATCACACAGCAGCAGTCGGCGCTCGTCGTCGGTCAACAACGATCCCAGGTGCAGCGAGGCGGTATCGCGTTCGACGTCCAGGTGCACCACCACCGTGGTGTGCTGCCCGTGCGGACGGCGGGCTGCGTCGGTGTCCCAGCCCGCCTCGACCAGGTTCATGAACGCATCGACGGTGTCCGGGAACGGCGGCGCCTGCTCCGGCGCCTGCTCGCCGGTGCTGGCGGTGTCGTGGTCACGTCGCCAGTCCGCGACCAACGCATCCTGGTGTGAGGCCAACGCCGCGTCGACCTTCGCCGCTTCCAGCTTCGGTAGCCGGATCCGGTAGGTGGT
>JARLGS010000318.1 GCA_031292695.1 Mycobacterium sp. | reverse complement strand
CCGGCGGAGGTGCCCCAGAGCACTTTGCCAGTGGTCGCGTAGGCCGACGTGTCAAATGAGAGAGCCACGGTGCTTTGGGTTGAAGTTCCGGCGAAGCCCGAGATCGACCAAACCGGCAATGGGATGGCCGCCGTGGTCACCGCGATCACGGCGCTCGAGTGCGTTTGTCCGCGATCATCGCTCGCCACCGCCTGGAAGTAGTAAGTGGTCGAGGCGGTGAGGCCACTCACCGTGAAGGCGTGGTTCGTGACCGCGGAGCTATCCGGGCCCGCTATGTTGGTAAGGGAGCCGGCAGAGGTGCCCCAGAGCACTTTGCCCGTGGTCGCGTAGGCAGAGGTGGCGAAGGAGAGCGCCACGGTGGTTTGGGTGCTGGTTCCGGCAAAACCCGTGATCGACCAAACCGGCAGCGGGATCGCCGCGGTGGTGAGCGAGATCACGGCGCTTGACTGCGTCTGGCCTCGGTCATCCGAGGCAACCGCCTGGAAGTAGTAGGTGGTGGATGCGGTGAGGCCGGTTACGGTGAACGCGTGTGTATTCATCGCCGTGGTATCAGGCCCGGCCACGTTGGTGAGCGAGCTGGCCGACGTGCCCCAGAGGATTTTTCCCTTGGTCGCGTATTCCGAGGTGTTGAAGACGAGTGCCGCGGTGGTTTGGGTGGTGGTGCCATTGAGGCCGCTGATGGTCCAAACGGGGAGAGGAACAGCGTTCGTGGTCACGCTGATCACGGCGCTCGACTTTGTCTGGCCGCGATCGTCGGTGGCTATTGCCTGGAAGTAGTAGGTAGTGGCGGCGGCGAGGCCGTTCACGGTGTAAGTGTGCACGGTTCCCGGCATGGAATCCGGGCCCGCCACGTTCGTGAGCGAGCCAGCGGCAGTGCCCCAGAGCACTTTGCCGGTGGTGGAGTATTCCGCCGTCGTGAACGTGAGCGCCACCGAATTCTGCGCAGGCGTACCCGCGAAGGCGCTGATCGACCACACCGGCAGCGGGATCGCGGCGGTGGTGACCGAGATCACGGCGCTGGTGTGTTCCTGTCCACGATCGTCCGAGGCCACAGCCTGGAAGTAATACGTGGTGCTCGAAGCGAGGCCCGTGATGTTAAAGCTGTGCGCAGTCACGGGAGAGGCGTCGGAAGGAGTCACGTTGGTGAGAGAGTCGGCGGCAGTGCCCCAGCGGATCGCGCCGGTGGTGGCGTATTCACTGGTGCTGAACGAGAGGGTGGCGGTGGTTTGCGTGGTGGTGCCTGCGAAGCCCGAGATCGACCACACCGGCAGCGGGATCGCCGCAGTGGTGACCGAGATCACGGCGCTCGACTGCGTTTGCCCACGGTCGTCGGTGGCCACGGCCTGGAAGTAATACGTGGTGGCCGGCATTAAGCCGCTTACCGTGAAAGAGTGCGAAGTCACGGCCGAGGCATCCGGACTGGTGCTTTGGTCGAGCTGGGAGGCATCTGTGCCCCAGATCACTTTACCCGTAGTGGCGTAAGCGGAAGTAGCGAACGAGAGCGCCACTGTGGT
>JARLGS010000317.1 GCA_031292695.1 Mycobacterium sp. | reverse complement strand
GCAGGTGAAAGCGCGGGTGAGCTGCCAGCCACTCCCTGACGACGGGGTGCTTGTGGGTCCGGTAGTTGTCAAGGACGAGATGGATCTCAACCTCGGGATGGGTGCGGTCGATCACCTGCAGGAACTTGAGGAACTCCTGGTGCCGGTGACGTGAGTACACGCGGCCGGTGACATCGCCGTTGGCCACATCGAATGCCGCGAACAACGTCGCCGTGCCATGACGGACGTAGTCGTGAGTCCGCCGTTCCACCTGTCCGGGGCGCATCGGCAGAAGTGGCTGGGTGCGATCCAGCGCCTGGATCTGGCTCTTCTCGTCAACGCACAGCACCAGCGCCTTCTCAGGCGGGTGCAGGTACAAGCCGATGACGTCGTTGACCTTCGCCTCGAGATCGGGGTCGGTGCTGTACTTGAACCCGCGCGTCCGGTGTGGCTGCAGGTCGTGCTCGCACCACACTCGCTGCACGGTGCCGTGACTGATGCCGAGATGGTCAGCCAGAAGGCGAGCGCTCCAGTGGGTTCGTCCAGCTGGCGGCTTGCGCAACGTGCTGCTGATGATCTTCGCCACCATCGCCTCGCCGTACACCTTGGGCCGACCACGTCCCGGCCGATCCGTCTCGAGGGCAGCGACCCCTCCCTCCGCGTACCGCGATCGCCAGAGCTGGACTGTCGGCAACGACGTGCCGGCCTCCATCGCGATCTGCGTGTTGGGCACTCCCTCAGCAGCCAGCAGCACGATCCGTGCGCGCATGACCAGACGTTGCGGCAGCGCTCGGCTCCGCGACCACGTCGTCAGCGTGGCCACGTCGGCGGGGTCGACCACGAGCGGTGGAGCAGGGTGATTCGCCATGCAGGCAATCATCCTGCCACGCGGACTCTTAGTGCAAGCTATTTCAGAGTCGCTGCACTAGCTATTGCTGTAATTGCACTCGGAGTCCACCTCCACGCACTCCCGCTTGGCATCCTCGGCGTCGGGATCGGGCTCGCGGGGCTGGTCGCCACCGAGGACACCGTCCGAGGCCATCGCCTCGCCAGCCGTTCACGATCAGTCGATGACTTACGTCGGATATCATGGCAGGACTTCGAGCGGCTGGTCGCCGAGGCGTTCCGCAGAAGCGGCTATCGCGCCGACCTAACGGCACGTGGCGCGGATGGAG
>JARLGS010000316.1 GCA_031292695.1 Mycobacterium sp. | reverse complement strand
CGGCCGACCTGCTGCTGCGCGACTGCGGGTAGGAACCCCCGGGGCTCAGCCCTCGTGCAGCTCCGGGTCCGGCTCGAGATGCGTCAGCCCGTTCCAGCACAGGTTGACCACGTGTGCGGCGACGACTTCCTTCTTTGGCTGCCGCACGTCCAGCCACCACTGCGCCGTCATCGACACCGAGCCGACCAGCGCCTGGGCATACAGCGGCGCCAGCTCCGGATCGAGTCCCCGCCGGGAGAAATCGCCGGCCAGGATGGACGACACCTGGTTGACCGCATCGTTGAGCAGCGTCGCATAGGTGCCGGCGGTGATGGTCGCGGGCGAGTCCCGGATCAGGATGCGGAACCCATCGGTGTGTTCCTCGACGTAGGTCAGCAGTGCCAGCGCCACCCGCTCGACCCGCACCCGGGACCGGTTGTTGGTCAGCGACGACGTGATGCCGTCCAGCAGCGCGGACATCTCCCGGTCCACGACAACGGCGTACAGACCTTCCTTACCGCCGAAATGCTCGTAGACGACGGGCTTGGAAACGTTGGCGCGTTGCGCGATCTCCTCGATGGAGGTGCCGTCATAGCCGCGCTCCGCGAACAGCGACTTGGCGATCTCGATCAGCTGTTGGCGGCGCTCACTGCCCGTCATCCGGGCGCGTGGGCTGCGCGCCCCGTTCTCCGCCGCTGCCATGGAGGCCAGCGTATCCGCTTGCACTAGAGTCTCTGGCGTGTAATCCGTCGTGGTGTAATCGGCAGCACCTCTGATTTTGGTTCAGATAGTTCAGGTTCGAGTCCTGGCGACGGAGCCCAGCAGTTCAAAGCGCATCAGTTTCCGCGTAGAGAGAGGCGTACGTGACGACTCGAGGCGACGCCGCAGTCATCGTCCTGGCGGCCGGATCGGGCACCCGGATGCGCTCCGACATCCCGAAGGTTCTGCACACGCTGGCCGGCCGGAGCATGCTCGCGCACGCCCTGCACGCCGTGGCCAAGGTCAATCCCACCCACCTCGTGGTTGTGGTCGGCACGGAACGCGATCGGGTCACCGCCGCGGTCCACGAGATCGCCGGCAGCCTGGGCCGCAGCGTGACCGTCGCCATCCAGGACGAGCAGCTCGGCACCGGGCACGCCGTCGGCTGCGGCCTGTCCGCACTGCCCGGCGACTTCGCCGGCACCGTGGTGGTCACCGCCGGCGACGTGCCGCTGCTCG
>JARLGS010000315.1 GCA_031292695.1 Mycobacterium sp. | reverse complement strand
GGGCGCAGGCGACGCGGCGATGGCCGAGCCAGCGCACCGGCACAAGCTCTCCGCCCGCCGTGCGCACGCGGTCGCCGACCGCCAGCAACTCGACCGCCACCTCGCCCGCCGCCGTGGCGATGCGGGTGCCGGCGGCGAAGCAGGCGACGACGATTTCGGACGCCAGCGAGGTGGCCGGCGCCAGCACGAGGCTGCCCAGCGTCGCGACCGCGCCGTTGCCAACGGTTTCAGCGCCGTTGCTGCCCAGGTTCAACACCTGGAATGTCCGGGTGACGGTGAATTGCGGGGTGGCCGAGGCGGTGCCGGCATAGGTGCCGAGCGTGAGGCCGGTCAGTGCCCCGTGGCTGTCGAAGCTGCCGGCAAAGTTCAGCAAATCGGTCAGATGATAGGTCACGACATCGGTGCCCGCGCCGTTCGGGCCGCTGGTGGTATGCGCGTCGAGGGTGAGGTTGAATCCCGAGACATCTGCCAGCGTGGCGGTCCCGCCATTGTCCATCACGGTGATGGAGCCGGTGCCGGTGGCGCTGTAGGTCGGGTCGGCCGCGGTGGCGCCGCCCGTGTAGGTGAAATCGATCACCTCGACCGGATGGGCGACCGAAGGGCGGATCTGGAACGTGTCGCCGGCCTGCAGATGGGTGAAGGCGAGGTCGATGGTCGAGGCATCGGCCAATGTCAGTGCCAGGGTGGCGCCGCCGAGCACCGTGGCGGAGGCGATGCCGCTGGCCACGCCGAGGTCGATGCTGTCGCCGAGCACGAGGTTGTCGAGCGTGCCGGTGAAGGCGGTGGCCGCGTTCAGCACCAGCCCGCCATTCGGCGCGTTGCGGAAATCCACCGTCTCGCCGGTGCCGCCGGTCAGGTCGAACACGCCGCCGGCGATGGCGATACTGCCGGCGCCGGAGACGCCGCCGATCACGGTGAGCGTGCCGCCCCGCGCCAAAAGCGTGCCGGTGTTGCTCAGGTAGCTGTCCACGGTGCCGGTTCCGCCCATCACCCCGGCATTGCCGATATAGAGCGAGGATTCGGAGGAGTAGAGCGGATCGACGCCCTGGATCGTGCCAAGCAGGTCGATGCTCCCGACCAGCATCAGCCCGGCGCTCCATTCGACATCAAATCCGCCATAGTACTGGCTGAACCAGTTCTGCAGCGTCGCCCCCGCCTCGATGGTCACCGGGGCGACGGTGCCGTCGAGCGTGTTGGTGTTCCTGCTGTAAAGCTGGTCCACGTTGAACGCGAAAGTGCCGGTGCCGGCCAGGGTGCCGCCCAGAATATCGACATAGGTCAGCCCGACCACGCCGGCCGAGCCGCTGGCCAGCAACTGGCCACCGCCGGTGTTGTCGATGGTGGTGACGGTGCCGGCGCCGACCGCCACGTTGCGCAACAGCCCGGCGTTGACGATGGTGCCGCCGGTGGCGAGGTTGATCCCCGCGATCACGCACGCCGCCTCATTGGTCAGCGCGACCGTGGTGCCGGTGATGATTCCGGTGCCGCTGCCATTGTCGGTGATGGTGTTATCGACATTGACCAGCGAGGCGACGGCGCTGGCGTCGAGCTGGCCGGTGATTTGGACCGTGCCGCCGCCCCGCAGCGTCGCCGTCGGGCTGGCCAGAACCAGGGTGCTGGCGTCGAACACCGTGCCGAGGTTGTCCAGCACGGCGGGCAGCAGCGTCAGCGTGCCGGTGGTGTTGTAGCCCCGGTCGCTGGCGACCTCGACCATGCCGCCGGCGGCGATGGTCAGGGTGCCGGAGGCGTTTTCCACCGTGTTGTTGCCGACATTGAACTTGACCACGCCGCCGCCGCTGCCGGCGAAGGTGCCGCCGAGGACGGTGACGGTTTGCAGCGCCACGACCGACCCCGCGCCGTCGGCGCGCAGCGTGCCGCCGCCGGTCATGTCGATGGTGGCGTCCATGATCGTCAGCCCGTCGAGCGTGCCGCCGCCCCCGGTTGCCTCCAGCACCCCGTCGTTACGCAAGACCGAGCCGCCATTGTAGAGGGTGAGGGCCGCGCCGATGGTGCCGTTGCCGTCGATCACGCCCTTCGCCTCGTTGGTCAGGGCGATCGGTGCGTTGCCGAGGAACGGGCCATAGTTGCTGTCCTGGATATTGGCGATGCCGATCCAGCCCCAGCCCGAGATGGTGTTGTCAACGTTGACCAGCGTATCCAGGCTGCCGGCCGGGTCGGTGAAGATCGGATCGATCACGCTGCCGCCGCCGGCCAGCGTGATGGTCGGGCTGGCGAAGAAGATGTTGCTGGCTGGATAGGATGACGTGGCAATCGCGATGGTCCCGCGATTGTCGATGGTTCCCATCAGATAGCGAACGCCGCTGGTGATATCCACGCTGGCGCCGATCGTCACCGGCGAGGTGCTGCCGTCCAGGGTATCGCCGGTGCTGCTCGAACCGAATTGGAACGCCCCGCCGCCGGTCGCCTCCAGCGCGCCGCCAATGATGTCGATGCCATTGGTGGCGCCGCTCAGCTGTACGACGACGCCGGCGCCACTGGCCACGATGGTGCCGCCACCGGACTGGTCGAGCGTGGCGGCCTGGATGAAAAGACCGCCGACGCCTGTCGCCTCCATGAGGCCGCTGTTGACCAGCACGGAATTCGCGATGGAGATGTAGATGCCCTGCCCCGGCACAAAGTTGCTCGGGTTGTTGCCAGAGGCGGCGACGGTGCCGGTGGCGTCGATCACGCCGGCGGCGCCGTTGACCAGACCGATGCCGTAGATCGTGTTGCTGGCGTCCAGCGTGGTGCTGAACCCGTTGATCACGCCGGTGCCACTGATGGTGGCGTCGTTGACCAGGGTCTGCACGGCCGCGGTGGAGCCGCTGATGCCGGTGTCGAACACCCCGGCCAGCACCAACGCACCGCTTCCCGCCAGCGTCACGGTCGGGCTGGCCAGCACGACGTTAACCGCGGGCAGGTTTGCAAGCGGGTTGGTGCCGGCGGCGGAGATGGTGCCGAGCAGGTCGATGGTCCCGAGCAGCGACAGGAAATCACCGTCCGTCAGCGCCACCGTGTTGCCGGCGGGCACGACATAGGGATTGACGCTGCCGTCGAGCGTGGTCTTGGTCATGCGCGGCGCTCCGGTCGGGTCCGGCGGCGCCGGGGCCAGGTTGAGGCGATACGGTGGCGACCGCCCGCGCGCGGCCATTGGCCGGCAGACACCATTCCGTAATGCGCAAAGCTAGCCTGGCGCAACAGTTGTTAGCAATCCGACAATTTGCTAAAACGCAAAATTACGTAAACGGACGAGTCAGCCCCGCCACGCCCGCCCGGGCCAGGGCAGCAACGCCGGGACTTGCTCCTGGTACATGCGGTAATCCGGCCCGAAACGCCGCAGCAATGCGGCTTCCTCATACTGCAGGCCGATCAGCACATAGGCCGTCGCCAGCAGCAGCGTCGCCACGTCCCGCGTGTTCGCGGTGATCGCCAGCAGCAGCAGGATCATGCCCAGATACAGCGGGTGCCGGACATAGCGCAGCGGCCCCGCGACCCGGAACGGTTCGTCGTCCGCCACCTCGGCGCCACGCAGTTGCGCGGTGCCGAGGAAGCGCCGCATGTCGTAGCT
>JARLGS010000029.1 GCA_031292695.1 Mycobacterium sp. | reverse complement strand
ACGTCGTTCTCGTCGAATGGGCGGGCCGTCCACACCTCGCCGTCGAGTTTCACCTGGCCTTGGTGCTCGGCAACCCGGTCCAGCACCAGAGCGGTCTTACCTTCCAATGCCTTCACCGGTTCGAGCAGGCCGGCAGCGCCCAGCCGCTTGCGGAGCACCGGCCGAACCAGCACCAGCAGCAGCACCGATACGACGAGGAAGTTGGCGCCGTAGGCCCAGATCGGCCAATCGGTGGCCCAGCCGAGGCCCGCGGTCGCCAGCGCGCCACCGGAGAGCATGAGCAGGAACATGTCGCCGGTGAGCGCCTCGGCCCCGGCAAGGCCGATCGCCAGAATGAGCCACAGCAAGGGCACCGGCATGCGACCAGAGTAGCGCCTTGCGGGCTTTGCGGGCCGCAGCGAATTACACTGCGTGCATCATGTGGTGCCCGAGTGTTTCGTTGACTGTGTGGGCCAATGCCTGGCACGCTGGCCTGGCCGCCCCCGATGATGTGCTGGACGCGTTATCCCTTTGGGCGCCAAGGCATTCCATTGCCGCCTACGACGCGGTGGCGGCCAGCCGGACCGGCTTGCCGTGGCCGGACCTGACCAACTTCGGCGGCGTCACCCTGCTGCAGACCATCCGTCATGCCGCCGGCATGGCGCGCTCGGAGCCTGCGCTGAATCTGGTACTGCCGGTACCGGGGGACGTCCGGGGACTGGTGCCGGGCACCCAGTTCCAACAGGACGCCATCGGTGTGGGTGAGGCGATCATCGTCACCACCGACTACGGTCAGGCGGTCGGGATGGTGCCGGACTTCGAGTACGAGGACGACACCGACGACGCAGAGGTCAAGGCCCTGTCGTGGACGGTGTACTCGTTGCCGTCGGCGCCGGTGATGGGCTACTTCGATCTCGGCGACGAGGAGTACCGGCTGCGGGAAGCGGTCCGGTCGGCGGCCGATGCGCTGAGCCGACTGCGGGCCGAGCCGGGTTCGGACATCGAGGATCCGCGCGAGCTGGTCGATCAGCTGCTCGAAGCCGGGCACCTGCACCGGCTGCCCGATCATGCTCCCACCCGGGCCGTACGGGTGCTCGAGACCGCCGCTCACATCGACGCCATCATCACGGTCAGCGCGGGCCTGGCACCGATCGGCCTGCAGAGCGCATCCGAAATGCAGATCGCGAGTGAGGCGGTGCGGCCATTGGCCGACGTCGTCCGGTCTGCGCGGCTGGCCGCGGTGACCTCCATCCTGCATTCGGCCTGGGAACGCTAGCCGCTGCCCTGTCAGTTTGGGATCGGTAGCCGCCCAGCGGGTGTGTACTGATCGCACTATGAACACCAGCCGCGCCGCCGGAGTACTGCTGTTCGGTGGCCTGATCCTCATCGGCGCCGGATCGCCGGTTGCTGTCCCGGCGGCCAAGGCGGACATCGACTTTGAATGCAAACCGGGATGCTGGGGCGCGATCGCGGCGTCACTGTCCAACGGGCAGGAAGTGATCCGCTACAACTATCCGACCCAGCACGAGGCCGAGGACGCCGCCGTCTTGTGGTGCGACGTCGAGGGCAAGACGAATGACTGCCAGGTGGTCGTGTCCGGCCTCGGCTGCCTCTCGGTCGCAGACGGCGCCGACGGCAAGACAATCGCGGGACGCATCGCACCTACCATGGACGCCGCTGACGCGGCTGCCTTGGACGGCGCGGGACCCGGGTCGACGATCAGTATCCACGCCTGCAGCGACTGGCTGTGATGCCGGTGTTCGGTATCAGTCGCCGCAGCAGAACGGTGAGCAGGGCGCGCCGTTGACGCTGGCGCCATAGCCGGGCACCGGATCCGGGCCGTCGACCCGAGCCGGCGGTGCGCCGGTCTGCAGTTCGGCGATCAGATCGGCGGCCAACCGGGCGAAGCGCGGGTCGGCATTCGGGGTCGTGGTGCGTACCAACGTGATTCCGGCGGCGGCGGCCTGCTCGGCAAGCTCATTGTCCAGGTCCCACACCACCTCGATGTGGTCGGCGACGAAGCCGACAGGACAAACGATGACGGCCTTGGCGCCAGCCGCCTGGAGCGCGGTGAGATGATCGCCGATATCCGGTTCCAGCCAAGGGATTTGCGGCGGCCCCGAGCGCGATTGCCAGACCTGGTCGTAGTCGCGGTAGCCGGCGGCGGCGGCAACCAGCCGGGTCGCGTAGCCGACCTGCCGGCTGTAGAGCTGAGGTCCGCACCGTTGATCGGCACCGACCGGAATCGAGTGCGCGGTGAACACCAGCCGGGCGTCGTCCCGCAACTCGGCGGGCAGTTGCGCGGCCGCGGTGGCGATGCCTTCGGCGAACATCTCGATGAAAAGCGGATGGTCGAAGTATTGCCGCAGCTTCACCAATTCCGGCGCCGACGGGCCGGCCGCGGCCCGGGCCCGCGCGACGTCCTCGATGTACTGCCGGCAGCTGGAGTAGCCACCCCAGGCCGACGTGGTGAATACCGCGGCGCGACGAATCCCGTTGTCCCGCATGGCGGTAACCGTATCCTCGGCGTACGGGCCCCAGTTCCGGTTGCCGAAGTACACGGGTAGGCCGGGCAGCGCAGATCGAAGCTGTTCGATCAGCGCCCGATTGATGCCGTTGATCGGCGACGCGCCGCCGAAATGCAGGTAGTGCTCGGCTACCGCGTCCAGCCGCTCCGGCGGCACGCCCCGCCCGCGGGTGACGTTCTCCAGGAACGGACGCACATCCTCGGGACCGTCGGGTCCGCCGAACGACAGCAGCAGCAGTGCGTCGAAGTCCACTAGTCTTGCCCCCTAATACCGCGAAACTGCATTCCGGCAGGAATTGTGCAAGTAAGCACCCGCTGGAATGCAGTTTCGGCAGAGAACACGATCAGAGCAACTGGGTGCTGGCGCCACCGTCGGCGTAGATGATCGAGCCGGTAGTCGCGGGCAGCCACTCGGACAGCAGCGCACACACGGTCTTGGCGACCGGCGTCGGGTCCTTCATGTTCCAGCCGATCGGCGCCCGCTGGTCCCAGCCCTGTTCAAGCAGCTGCATCTGCGCACCGGCCTCGTCACCCAGCGCACCACCGACGATGGCGCTCATCGCCAGGGTCCGGATCGGGCCTGCGGCAACAAGATTCGACCGCACGCCGACCTTGCCGGCCTCGCGCGCGACGAACCGGTTCACCGACTCCAGCGCGCTCTTGGCGACGGTCATCCAGTTGTAGGCCGGCATGGCGCGGGTCGGATCGAAGTCCATACCGACGATGCCGCCGCCGGAGTTCATGACCGGCAGCAGGGCCTTGGCGAGCGAGGCGTAGGAGTACGCGGAGATGTGGATGCCCTTGGCGATGTCCTCGTACGGCGCGTCGAAGAACGGGTTGACACCCATGCCGGTCTGCGGCATGTAGCCGATCGAGTGCACCACGCCGTCGAGCTTGTTGCCGGCGCCGATGACCTCGGTGACCCGCTCGCCCAGCGACGCCAGGTGCTCTTCGTTCTGCACGTCGAGCTCCAGCAGCGGTGCCGGGTTGGGCAGCCGATCGGCGATGCGCTGGATGAGCTTCATCCGGTCGAAGCCGGTGAGCACCAGCTCGGCGCCCTGTTCCTGGGCGACCTTCGCGATGTGGAACGCGATCGACGAGTCGGTGATGATCCCGGTGACCAGGATCCGCTTACCTTCGAGCAAACCTGCCATTTGTCCTGACTCCTTATTCGGCGAGAAAATCCGGCGAAAGTTCCTGTGATTTAAAGCTTTTGAAGGTCAGTGACCCATGCCCATGCCGCCGTCGACGGGAATCACCGCGCCGGCGATGTAGCCGGCGTCCTCGGACGCCAGGAAGCTGACCGCGCCGGCGACCTCTTCGGCAGTGCCGACTCGCTTGGCGGGGATGAACTCGAGTGCGCCTTCCTGGATTCGCTCATCGAGGGCACGGGTCATCTCGGTGTCGATGTAGCCAGGAGCGACGACATTAGCGGTGACGCCGGCCTTCGACAGTTCCCGCGAGATCGAGCGGGCCATGCCGATGAGACCGGCCTTGGCGGCTGCGTAGTTGGCCTGGTTGCCGATGCCCCACATGCCCGAGACCGAACCGATGTAGATGATCCGGCCAAACCGCTTGCGCTGCATGCTGCGCGACGCGCGCTGGGTCACCCGGAATGCACCTGTGAGGTTGGCGTTGATGACCTCGGTGAACCGCTCCTCGGTCATCCGCATGAGGAACGCATCCTTGGAGATGCCGGCGTTGGACACCAGCACCTCGACCGGCCCCTGGTGCTCCTCGACCTCTTTGAAGGCGCGGTCGATGGCTTCGTTGTCGGTGACGTCACACTCGACGCCAAACAGCCCGTCGGGCGCGCCCGAACCACGGTGCGTGACCGCCACCTTGTGCCCGTCGGCGGCCAGTCGCTGCGCGATTGCCAGACCGATACCCCGGTTACCACCGGTGACCAGCACAGAACGGGAAACAAAGGCGGGACGGCCGCCGGCGGCCGTGGTCGCACCCTCGGTGGCAACACTGTCACTCATGCCCGTCAACTTATCGTCTTTGCCGCTGAACGCCGAAATCGGCACGCCTCCAGCTCTTGACAGCGCCCGGATGCGACGGCTAACGGCCGCCCGCCATGGCACCGCGGCGACGGTTTGCCACGAATCGGACCACGTCGGCAATCCAGTCCCGGTCGGTGCGCAGGGTCAGCAGCGGGGCGTCGCAGCGGCGCAGAGTGCGGGCCACCTCGTCGCGGTGGGCCTGCGCGGCCCGGGCGAAGTCGTCGCGCAGCTGTTCGTCGATGGTGAACTCCCGGGTGATACCGGACTCGGCGTCCTGCAGCACCACGTCCCCGACGGCCGGCAACTCGACGTCGCGCGGGTCGATGATCTCGATACCCAGCACCTCGTGCCGCCCGGCGATGGCGCGCAGCGGGCGCATCCAGTTGATGGGCCCGAGGAAGTCGCTGATGATCACCGCCATGCCGCGCCGACGCTCGGGACGGCGGAGGGCATCGATCGCCGCAGCGAGATCGCCCCGAACGCCGGTCGGGGCTTTGGGCGTGGTGGCGATGGCGCGCAGCAGTTCCTGCTCGTGCAGCCGGCCGGACAGGGCCGGCACCCGGCGCGTGATGTCGCCGTTGGAGATCACTGCACCCAGCCGGTTGCCGCCGCCGCTGTTGAGGAACGCGATGGCGGCGGCCGCGGCGACGGCCAGGTCACGCTTCTCGCAGCCGGCAGTGCCGAAGTCCAGGCTGGCCGACATGTCGACGACCAGCCAGGTCTCCAGCTCTCGGTCGGCGATCATCTGCCGCACGTGCGGGTGGTTGGTGCGGGCCGTGACCGACCAGTCCATCCGGCGCACGTCGTCACCGGGCTGGTAGAGCCGCGACTCCCCCGGCTCGGAACCCGGGCCGGGGATCAGGCCCTGGTGGTCACCGTGCAGCACCCCGTCCAGCTTGCGCCGGACGGTGAGCTCCAGCTTGCGCAGTGCGGCCGACAGTTCGGGGTCGCGAATCTGGCCGCGCTGCAACGACGGCAGATCCACCGACCGGCCGGGCTTCGGCGGAGCCGAACGATCAGACACCGGCGGCGGAGCCGAACGATCAGGCCCGGGTGCGGTCACCGACCAGAGGCTCCGGACGGCGCACCGGCCGCGGCGGCCATCGCAGGCGGAACCGAATGCCCTTGCTGCGGAACAGCATTCACCTGAGGCAGGGCCACAGTCTGCAGGATGCGGTTGATCACGGTCTCCGAGGAGACCTCGTCGGCCAGCGCATCGTAGGTGAGGACCAGGCGGTGCCGCAGCACGTCGGGGATCACCTCCACGACATCCTGCGGGATGACGTAGTCCCGGCCGCGAACCAGCGCCAGCGCCCGCGCGGCGGCGATGATGCCCAGCGAGGCACGCGGCGAGGCACCGTAAGCGATCCACGCCTTGGCGTCGGGCATGCCGAACTTCTCCGGCTCGCGGGTAGCGGTAACGATCCGCACCACGTAGTCGACGAGGGCGTGGTGCACAAAGACGTTGGCCGCCACGTCCTGCAGGCGCAGCAGGTCGTCGGTGGTCAGGATCTGCTTGGGCTCCGGCGGCTTGACACCCATCCGGTAGATGATCTCGCGCTCTTCTTCCGGCGAGGGATAGCCGACGTTGAGCTTGAACAGGAAGCGGTCGCGCTGCGCTTCGGGCAGCTGGTAGACGCCCTCCTGCTCGATGGGGTTCTGGGTGGCCATCACCAGGAACGGACTGGGCAGCTGGAAGGTCTTGCCGCCGATGGAGATCTTGCGCTCGGCCATGACCTCCAGCAGCGCCGACTGCACCTTGGCGGGGGCGCGGTTGATCTCGTCGGCGAGCAGGAAGTTGACCATCACGGGGCCGAGTTCGATGTCGAACTGCTCCTTGCCGACCCGGTAGATGCGGGTACCGACGATGTCGGTGGGCACCAGGTCGGGGGTGAACTGGATGCGGGCGAACGTACCGCCGACCACCTTGGCGAAGGTCTCCACCGCCAGCGTTTTGGCCACACCGGGCACACCTTCGAGCAGCACATGGCCCTTGGCGAGCAGGCCGACGAGCATCCGCTCGACCAGTAGGTCCTGGCCGACGATGATCCGCTTGACCTCGAAGATGGCGCGCTCGAGAGTGTGCACCTCGCTCTGCAGGGCACTGTTACCGGTGGGAGCCGCGGCGGCCGGGGCCGAATGCGCGGGATAGCCCTGCGCCGGGAAACCTCCGGGACCCTGAGGCTGTCCACTCGGTGACGTCATGAAGCATTCCCTCCCACTTGGGACTATTCGACACGCTTATAAGGCGCCGCCTGTTCGGTGGCGTTGCGCCTTGGGTCAACTATTCCAGGCAGTTCCGGATCCGTCGACGTTGCCCACTTCCTGGGCGATTCGGCCGGCGATTCGGCCGGCCTCCGCGTCAGGTCTCGATGATGCGCGACAGGTGCGGCGACATGCCGGACATCCGCACCGGACTGACCGTCACCCGGGCGGCACTACCGGAGGCCTCGAGCATCCTGCCGCCGCCGAGATAGATGGTGACGTGCTGGCTGCCGCCGGGGCCGTAGAAGATCAGGTCGCCGCGCTTGGCCTCGGACGGCGCGATGGCGCGGCCGGTGTTGTACTGGTCGCCGGAGTACTTCGGGATCTGGACGCCGACGCCCGCGTAGGCGTAGCGGGTCAAGCCCGAGCAGTCGAAGCCGATCTTGCCGGCGTCATAATCCACCCCGGGCCCGGGGCCGGTCAGGGTGCCGCCGCCCCACGAGTACGGCACACCCATCTGCGAGCCGCCGCGGCGGATAACGTATTCGATGGCTTGCTTACCGCCCACGCGGCCACCGGGCATCATCAGGGCCGTCCCGCCGCCACCACCGCTTGGCTTACCGCCCAAGCCCAGGCTGGCGAGGAAACTCTGGCCCAGGTTCTGGGTGGTCTGCAGCGCGAGTTGGCTGACCTGGAAGGACGCGTTGGCGATGGCCACCGGGTCACCCGGGGCGCCGGAACTGGGTTTTTCAGGCAGCGTCGGATCCCAACCGCCGTCCGGGTCGGCAAAGGCCCTCGGGGCCGGGCCCACAGCCAGCGTCATCGCCAGCGCGGCCACCCCCGCGAGGACGGTCCGTCGATGAAAATCCTTGCCCTGCAAAGCAATAACCCCAATCAGTACTCGATGTAGCGGATCACGTACGGAGTCATGCCGCTGGTCCGGACAGGCGAGATGTGCACGTCCGAGCCGGTGTAGGGCGCCTCGAGCATCTTGCCGTCGCCGAGGTACAGGGTGACGTGCTGACTGCCCCCCGGGCCGTAGAAGATGACGTCGCCGCGGCGGGCCTGCGAGGTCGGGATCTTGCGGCCCATGCTGTATTGGTTGCCCGAATAGTGCGGCAGTTTGATGCCGACACCGGCGAAGGCGTACATGATCAGGCCCGAGCAGTCGAAACCGGTGGTGCCCGCGCCGTCGTCGATGCCCTTGCTTGGGCCGGCCGCGGTGCCACCGCCCCAGGAGTACGGCACGCCGATCTGCGTCATCGCGCGCCGGATCACGTACTCCGACGCCTGCTTGCCGTAGACGCGGGGAATCGCGCCGTTGGTGTAGCCGTTCGAGCTGACCTGGGACGGCACCAGGCCGAGGCTCTGTAGGAAGCTGTGCCCCATCTGCTGGGTCACCTGCGCCGAGGTGGCAGTGACGCCGAGCACGCCGTTGATCACCGCGATCGGATCGCCCGTGATGTTCGCACTGGGAATCCGGGGCAGGGTCGGGTCCCAGCCGCCGCCGGCGTCGTCCCACTTCTGGCCGCCACCGGGGACGGCGGGCGCGCCGTCCCAGTTGTTCGCGTAGTTACCGGGCTGCGCGGGTGCGGTGCCCGGGGTGCTGTGCGAGGTCGCCGTCGCCGACCACTGGGCGCGTGCCGCATTGAGCTTGGCCTGGGCGGCGTCACGCTGGCTGGTGAGCTGGTCGAGTTGGGTCTGCTGGGCGGCGAACGTGCTCTTCGCGTCGGTCAGTGCCTTCACCGCGTCGTCCTGGATGCTCTGGGCATCCTTGACGGACTGGTCGGCCTTTTCCTTGGCCAGGCGAGCTGCGGATTCCCGGTTGGCCTGCTCGGTGCGGGTGCGCTGCAGATCGGCGATGGCTTCCTGCGAACTGATGGACAGGGCCTGCCCGGCGGAAGCCGTGCTGATCATGTCACCCGGATCACTGGCGGTCAGGTAGGACTGCGACGGGCCGTTGATGTAGGCCGCTTCGGCGTACTTGTCGAAGTGCGCCTGCGCGGCGGCGATCGCGGTGTTGGCATCCTTCAGTCCGGTCTGGCTGGCAGCTAGATTCTGCTGCGCGGTCGCGGCGTTATCGCGTGCGGTCTGCACGTCGTCGATCGCCTTGTTGACCGCTTCCTGCCGGGTCTGGATGGCGGCGCCGAGGTCCTGAAGTTTCTGGTTGGTGTTGGCGAGATCGGTGACCAGCGCCGCGATTTCGGTGCTACCGGGTTGAGCCGAGGCGGTGCCGGAACCGAATACCGATGCGGTCATGACGCCGAAAACGAGCGATCCGGTGCCGACGCGACTGCCCAGCCATACGGCCGAGGCGCGAATGTTGCGTCCCATTGACTCTGGTCTCCTAAAGGCTCCAGCGCGCTGTCGCCCGCGTGCAGGCGAGTGCGGGCTCATCCGTCGGTCCCGTAGTCACAGAAGTTAACAATCGTCACAACTGAAACATGCGGTGCCAACTGCACCGTACGTCACAGGTTGCTCAAATGAAACGTTAGTAACAAATCACATCGGTGTAATTGAAAATAGTGTGACCGAATAGTGATATTCGAATTACTGAAGCAGCGCGTTCAGCTATGTGGAAGTGGTGGCCTCGGCGTCCGAAATGGCCTGCGCGCCAACCTCCGCCGCGCCGGCTTTCTTGGCCCGGACCTGCAACATCCGGGTCCCGATGGCAGCCAGCACCACACCGAGAATGACCACCAGGGTGAATGACGTCCAGGGAAATATCGGTGTTTCCAGTTGGCTCACAAAATTCTTCGACGACTGCACGACGTCGCCGGACTTCGCCAGGTCCTGCCCCGACTCCAGCAGGACCCGGTCATAGGTCGGACTGTGTGTCCCGACAAAGCCTGGGCTGAGGGTCAGCACCGTCGCCTCCGGGAACGCATGGCCGACATCGGTGGCGACGTCGCGCAGTGGAGTGTCGATACCGGGGCTCGTCGGCAGGACCACGATCTTCAGGTCGATGCCCTTGGCGTGCGCATCAGCAACCACCTGGCGGAGTTCGGTGACTTGCCGCGCCGCCGCGGCGGCCTGCTGCGCCTCCTGCGGCGTGGTCGGTGGCTTCGCGACCGCGATTCCCGGCGCGCTGACTCCGCCGTCGCGCACCTGAGCGATCACCGTCGTCATGCAGACGTCGACCGGTGTCGTGATCGGGTCCTGCCCGACGGTGGCGCAGACGTCCGGCGGAATGAATGCCGGCAGAAACGGAATCGCCGCAGAAGTTGTCACGGGGCAAACGGTACTGGAATTTCAGTGAAGTCTTTGACGGCACACGCGCGACACCGCAAGACTGTAGCCACCCCCTGGGGGCCTCATAGGACAAGCGTACTGTTAGGGTTACAACGCGCCGCTGACACAGCCCGTCGCGGCGAGATCTAGCCGGGAGTTGATGTGAGCAGCAATTCATTTGGAGCCCGTGACACGCTCGTCGTCGGGGAAAACAGCTACGAGATTTTCCGCCTCGACGCGGTACCGGGTACCGAGAAACTTCCCTACAGCCTGAAAGTGCTGGCCGAGAACCTGTTGCGCACCGAAGACGGCGCCAACATCACCAAGGACCACATCCTGGCGCTGGCCAACTGGGATCCCTCGGCCGAACCGAGCATCGAGATCCAGTTCACCCCGGCCCGCGTGATCATGCAGGACTTCACCGGCGTGCCCTGCGTGGTCGACCTGGCCACCATGCGTGAGGCCGTCACCGCCCTCGGTGGCGACCCGAACAAGGTCAACCCGCTCTCGCCCGCCGAGATGGTCATCGACCACTCCGTCATCCTCGACGTCTTCGGCACCGCCGACGCCTACGAGCGCAACGTGGCCCTCGAATACGAGCGCAACTCCGAGCGCTACCAGTTCCTGCGTTGGGGCCAAGGCGCTTTCGACGACTTCAAGGTCGTCCCGCCGGGCACCGGCATCGTGCACCAGGTCAATATCGAGTATTTGGCGCGCACCGTGATGGTCCGTAACGGTCAGGCCTACCCGGACACCTGCGTCGGTACCGACAGCCACACCACCATGGAGAACGGCCTGGGCGTGCTGGGCTGGGGCGTCGGCGGTATCGAGGCCGAGGCCGCCATGCTGGGCCAGCCGGTCTCGATGCTTATCCCGCGCGTCGTCGGCTTCAAGCTCAGCGGTGAGATCCAGCCGGGCGTCACCGCTACCGACGTGGTGCTCACCGTCACCGAAATGCTGCGTAAGCACGGTGTGGTCGGCAAATTCGTGGAGTTCTACGGCAAGGGCGTCGCCGAGGTGCCGCTGGCCAACCGCGCCACCCTGGGCAACATGAGCCCCGAGTTCGGCTCCACCTGCGCGATCTTCCCGATCGACGAGGAGACCATCAACTACCTGCGCCTGACCGGCCGCACCGACGAGCAGCTCGCGCTGGTCGAGGCCTACGCCAAGACCCAGGGCATGTGGCACGACGCCGATCACGAGCCGGCCTTCTCCGAGTACCTGGAGCTGGACCTGTCCACGGTGGTCCCGTCGATCGCCGGCCCGAAACGCCCGCAGGACCGAATCCTGTTGTCGGAGAGCAAGATCGCGTTCCGCAAAGACATCCACAACTACGTGGAGGAGCAGCACCCGGCCCCCGAGACCAAGCTCGACGAGGCGGTCGCGGAGTCCTTCCCGGCCTCCGACTCGGTGTCGCTGTCGTTTGCCGACGACGGTGCCGTGGACGTGCAGTCCGCCGCCAACGGCGCCGAGGGCCGGCCGAGCAAGCCGATTCGGGTCAAGGGCGAGCGCGGCGAGTTCATCCTCGACCACGGTGCCGTCGCGGTCGCGGGTATCACCTCCTGCACCAACACCTCCAACCCGTCGGTGATGATCGGCGCGGCCCTGCTGGCCCGCAACGCCGTCGAGAAGGGCCTGACCACCAAGCCGTGGGTCAAGACCAACATGGCCCCGGGCTCGCAGGTCGTCACCGACTACTACGAGAAGGCCGGCCTGTGGCCGTACCTGGAGAAGCTGGGCTACTACCTCGGTGGTTACGGCTGCACCACGTGTATCGGTAACACCGGCCCGCTGCCGGAGGAGATCTCCAAGGCGATCAACGAAGAGGACCTGACGGTCACCGCGGTGCTGTCCGGCAACCGCAACTTCGAGGGTCGCATCTCCCCCGACGTCAAGATGAACTACCTGGCCTCCCCGCCGCTGGTCATCGCATACGGGCTGGCCGGCACCATGGACTTCGACTTCGAGCAAGACTCCTTGGGCAAAGATAATGAAGGTGCCGACGTCTATTTGCGCGACATCTGGCCGTCGGCTCAGGAAATCGACGACACCATCAAGACCGCGATCAACCAGGACATGTTCCGCAAGTCCTACGCCGATGTGTTCAAGGGCGACGACAACTGGCGGAACCTGTCGACCCCGGACGGCGACACCTTCGCCTGGGATGACGCCTCGACCTACGTGCGCAAGGCGCCGTACTTCGACGGCATGGGTATGGAGCCCGAGCCGGTGTCCGACATCAAGGGCGCCCGGGTCATGGCGCTGCTCGGCGACTCGGTGACCACCGACCACATCTCGCCGGCCGGTCCGATCAAGCCGGGTACCCCGGCCGCTGACTACCTGGACGCGCACGGCGTGGCCCGCAAGGACTACAACTCGCTGGGCAGCCGTCGCGGTAACCACGAGGTCATGGTCCGCGGCACCTTCGCCAACATCCGCCTGCAGAACCGGGTGCTGGACACCATCGGCCTGGAGGGCACCCAGGGCGGCTACACCCGCGACTTCACGCAGGAGGGCGGCCCGAAGTCGTTCATCTACGACGCCTGCATGAACTACCAGAAGGCCGGCATCCCGCTGGTCGTGCTGGGCGGCAAGGAGTACGGCTCGGGTTCGTCGCGGGACTGGGCAGCCAAGGGCACCACGCTGCTGGGCGTCAAGGCCGTCATCACCGAGTCGTTCGAGCGCATCCACCGGTCGAACCTGATCGGCATGGGCGTCATCCCGCTGCAGTTCCCGGCCGGCGAGACCGCCAAGTCGCTGGGCCTTGACGGCACCGAGACCTTCGACATCGTCGGCATCGAGGAGCTCAACGCGGGCAAGACCCCGAAGACCGTGCACGTCACCGCCAAGAAGCTGGCGGAAGACGGCACAGAATCTTCAACGGTGGAGTTCGACGCCGTGGTCCGTATCGACACGCCCGGTGAGGCCGACTACTACCGCAACGGCGGCATCCTGCAGTACGTGCTGCGCAACATGCTGCGGTCGGGAAGCTAGTCCTCGCTGATTCGGTTGGGCGGCCTTCGGGCCGCCCAACCGTTCACCAGTAGGAGTCTGGGTGCCCAAAGTAAGCGACGACCACCTCGCCGCCCGCCGAGCGCAAATCCTCGACGGGGCTCGACGCTGTTTTTCGGAGTTCGGGTACGAGGGTGCGACCGTCCGGCTTCTCGAAGAAGCAACGGCGATGTCGCGCGGAGCGATCTTCCATCATTTCCGGGACAAGGACGCCTTGTTCTTTGCGCTTGCCGAAGAAGACGGCGAGCGGATGGCGCAGACCGTCGAGAAGGACGGACTCGTCCAGGTGATGCGGAACATGCTTGCCAAGCCGGATAACTACCAGTGGCTGGGCACCCGACTCGAGATTGCCCGACGGCTCCGCACCGACGCAGAGTTCCGCGCTGAGTGGCAGCAGCGCTACGAGGAACTCAACCAAGCCACCATCGCTCGTCTCGAGCGGAAGAAGGCTGCTGGGACGTTGCGCGACGACGTGCCCACCGAAGTGCTGCATATCTACCTCGACCTGGTGCTCGACGGCCTCATCGCACGCCTCGCCTCAGGTCAGACCGGCGAGGATCTGACTGCCGTGCTCGACATCGTCGAGGCGTCCGTTCGCCGCAAGTCGTAGCTCACGACGAACCCTCGGCCACGTGCCCGCAGCAGGTCAGCGGTTGGCGCTCAGCACCGACAGCAGCTCGTATCCGACGTGTGCGGCGGCGATACCGGTGAGCTCGGCATGGTCGTACGCCGGCGACACCTCGACGATGTCTGCACCGACCACGTTCAGGCCGGTGAGCGAACGCAGCGAATGCAGCAGTTCCCGCGAGGTCAGTCCGCCGGCCTCCGGCGTACCGGTCCCGGGTGCGTGCGCGGGGTCGAGGACGTCGATGTCCACCGAGACGTAGACCGGGCCGCCCGCCAGACGCTTGACCATGCGCTCGCGCACGCTCGCGAGGCCGTCGACTTGGTAGTCGTCGGACCGGATGACCTGGAAGCCGAGAATCTCGTCGTCCTCGAGGTCCTTCTTGCTGTACAGCGGACCTCGAATGCCCATGTGCAGCGAGCGCTCCATGTCGATGAGGCCCTCTTCACTCGCCCGGCGGAACGGTGTGCCGTGCGTGTAGGCGGCTCCGAAGTAGGTGTCCCAGGTGTCCAGGTGGGCGTCGAAATGCAGGACTGCGATGCGGCCGT
>JARLGS010000314.1 GCA_031292695.1 Mycobacterium sp. | reverse complement strand
GTTGTCGCCGGGCTGCCCGAAGGGCAGTTAGACGCCGAAGCGAACCATGTCGTCGGCGGTTACCAGGCGCTCGAGCCTGGCCGGGAATTCGCGGCTCTTGACCGGGTGGCGGAACAATGACCAGGCCATACGTCCGACCCGATAGCGGGTCACTGGGTTCATAGACACAGCGCTTACTCCTGCGGTCGATCAGCTCAACCGGACGTCACACCCCGCGTCGCCCGTATCGAGCAATTAGACAGCCTTTGGCTGGCAAACAGTGTAAGACTCGCCGCAGCGTTTATCAAATGTTTCTGTTGTGACGAATGTGACTAACGTTGCGGTGCGGCGGTCGGGACGATCGGGGCCGGCAGGGCGGTTTCGCCCATCAGGAAACGATCCACCCCCGCAGCCGCGGCGCGGCCCTCGGCGATCGCCCAGACGATCAGCGACTGCCCCCGACCTGCATCGCCCGCCACGAACACCCCCGGTACCGACGTCTCGAAGTTGGTGGCGCGTGACACGTTCCCACGATCGGTGAGGTCGACACCGAGGCCGGTCAGCAGGCCCTCGCGCTCCGGACCGACGAAACCCATCGCCAGCAAAACCAGGTCGGCCTCGAGTTCGAAGTCGCTGCCCTCGGTCTTGACGAACTTGCCGTCCTGCATCGTGACCTCGTGCACCTTCAGCGCAGTGACGTGCCCGTCGCGCCCGACGAATTCCTCGGTGTTGACCGAGAAGACGCGCTCGCCGCCTTCTTCGTGCGCCGAGGACACCCGGAGCATCATCGCGTAGGTCGGCCACGGGGTGGATGACGCACGGGTCTCCGGTGGCCGCGGCATGATCTCGAACTGGTGGATGCTCGCCGCGCCCTGACGGTGTGCGGTGCCCAAGCAGTCGGCGCCGGTGTCACCGCCGCCGATGATGACGACCTTCTTGTCCTTGGCGGTGATCGGCGGCTGCCCATCGGCGCCGAGCACTGAGTCGTCCAAGTCACCTGCTGCATACCGGTTGCCCCAGGGCAGGTATTCCATCGCCTGGTAGATGCCCTCGAGCTCGCGCCCGGGGATCGGCAGGTCACGCCATGCGGTTGCCCCGCCGGCCAGCACCACCGCGTCGAAGTCGGACTTCAGCTCCTCGGGGGTGATGTCGACGCCGACGTCGACGCCGGCGCGGAACTCGGTTCCCTCGGCCCGCATCTGGTCGAGCCGGCGCTCCAAGTGGCGCTTTTCCATCTTGAACTCGGGGATGCCGTAGCGCAGCAGGCCGCCGATGCGGTCGGCGCGCTCGAACACCGTCACCGCATGACCGGCCCGGGTCAGCTGTTGCGCTGCGGCCAGACCAGCCGGCCCGGAGCCCACCACGGCCACCTTCTTGCCGGTGTGCTCGTCGGGCGGCAGCGGGACCACCCAGCCTTCCTCGAAAGCGTTGTCGATGATCTCGACTTCGATCTGCTTGATCGTCACCGCTTCCTGGTTGATGCCCAGCACGCAGGACGACTCGCACGGAGCCGGGCAGAGCCGGCCGGTGAACTCAGGGAAGTTGTTGGTCGCGTGCAGCCGCTCGATGGCTTCGCGCCACCGGTCGGTGCGGACCAGGTCGTTCCACTCCGGAATCAGGTTGCCCAGCGGACAACCGTTGTGGCAGAACGGGATCCCACAGTCCATGCAGCGGCTCGCCTGGTGCTGCAGAGACGAGTGCGGGAAGTCCTCGTAGACCTCGTTCCAGTCTTTGAGGCGCAGGTCCACCGCCCGGCGTTTGGGCGTCTCGCGGTGGGTGTACTTCAGGAAACCCCTGGGATCAGGCATTGGCCGCCGCCATGATCGCTTCGTCGGGATCGGTGCCGTTGCGCTCAGCCTCGGCGATCGCCTCCAACACCCGCTTGTAGTCGCGCGGCATCACCTTGATGAACTGCTCCTTCTGAGTCTGCCAATCGAGGAGAATCCGCTGGCCCACAGCCGATTCGGTCGCGTCGACATGGGCGGTGATGATCTCGTGCAACCACAGCTCGTCGGTGGCGTCCAGCGCATCGAGATCGACCATTTCGCCGTTGATGTTGCCCGGCAAGGCACCCTGCGGGTCGTACACGTAGGCCATACCGCCGGACATGCCCGCGGCGAAGTTGCGGCCCGTCGACCCGAGGATGACGATCTTGCCACCGGTCATGTACTCGCAGCCGTGATCACCGACACCTTCGACAACAGCCTGCGCGCCCGAGTTACGCACCGCGAACCGCTCGCCCACCACACCGCGCAGGAACGCCTGCCCGCTGGTGGCACCGAACAGGATCACGTTGCCGCCGATGATGTTGTCCTCGGCCACATAGCCGGCCGGCGCGCTCTTCGACGGACGCACCACGATGCGCCCACCGGAAAGCCCCTTGCCCACATAGTCATTGGCGTCGCCATTCACCCGGAGGGAAATGCCGCGCGGCAAAAACGCGCCGAAGCTGTTGCCCGCCGAACCGTCGAACGTGATGTCGATGGTGCCGTCCGGAAGCCCCTGCCCACCATGGGCTTTGGTGACCTCGTGGCCCAGCATGGTGCCGACGGTGCGGTTCACGTTGCTGATCTTCAGCGACAGCTGCACCGGAGTCTTGGACTCGATGGCGTCCCGGCACTCGGCGATCAGCTGCTGGTCGAGTGCCTTGGCCAGACCATGGTCCTGGCTCGACGTGCAGTACAGATCCTGCTTCATGAACGCCGACTCGGGCTCGTACAGCACCGGGGTCAGGTCCAGCTTGTGGGCCCTCCAGTGCTCGACTGCCTTGGCGGTGTCCAACGCGCCGACCTGGCCGACCATCTCGTTGACGGTGCGGAAGCCCAACTGCGCCATGAGTTCCCGGACCTCTTCGGCGATGAACAGGAAGAAGTTCTCGACGAATTCGGGCTTACCGGTGAACCGCTCACGCAGCACCGGGTTCTGGGTGGCCACACCCACCGGGCAGGTGTCGAGGTGGCAGACCCGCATCATGATGCAGCCCGAAACCACCAGCGGCGCGGTGGCGAAACCGAACTCCTCGGCACCGAGCAGCGCGGCGATCACCACGTCCCGGCCGGTCTTGAGCTGGCCGTCCACCTGCACGACGATGCGGTCGCGAAGACCGTTGAGCAGCAGGGTCTGCTGCGTCTCGGCCAGGCCCAGCTCCCACGGCGCACCCGCGTGCTTCTGCGAGGTCAG
>JARLGS010000313.1 GCA_031292695.1 Mycobacterium sp. | reverse complement strand
GTCGAGGTAGTTGATGTCGGCGTAGGCGCCGGGCTCGCCGGTGATCTCGTAGGTGACGACCTTCGGTTTGAAGGGTTTGGCGTCGTCGGCGAAGTTGCGCGGGGTGACGATGACGGGGTTCTGGCCGAAGTAGGTGCGGACGCGCTGGACGGTGAATCCGGCGACCAGCGCGACGGCGATGATCAGCAGCGGGATCCAGGCCCGCTTGAGTGCATTGCCGATCATGCGGTGATCACCCTGGCCCGGCTCAGCGGTGTCATGCTGACTTCCCCGTTCTTCGATTGCTCGACATGCCCCGGCGGATTGTGTGAGCTGGGGCGCCACACTCAGTTTGTGCGTCGCCTTCGCCTGTGTCACATTCAATCTGCCGATCGGCTGACTAAGAGTATCCACCAAGGTAAACTTAGACAAGTTAAGCGAATGAATTGGCGCAGGTCGGTGTGCACATCGAGATGCCTGGTGTGACGCACGTGACGTCGTCCCGACGAGGGTGACTGCGGCTACAGGACGACCGAGCGGTCGATTGCGGACAGGGAGCGACGATTGGCCAGATCGGTGGCGCCGCGCGGATCGGCGCGCGCACGGGTGATCGAAGCCGCCCTGGTGTTGTTTGCCGAACACGGATTCAACGGCACGTCACTGCAAATGATTGCCGACCTTCTTGGGGTCAGCAAGGCCTCGGTGTACTACCAGTTCCATTCCAAGGACGAGATCGCGATGGCCGTGATCAAGCCGGTGTTTGCCGAGATTGATCAGCTGATCACTGAGGTCGAGAAGCAACCCGACGGGGTGCCCCGCCGGGAGGCTGCGGTCGCGGGGTTCGTTGAGCTGGCGATCCGGCACCGCAGGGTGACGGCCGTCTTCTACCGAGATCCGGCCATCGACGCCCTGGTCAACTCCCACGACGAATGCACTGCCATCAATGCCCGGTTCCAGAAGGTGCTGGGATTGGATGGCGCCGACGCCGAGACCCGGGTGACCATGTCAATGGTCATTTCCGGGATCTACGGCGCCGCGATGGACCCCGATCTGCAGGACGTTCCTGACGACGAACTCCATTGCATCCTGCTGCAATGCGCCTATCGGCAGGTCCGCTGACGCTACTCGGCGATGAAGACGGGGATCAGCCGGTCGGTCTTGGTCTGGTATTCGGCGTAGGGCGGGTAGGCCTCGACGGCCCGGTCCCACCACTCTCGGCGCTCGTCGCCCTTGAGTTCACGGGTGGTCAGCTCCACGACCTTGTCGCCATCCTGTGCCGTCACCTGCGGGTTGGCCTTTACGTTGTGGTACCAGACCGGGTGCTCGGGAGCGCCGCCCTTGGAGGCCACCAGCGCATAACGACCTTCGTGCTCGACGCGCATCAACGGCACCAAACGCTTCTTGCCGGACTTGGCGCCGGTGGTCGTGAACAGCACCACCGGTCGATCGAGGATTGTGATGCCATCGGTGGTGCCCTGCGCCAGGATCTGCTCGGTCTGTGCGCGAACCCAGTCGGTGGGGCTCAGCTCATGTTCGGTCATGTCGATTCCCAACGGGTTGAGGAGGCGGGGTTATTCCGGTCGGGACCATTGTTACCGGACGGCGGGTGTCGGAAGGGTCTCGGCGCACGGGTTGGTTGGCCGGCGGGCGACCGCCGCAGCCGACACCGCGAGTCGGGCGATGCTGCTGTCGACCTGGACCGGAACTAGTTGACGAACCGCGCGGCGCGGTGCGGTGCCAGCGAATGGGCGCGGGCCTGGCGGTACCCGACCAGCCCGCCGGCCGCGGTGAGCGTGATGATGCCTGCGAACCCGGGGACTGCGACCGCGGCAACTTCACTGAGGCCGGCAGCGCGCAGATAGTCGGGATAGCCCGGACGGAAATCCTGCGCGACCACGACGTGGTCGTCGGCGGCGAACACGTGCTGGGGCTTGGCCGGTGGGGTCGGCTTGGCGGGTGCGGCCGGCAGCGTCGACGTGAAGTCCCGCGGCAGCGGATCAGCGCCTGCGGCAAAGACTTTCGGCACCGAAGGCAATGGCATGGTGTTCGGGAGTGCGCGGCTGGTGGCTGGCAGCTGCGGCAGGGTCATGCCTGGGGTGTACTGCAGGAACGGCAGATTGGACGTCGCCGTGGCCAACCCGCGAATGGAGTCCTGGATCGGGTTGATCAGGGCATCGGCGAACACCGGCAGTGCGGCGAGACCGGGCAGCGGGACCGCAGCGACCACTACCGGCAGTTCGGCCTTGACCAGGTCGAGGGCAGTCAACGGCACCTGGGCGATGGTCAGGGGGAGCTGCGCCAATGGCGGCTTCGGGGTGGCGGCGGGGGTCTGCGTGGCCTGGACCGCGTCGGAGGTCAGCGTCGTCGTGGCCGCTGCGCTGTTGGGTCCGCTCGTCGACGAGTCCGGCGTCGATGATGAACCCGCGGTCGACGAGGCGTCAGGCGTGGCCGCGGCCGGGTTCTTGCCGCTGCTGGTCTTGGGTGCGGGGCTGGTGCCGTTGGCCAGTGCCGGCGGAGTCAACGCGGCCGTGAAGTGCTGGACGATGTGGGTGAACTGACCGACCATGCCGCCAATCAGGTTTGGCGGGGTCGACGACGGCGAGCCGGTGCTGCCGCCGCTCGGCGTGGAACTGGATCCGCTGGGGGATTGGCTGCTGCCCGAGGAAGTCGAGGTGGCACCCGATTCGGAGCCCGTCGTGCCGGAACTGCTCCCGGTGCTACCGCCGGTCGACGAGCCGCTCCCGGAGGTGCCTGTGGACGAGCCGGCACCAGCGCCACTCGACGACGATCCGCCACCGGATGAAGTGCCTCCGGAACTTCCTGAGCTGCCAGAGGAGCCGCCTTCAGACCCGCCTGAACCCGGAAGCGCGAATGCGACCGCGGAGTCGGGGGCGAGCACGAGGAATCCAACGGTGACCAAGCTGGATGCAACAGCGAGCCGCGCGCGTGATGCCATGCAAAAATCACCCCTTCCGGCGGCCAACGTGCAGTATGTCACAACGGTAGGCCCTTTGTCTGTGAGCTTCTGACGCCGATGCAGATTGGCCGCCTGCCGCTGCGATGCGGGTTTCGCGCAGGTGGATGAACCTCCGGCCGATATTCCCCGGGTGTGATCGATGCTTTTGGACGGGTGTGCTCACTCCCGGCAAATCTGCAAATTCGCTGAATGAAACCTGTGGATGCACTGTGCGGCAAGGGATTCGACGAAACTTTAGGTAGCTTATCCATGCCTATCTGTGGTTAGGCTAAGTACAGCAAGGATCCTGGGAACTGCGGCGCTGCCGGCGGCCCGGGTATGGCACATCAAGAGATTTCAGGAGTTCGGATCGGCATGACGAACACGGCGAAGGCCGGCGTGCGCCGGTCGCAGGTGAGCAAGGTCGGCGCCGCTGCCGCCGTGGCAGCCGCGGTCGTGGCGGGAATGCTCGTGACCGGTTGTGGACATCAGGCCGGTCCGACCACTCCGGCCGGGCTGGAGACCAAAGACGCGCAGGCCCTCAACGCTGGGCAGTTCTCGGAAGCCGATGCCGCGGCACGCACCGCTTTGCCTGCTCAGGCCGGTTCGTTCTTGGCCGGCAAGACCTCGGTGAGCACCATCGCCGCGACCACGCCGGAGAACGGCGACGTCAACCCCTACGCCATCTGGCCGGTCACTGCGAATGTCGGCAGCCTGCATGCCGGCGACGTTCTCGTCGACAACTTCAACAACAAGTCCAACAACCAGGGCACCGGTACCACCATCGTCGACATCCACCCGGACAAGTCGCTGACGGTCTTCGCTTCGCTGCCGCAGAACCTGCCCGGCTGCCCGGGCGGCGTCGGGCTGACCACTGCCATGGTGGTGCTCAAGGACGGCTGGGTGCTGGTCGGCAGCCTGCCCACCACCGACGGCAAACTCGGCACCGCCAATGGCGGTTGCCTGGTCGAGCTGAACCCCACTGGCCAGGTCGCGGGCACCATCGCCGGTGATTATCTGAACGGCCCGTGGGCCGCCGCGGTCGCCGACCAGGGCGACACCGCGACACTGTTCGTCAGCAACACCCTCGGTGGGGTCAAGGACGCCGGCGGCCAGACCGTCAACCAGGGCAACGTCGTGCGGATCGGGTTGAGCCAGACCCCGACGAAGGTGCCGGCCGTGACCAGCCACACCGTAGTCGCGGATTCGTTCGCCGAGAAGGAAGACGCGTCGGCGTTGGTGAAGGGCCCGACCGGGCTGGTGCTCGATCCTGCCGGGAACCTCTATGTCGGCGACAACCTCGGTAACCGGGTTGCGGTGGTGCGGGGCGCGCTGACCCGTCCGGATTCGGCCAAGGCCGGTGACACCCTGAGCACGGGCGGGCAGTTGGCCAACCCGCTGGGTCTGGACCGGGCGCCCAACGGAAACATCCTGGTGGCCAACGCAACCAACGGCAAGATCGTGGAGATCACCCCGGCCGGAGCGCAGGTCGGGGAGTACTACGCCAACCAGGATGTCGCGCAGGACCCGCCTGGCAACGGCAATCTGTTCGGCATCGCAGTGAACCAGACCCACGACGGCATCTACTTCGTCAATGACGACAACAACACGTTGTCATTGCTGCACTCATGACCGAATCGTCCGATACCGCTCCGACCGCTGATCAGCCGGAGCGGGCAGAGCCCGGCAAAGGCCGGATGTCGCGGCGAAACCTGTTGCACGGCGGCCTGTTCGTCGGCGGTGCGGTAGTCGGAGCGGTTGGCGCCGCCACCGCCGGAGCCGCCGTGAGGCCCGCGGGGCCGTCGTCGTCGGATACCGAACCGTTCTACGGCAGGCATCAGGGCGGCATCGTCACCGACACCCAGCAGCACACCGTCATCGCGGCGTTCGACCTGAACACCGACAAACGGGACCACGTGGTGGAGGTGCTGCGCCGCTGGAGCGATCTGGCTGCCCAACTGGCTCGCGGGGAGTCGGCGACCATCCCGATCTATGACCCGCCGGATGCGGTGAACGCCTACGCCAACACCACCGGCAAGTCGACCACATCCGATTCGCTGGACACCTGGCAGACCGGTCCGAACCGGCTCACCGTGACGATCGGATTCGGTCGTACCCTGTTCCTGCGCAACGGCATTGATCGGTTCGGGCTGCGCTCGCGGCGGCCCGAGCAGCTGGTCGAGTTGCCGCACTTCCCGGGAGACCAGCTGGCTGCCGAGCAGAGCGACGGCGACCTGCTGCTGCACGCCTGCGGCGACGACCTCCAAGTGGTGTTCCACGCCGTCCGGTCGATCGCCCGGATTTCGCCGGACATCGCGACCCTGCGCTGGACGCAGATCGGCTACTCACCCAGCAATGCGGCAGGCACGCCACGAAACCTGATGGGGTTCAAGGACGGAACGCTGAATTCCAACGCGCATCCACCCGCGGATCTGAACGCCACCCTGTGGGCCGGCAATGACGGTCAGGACTGGATGCGCGACGGCAGTTATCTGGTGTACCGCCGGATCCGGATCACCCTGGAGCACTGGGACCGGCTTCCCGTCGCGGCTCAGGAACAGGTGGTCGGGCGGCAGAAGGTCTCCGGCGCGCCGCTGGGTGGGCAGGGCGAGTTCGATGAACTCAAGCTTGATGCCCGGGATGCGTCTGGCGCGCTGCACATTCCGGAGACCTCGCACGTTCGGTTGGCCGCCCCGGACACGAACAACGGGGCGGTCATCATCCGCCGGGCGTTCTCGTACAACAACGGGACCACGCCGTTCACCGAACGCTGGCCACCGTGGCGGCAGGCGTTGGAGTACGACGCCGGGCTGCTCTTCCTCGGGTACCAGAAAGACCCGAGGACAGCCTTCGTCCCGATCAACAGCCGGTTGGCGATCAATGACGCGCTCAACCAGTTCACCACCCACACCGCCAGCGCCGTGTTCGCCCTGCCGTCGGGCGCGTCCGGTCCTGGCCATTGGGTCGGCGAAGAACTGTTCGCGTGACCGATACCGATGCCCCTGCAACTTATCTCGATCGGAGTCCTATGACACACCTCGTCGGCCGGCGTCAATTGGCGGTCGGTGCAACCGCTTTGGCGGTGCTGTCCGTGTTCGCCACCGGTTGCGGTAAGTCGCAGACGGCCCAACAGCCCGCCGCGGGCGGTGAGCTCACGCTGTACTCGGCGCAACACGAGCAGACCACCAAGGCGATGGTGGAGGCGTTCACCAAGGACACCGGGGTCAAGGTCAAGGTGGTACAGCTCGACGAGGGCGCCGCGGTCGCCAAGATCGAGCAGGAGGGCGACAAGTCGCCTGCCGATCTCGTATACGCGGAAAACTCGCCGTGGCTGGCCCAGCTCGACCAGAAGGGCCTGTTGGCCAAGGTCGACGACACTACTCTGGCGGCGGTGCCCAAGGGGGACAGCGGCGCCAGCGGCAACTGGGTTGCGGTGTCGGCCCGCATCAGTGGCATCACCTACAACCCGGACAAGGTTCCGGCCAACCAACTGCCGCAGTCGGTGCTGGACCTGGCCGGTCCGCAGTGGAAGGACAAGATCGAGCTCTCGCCGTCGGAGACCGACTTCTGGCCGGTGGTCAGCTCGGTGCTGCACGCCAAGGGCAAAGACGCCACCCTGGCGTGGCTCAACGGTCTGAAGGCCAACGCCGGCGCGAATGCCGCAGTGCCATCGAACGAGAACCTGGCGGCTGACATCAACCAGGGCAACACCGCGCTGGGCGTGCTGAACAGTTACTACTACTACCGGTTGAAGACTGAGGTCGGCGCGTCGTCGGTGAAGTCTCAGTTCGCCTACTTCGCCCCGCACGATTCGGGCTACGTGCAGGACATCTCCGGCGCTGCGATCCTGAAATCGAGCAGGAACCAGGCTGCGGCCCAGAAGTTTCTGGCGTTTCTGACCGGCAAATCGGGCCAGACCATCATCGCCACCAGCGACAGCTTCGAGTACCCGTTGGCCGCCGGGGTGGCCGCCAACCCGCAGCTTCCGCCGATGGACACGTTGGCGCCCAACGAGTTCAGCGTGGCTGACATGGGTACCTGCGAGGACGCCAAGGCGCTGCTGCAGGAGGCGCAGCTGTTGTGACAGCCGCCGGCCGCACTCGCGCAGGACTGTCGACCAGGGGACTACTCACTCTGGTCAGTGCGGGTGTGGTCGTCTGCGTGGTGGCGCCGCTGGTGGTGGTGATCGTCGACGCCCATTCCGCGGGTTGGCATGAGGTCCATGCCGTGCTGTTCCGCCGACGGTCCTACGACCTGCTGACGAATACGGTCGTGCTGACCGTCCTGGTGGGAGTCGGTGTGGCCGTTGTGGGGACGGTGACCGCCTGGTGTCTGGAACGGCTGGCGCTGCGCTGGGCACGGGCGTGGACAGCGCTGCTGATCCTGCCGATGGCGATGCCCGACTTCGTGGTCGGGTTCGCCTGGCACGCACTGTGGCCGACGATGCAACCGCTGCTGGCGGCCACCTTGATCATGACGCTGTCGGGTTATCCGCTGGTCCTGCTGCCGGTTTCGGCCGCGCTCCGGCGGGCCGACCCGAGCCTGGAAGACGTGGCCCGTGGTCTGGGTCTCGGGCCGGTCGCCGTGTTCGTCAGGGTGACCTTCCCGGCCATCAGGACCGCGATCGGCGGCGGCACGCTGCTGGCCGCGCTGGCCGTCATCTCCGAGTACGGTGCCTTCGAAGTGGTCAGGTTCCACACCCTGACCACCGAGATTTTCACCGAGTTCAGCTTCGATCAGCAGGCCGCAGCGGCGCTGTCAATCCCGTTGGTGCTGTTGGGGTTCGCCTTCATCGCAGCCGACGGGGCACTGCCGCGCCGGCGTACCGGATTCACCGCGCAGGCGCGCCCAGCCCGCGCCGGTGCTCCGGTGGCCCGGCGACTGGCGGTGTCGGCCTTCGTCGCGATCGCCGTCGCCGGGGTGGTGCTGCCGGTCGGCGTGCTGGTGTATTGGCTGCGGCAGGCCCGGCACACCACGCTGCCGGCGGTCTCCGACTTGTCCACCGCGACCTTGACGACGTTCGGCTACAGCTCGGCGTGCGGGGTGGCGGTGCTGGTGTTGTCGGCGCCGGTGGCCTATCTGGCGGTGCGTTACCCGTCTCGCCTGAATCTGTTGTTGCACAACGTCACCTTCATCACCCGGGCCGTCCCGGGGGTGATCATCGCGGTCAGCCTGGTGTATCTGTCTGTCCACTACCTGTTCGGGCTGTACGAGACGGGGTGGCTGGTCGTCGCGGCCTACACCATCCAGTTCTTTCCGCTCGGCCTGGTGTGCGTGCATGCCATGGTGTCGTCCTTGCCTCGCGAGTTCGGCGAAGTGGCCAGGTCGCTGGGGCGGGGCCCGGCCTATGTGTTCGCCAGGGTGACGCTGCCCTTGATCGGGCCCGGTCTGCTCGCCGGGTTCTGTCTGGTGTTCGTCACTGCCGCAACCGAACTGACGACGACGTTGATGCTGGCCCCGGCCGACAGCAAGACCCTCGCCACGCAGTTCTGGGCGTTTCAGTCGGAGAGCGCGTACTCGGCCGCCGCGCCTTATGCTCTGGTGATCGTCGCCGTGGCGGTGGTACCGGGGGCAATGCTGGGGCTGTGGTTCGACCGCCGACCGCGGGCCGGCGATGCCGACGTGGTGGCCGGGCCCGTTGACCTGCCGGCGTTGGAGGTGGCCCGGTGAGCGCCGTCGTCGTGCGGCACGCGCGAAAGTCATACGGCCACATGCCCATTCTGGATGACCTCGACCTTGAGGCCCCGGCCGGCTCGATCACCGCGGTGCTCGGCGCGTCCGGTAGCGGGAAGACCACGCTGCTGCGCTGCATCGCCGGGTTCGAACGGCTCGACGCCGGCTCCATCGCCATCGGCGATCGCCAGGTTGATGGCGGTGCCAATTGGACGCACGCCCAGCACCGCGGGGTCGGCTACGTGCCACAGGACGGCGGGCTGTTCCCGCACCTGCGGGTACAGGCCAACATCGCGTTCGGCCTGCGCCGCCGGGATTCGGGCCGGGTTGCCGAGCTCGTCGGCATGCTGGGCCTCGACGAATTGGAAAACCGTTTCCCCCATCAACTTTCCGGCGGCCAGCGGCAGCGGGTGGCGTTGGCGCGGGCCCTGGCGCCCCGACCGGCGCTGGTACTGCTCGATGAGCCGTTCGCCTCGCTGGATGCTGCGTTACGGGTGCATCTGCGCCAGTACGTGGCGCAGGTATTGCGCGATGTCGGGGCCACCGCGATCGTGGTGACTCACGACCGGGACGAGGCGTTCACCATGGCGGATCAGATCGCCGTCCTGCGCGACGGCCGGATCGCCGGGGTCGGCAGTCCGCGCCGGCTGTACAACTCGCCGCCGGACGAACACGTCGCCCGGGTCCTCGGGACGGTGAACCTGTTGCCCGGCAAAGTCGTTGCGGGTGAATTGCATTGTGCTGTACCGCTTCGCGACCGGCTCGGCTTCGACGACGGTGCCTACACGGTGCTGCTGCGGCCTGAGCACCTGACCGTGGGGCTCGAGCCGGCGGCCGGCGCGGAGGCGTCCGTTGCCGCAGTCGTCTACCGCGGTGCCACGATCGCACTGACGCTACGGATGGACGGCGAACCTACAGCCGAATTGGTCGCGGAAGTGTCGGGAGACGTCGATATCACTGTCGGGCAACGGGTCTGGGTGAGTGCGTCGCGTTGTGACGTGGCCTGGCCGCTGGGCTGAGCCCGTATCTGCTGCACCAGCGCCGGTCCCGGAAACTAAACAGCCGGTGAACATCAGGTAATCCGGGGTTCCGCGACGGGCCCGGGTCACCACGCCTCCGTAGTCTCGCGATGGCAGCACCGTCGCAAGGAGTACTCGTCATGCTGAATCTGTTGGACACCGCCCTGCGCATCGGCGCCGGCCTCGGCCTCGGTGCCGCGATCGGCCTGGAGCGCCAATGGCGGTCCCGCAACGCCGGTCTGCGGACGGCGGCCCTGGTCAGCCTGGGTGCGTCGCTGTTCGTGATGATGGGCGGCTACAGCTTCAGCGGCGTCCACGATGCGGATCCGACCCGGGTCGCGGCGCAAGTGGCGTCTGGCATCGGTTTCCTCGGTGCCGGCGTGATCATGAAGCAGGGCGCCAACATTTCCGGGCTCAATACCGCGGCGACTCTCTGGGCGACAGCTGCGGTCGGTGCACTGGCCGGTGGCGGCATGATCAAAGAAGCCGGCCTGGGCACGGTCGCGGTGATCGCCGCGAACATCTTCCTACGGCCGCTCGGCCGGGCGCTGGACCACCATCAGGCACCCGGCGGCGAAGAAGGGGGCCCGGCGGAATACCGATTCGAGGTGCGGTGCGCGACCACCGCCGAGACGCATATCCGCAGCCTGGTCTTCGATGCCGTCTCGCGGCCCGATCTGACGGTCCAATCCATTGCCGCCGTTGATCTTCCGGAGGACGAAGGGGTGCGGATCACCGCAACGGTGATCGCCGACGAACGCAATGATCACCGCATCGAGGCGGCCCTGGCCGACGTCATCAAGGCTCCGGAGGTCACCGCGGTGCGCTGGAGTGCAGAACACGTCGACGACGCCGACTGATCAGCCGGCGCGACTGTGAGCCCAGTGCGCAGAACGGGTGATTTTCCGTGCCCAGCCCTCACGGTGGGCTCTCGGCCGCGTCAGTTGACGCAGGGAATCCCGTTGCCGCTCAGCGGCTTTCCCTGGTCCGGTGCGGTCGGGTCCTGTGTCGGTGTGGCTTGGGTACTGGTCGCCGCGGCGCCCATGGCCTGGGCATCGGAGATGGCGCTCGGTGGGTCGTACTCGTTGCCCAGAACGATCCGGATGTGTCCGGGCTGTTCATGATCGCTCAACTGTGGCGCCGCTTTGATCGCCAACTGGTTGGCCACCTGTGTGGCGTCGGACTCGGCGCCGGGTCCGTATTCGATCTGGGTGGTGGTGGGTTCTCCGGCCTGCGAGTTTCGGACGTCGCCGGTGGTGTAGCCGTGCGCGGATAAAGCGGAGGCGACCGCGGCGGCCAAGCCGGTCATCTGGCCACCATTGATCACGTCGACCGTGCTGGCGGGCGGCGGGGGCGTGGTCGAGGTGGGCGGGTCGTCCGAGAACGCGGCGGATACCTGGGCGCGGATCGCGTCCGCGTCGATGATGTTGACGTCCTGGCCGTTGACGTTGTCGTAGCGCAGCACCGGCAGGGTCTGGAACTGGATGTTGGTACCGGAGATCGAACCGAGGCGCCGGAACACGTCGTTGGTCCAGCCGCTGGACAGCACAATGTCCTTGCGGGCCACCGACATCAGGTTGGAGAACTTGCTGATGTCGCCGAACACGCCGCCGCTCTGCAGTTTGTGCATGACCGCCGCCAGGAAGGCCTGCTGGCGGTGGGTGCGGTCCAGGTCGCCGTTGTCCAGGTTGTGTCGCTGCCGCACGAAGGCCAGCGCCTGGGCGGGGTTCAGCGTCTGTTGACCGGCGGGGAAGTCAGCGCCCGAGAAGTCGTCGTCCTGGACGGCGTTGTTCAGGCAGACGTCGATGCCGCCGAGCGCCGAGGCCAGGTCGTAGAAGCCGGCGAGGCTGATCTCGGCGAAATAGTTGACCTTTACGCCGGTGAGCTCGCGGACCGCGGAAATGGTGGCGGTGCGTCCGGCCTCGCGGCCTTTGTTCTCGAGTTCGTGCTGATCGGTGATTCCTTGATCATTGAGCTTCTGCGCGACGTCGGCTTTCTTGAGGCCGTACGCCTCTTTGATCTTGATGTGCCGGTAGCCGGGGATGTCGTCGACGGGCACGTAGTCGTCGCGCGGGATGGAGAACGCGACCACGTGATTGTCCGGAGTGACGTGTACCAGGATCAAGGTGTTGGTGTTGTAGCCGCCGCTGTCCGAGTCGCCGGCGTGCAACTGGTCGAGCACGTCTTGGGGCAGCTCGTTGCCGTCTTGATCACGGCGCGAGTCCAGGCCGATCAGCAGCATGTTCATGGAGCCGTTGATGTTGCCCGAGCCGGGCAGATCGAGGCCCAGTGCGTGCGAGATGGTGAACCCGTTGACGACACCGTGGACACCCCACCAGCCGAGGCCGGTCAATGCCAGCACGACCGTCGAGACCAATGCGACTAACGGACGCATCCTGGCTGTTGTCCCTCTCCTAGCGTCGCGGCGGTTGGTCATCGGTGTCCGGGGCAAACAAAACAAACCGGTCGGCCGACTGCTTCCTGCCGCACGCAAAGTCAAATGGTCGTACAAGCGTACAAGCCGAGTCTGGTGTCGGGCAGTAGGTGACGGGGCTGCGGCAGGCGTGTTTCGCGGTCTCTTCGGCCGAATATTGACGAGCCTTCCAAATTGTGCCTAAAGGTGTCAATGGGGCGTCTGTGACTAATGGTGTTATTGAGCTGGCGGAACCGTGAGGTCGTCGTAAGAAGAGAACTCAGAATCACAGCCCGGTCTCATAAATAAAGATCGCAAAACGCATAGGGTTCGAACGGTTATCGCTCCGTGTTGTTTCTGTGACATTTGTAGCTCAACGTTACCGAAGTGACATCAGTGTCCAGTGTGGCGCTGAGTACAGGGGAACAGGAGCGTGCTAATGACCGCAACGACAGAACCGACGTACCGGCGACAACCAGTGGCTCGCCCGGGTCGGCCGAAGACAGGCAGGACACAGGTCAACTCCGTCGATGTCATCGCAACGTCCGTCGCGGTGCTTCGGCCAGTGGCGGTGGCCGGGGCGATCTTCGCCGCCGCCATCATGTGGGGCCCGCGCGCCCATGCCGACATTGTCGGCGACGCGCTCAGTGATGTCGGAATCGGCAACAACGGGCCCGTCAGCAACATGATCGCCGAAGTCGGCACCTCGCTGTGCCCGCTGCTCGTGCAACCCGGCAGCCAGATGGCCAGCACCGCGACGCAGATGAGCGGTCAAGGTGGGCCCATCGCGCCGCCGTTGGCCGGGTTCGCCACCCAGGTGGCCATCCAGACGCAATGCCCGTCCTTCATGACGTCACTGGCCAACGGGAACATCCCGGCGTTGATGAACGGCGGTCTGCCGGTGACGCCGCCGGGAGTGCCCGGTCTGTCGGGCCTGTCCGGCGTGCCCGGACTGCCGGGTGCGACGCCGCTCGGTACCCCTGGCCTCGCGTTGCCCAACCTGTCCGGAGCGACGACTCCGACGCCGGGTCTGTTCACCGCACCTGCGCTACCGACGCAGGGGCTACTGACTGCCCCGACGGCTCCGCTTCCGGCGGTCAGCGCGCCGTCGCTGTCCGTTCCGGTACCGGGTGCAGTGACACCGCCTGTGACGAACCCGCTGCAGCTGGCCGCGGGGACGGTCTCACCGCCTGGGAGCTAGTGGCGTTCAGGCCCCAACGAGTTGAGGGCTGTGGCACTTTCGGTGCCACAGCCCTCAATTGTTGTTCTGGCGTTGCGGGACTGGTTAGCCCTCGTGGCCGCCGGAGGACGCGTGGGCGCCGCTCGAGCTGGTGTGGTCCGCGGAGCCGCCACCCTCCGGGGCGCGGTGCTTGCCGCCGGTGGAGGTGGACGACGCGGAGGTCGCTGCGGCACTGGTGGTTCCGGTGCCTTCAGGGGCCCGGTGCTTGCCACCTGTCGACGAGGAATCGCCGGTGGTGCCCGAATCCTTGGTCTTGCCCGACGTCGACGTGTCGGCGGACTTGCCGGTGTCGGTCTTGCCCGTGGTGTCGGTCTTTCCGGTGGTCTTGCTGGTGTCGGTGGACTTGCCGGTGTCGGTCGACTTGGTGTCGGTCTTGCTGTCCGTGCTCTTCGAGTCGGTCTTGCCGGTGTCGGTGGTGCCGGTCGAATCGGTCTTCGAATCGGTCTTGCCGGTGGTCGACTTGCCGCTGTCGGCAGTGGTCCCGGAGTCGGTGCTGTCGGTCGACTTGGTCGGCGTGGTCGCCTCAGCCGTGGTCGGGCTGGAGCTCGGCGCAACCGCCGCGGTGGCAACCGGTTTGACCTCCAGCGAGAGCGGCTGGACGGTCGGGGTGGCGGCCAGAGTCTTGAGCGTCGCGGCGGCCGGAACGACGGCAGCCACCGGGGTGGCAGCGAGCGCGCCCAGGCTGCTCACAATCGAACTGACGATGGCCACCGGTCCCGCGATCAGCTGCTGGATCGCCGTCGTGACGAGGGTCACGATCGTCTGCGGAACGGTGGTGAGGGAAAGTGCACCCGTCCAGATGCCCTTGATGATCGTGTTGAGGCCGTTGATCAGGGTCGCGGGTCCTGCGGCGGCTGCGTTGAAGAGGGCGATGACCGGAGCGAGCGCCCCCGTGATGGCGGTGTTGGCTGCGCTGATGAATGCGGCGGGCCCCGCGGCGGCCTGGGTGAACAGGGCGATGACCGGAGCGAGTGCCCCCGTGATGGCCGCGTTGGCCGGGGCGATGACGCTGTTGACGAGCGCGGCGGCCTGTGTGTAGAGGGTGTAGAACGCTTGGAACGGCAAGGCGAGCAAATCGAGCGGCGTGCCTGTGGCCGTGAGGTAGTACTTTTCGGCGTACGTCGACACGACTTTTTGCGTGTGGGCCGCTTGCAGGGCGTGGGGAGTGGGCAACGGCGCAGCCGCTCCGACCGATGCAATGACGCACACCGAGCACACCCCAGCTACGAGCGACGACTGAAGAGCGGGCAGAGCTTTTTGCCGAGTGGCAGTTTGCATGATGAACCCCAGATTCGGTGGAACAGGACGGCAATTGGCGGTCTGAGGCTAACGGAAACTGCCAGTCCGCTCTAGCGGAACTAATTGCTCGTGGATTGCCTGACCAGCGCGTACGTGCACAATTTTCCTATTAGGTAAAATTAATCAAGCTGAAATTATCCAAGAATTCATCCAACGACCGGGTTCGTTGATGGTCGCGGGCCGCCCAAGCTGAAGTGGTGATCCAGTGTTGCAATGCCCTAACGATTTGCCGGTGGTGCGGTGTGGACGCTCGCCGAACAGGCCGCGGTGTGTTCAGGCTGTGACGATGTTCCACTTCATGTTCCGCGCTGTGGGCCTGGTGGCCGCGGCGCTGGCTGGTGCGTCGTTGTTTGCGGCCGGGGTCCCGGTGGCGTCCGCCGATCCGGCCACTGACAGCCAGGGCTTCGTCGACTCCACCGCCCGTTGTCCCGCCACCGCCACCGCCGTCGCCTTCGGCAGCACCGCCGCCTCCCGGGTGGCGATCTGCAAGAGCGCCGGCGGTCAGTACGAGTACCGCGGGGTCCGGATCAGCGATGGCGCGAAGCTGATCGCCGCAGCCACCCCGGATGGGCGGGGTGGCTATACCGCCACGAGCGACGGCATCACCTACACCGTGACCTCGAAAGCGCTCGACATCAGCACGGGTCCGCAGTCGGTCAGGTCCGAGCCGATGACCTTTTTCCGCTGTGGCGGACCGGTGACGGGAACCGGACCGGGCACGCCGTCGACTGCACCCGCACCGGCCAACCCGGCGCCGACACCGGCTCCGCTGGGCACGCCGGCCACGCCGGTTACCGGCGCGCCCACGGCCGCCCCGACGACCCCGCTGCCGCCGCCGCTACCGGCGGAAGTCGGTGGCAGCCCGGCACATTCGAGCGGGCACTAACCCGCTCCGCACTAGTCGTCGCCGGACGTTTCCAGGATTTCGTATCCCGGGTCGGCCATGAAGATGGGCTGATTACCGCTCTGCTTCGGCTTGCCGGTCAGCCGGATCAACTGGCCCGGGGTGATGTCCAGGCCGTGGCCCGGGGTGAATACCACCCTGAGAGTGCCGCTGTCGTCGCCGACCAGCACTTCGCGGTGCAGTCGTCCGTTCTTGTGCACCTCGTCGACCTCGTCGACCCGGCCTTCGACGATCGAGCGGTGGCCGGTGATCAGGCCGTCGACGGACACCGAAGCCTGACTCGGCTCGGGATGCTCGTAGCCTTCGAGGCGCTGCTTGTCGCCCGCGGTGACACGGGATCGCATGCGCTCCACGCTGCGGGTGATGCGCTCTTCGAACATGTCGGGAAACGCGTCCCGGATCCGTGACTGTACGTCGTAGGGAACGATCGTGGCAGCGGCGTCGGGAATGCGGCTGACTGCCTGGGAGATCTTGTCGGCGGTGCGGTCGTGCAGCAGCCGGCCCAGTATTGGCGCGTAACTGCGGCGGGGCAGCAGCACGGTGACGTTGGTGTTCGAGTACTCCGCCAGAGTCGTGGTGACGAGTTCCTGTGCGGCACGGTCGAATCGGCGGTCCGGACAGTCCACGACCCGCAGCGGGGTGTCCATCTCGTAGTACTCCCATTTCTTCTGGAGCTGTTTGGCGACCTGTGGGTCGACCATGAAGTGCACGGCGGTCAGGGTGTCGGCACGCAGTCCGCGGCCGTACCGCAAGGCTTCCAGTACCGCGAGGTCGACTCCGTTCACCATCACCAGCACCCGGTGCCGGGCGAACTTCACCGCATCCGGCCGGTTCTTGCGGAAATGCTCCAGAATTGCTGCCTCGGCGCGATATTCGCGATTCAGCCGCATCAGCAGAGCGACCAGCAGTGGGAACACGATGACGACCAGCCAGGCGCCCTCGGTGAACTTGGCGACCGCAAAGATGCCGACCACGATGGTGGACAGGATGGCCGCGCACAGGTTCACCGCGACGCGGCCTTGCCAGCGCGGTTCGCGGCGGGTCAGATTGTGTTTGGTCATACCGTAGCCGGCCATGGCGAACCCGGTGAACACGCCGATGGCGTAGAACGGCACCAGGGCGTTGACCGACCCGCCGGTGAAGACCAGCAGTGCCACGGACAGCACGGTCAGCACGATGATGCCGTTGGAGAACACCAAGCGGTGCCCGCGTTTGGTCAACTGACGCGGCAGAAAGCGGTCCTCGGCAACGAAACTCGCCAAGGTGGGGAAGCCGTTGAAGCTGGTGTTGGCGCCGGTGTACAGGATAAGCGCGGTGGAAATCTGCACCAGGTTGTAGAGCACGTGGCCGATCCACCCGTCGCCGAACACCGCCCGGGCGATCTCGGACAGCACGGACGGATAGCCGGCGTCGTAGGGCGCGGCGTGGGTTTCGTAGGCCAGGTAGGACACCCCGGCAACCAGGAAGCCAAGGACGCTGGCCATCACGGTGAGGACCAGGCGGGCGTTGGGGCCCTGCGGCTTACGGAACACGCTGACGGTATTGGAGATGGCCTCGACACCGGTCAGCGAAGAGCCACCGTTGGCGAATGCGCGCAGGATGACCAGCACGCTGGCGCCCATGATCAGTCCGTCGGCGTGTTCGATCGGGACCAGGCCGGACATGTGCGAAACGTCGTAAACCGGTAGATCACCGAAGATTTCGCGGATGATGCCGACCACGATCATGATCGTCAGCATGACGATGAAGAAGTAAGTGGGCACCGCGAACGGCCGGCCGGCTTCGCGCAGCCCTCGCAGGTTGGCGTAGGCGATCACCACGACCACGCCGACGGTGATCTCCAGGCTGTACGGGCCGAGTACCGGGATCGCCGAGGCCACGGCGACCGTCCCGGCGGCGGCCTGCACCGCGACGGTGACGACATAGTCGATCAGCAGTGCCGCGGCGGCGATCTGGGCGATGCGGGGCCCGAAGTTCTCCCGGGCCACCACGTAGGAACCGCCGGCGCGGGTGTAGGCCATCACCACCTGGCGGTACGAGGCGGCGACCAGGATCAGGATCAGCAGGATCACGCCGGTGATCGGCAGCAGCAGAGTAAACGCGGCGAGGCCCGCGTAGGGCAGCAGCCCGATCAGGATTTCCTCGGTGCCGTATGCGCTGGACGAGATGGCGTCGGGGGACAGCACGCCGAGGGCCACCGGGTTCGATAGCTTTTCGTTGTGCAGTTGCTCGTTGACGAGCGGCTTCCCGAGAAACAGGCGTTTGAGGGCGTAGCCGAAGGATTCGGGCACGGCCGTAGATTTGGGCGGCGTCGTCACTGCCGAAGTCTAGGCCGCCGAGCGGACGGACCCCACGGGCTCACAGCATACTGTCAGCTAATGGGCAGGGTGCCGAGATCCGGCCCTGGTCGATCCTGCCGATGAGCGGGGATCAGGTACGGCGCGGCGGGATGGATGCCGCAGGTACAGGCGTCGATCGAGGGGCACGTGCACTGCATTCCCCATTCGATGAGCGCGCGAGCGCTCTGCAACTCGGAGATGCGGGCGTCGATTTCGGCGAGCTTGGTCTCGGCCAACGCGCGGCTGGCCGGACGGCCGGGGGCGTCGTCGGCGAACAGCAGTTGGATCTCGTCCAAGGCGAATCCCGCGGTCTTGCACAACCGGATGACGTGCAACCGGTCGAGGATGGAGCCGTCGTAGCGGCGTTGACCGCCGACGCGTACGGGCGCCGGGATGAGCCCGATCTGTTCGTAGTAGCGCAGCGTCGTCGCCGCGACGTCGGCTCGCATGGCCACTTCGCTGATGGTGAACGCGGTCATGACTTCCTTTCGCAACCTTGACTTAGAGCCAACTCTAAGTCGTTCACTGGGCGTATGCCGACGAATCCCAAGCAGGCAGGCCTGAATGAGTTGACCCGTACCCGATATGCGGTGCTGCGGAGCTACCGACGAGACGGGACGCCGGTCGACACCCCGATCTGGTTCGAGGTCCGGGCGAACTCGATCGTCTTCCGCACCAAACGCGGGCCGAAGACCGCACGCCTCCGGGCGAACCCTCAGGTGGAGCTGACCGCGTGTGATTACCGCGGCCGGCTACGCCGGGAGGCAACCGTATTCCGGGGTCGCGCAACGATATTGGCCGTCCCCGAGGCGGAGGATGCCAACCGCGCGCTACACCGGCGATATGGTTGGCAGTGGAATGTGGTGCCGCTCATCAAGATTCCCGGTGTGACCAATGTGCACAGCAGTCTGCCGGTGCGGGAGAAGGTCCGTCGTGCCCGGGACCGGAATGTCTGGCCGGACAGCGCGATCGTGCGTATCGATTTCGGCCAGCCGGCCGCCGAGGCTACGGGTCATTCCGCGAATTCATAAAAACAGGCACAAAAAACACGGTGCCGACACCAGAACTGGTGTCGGCACCGTGCGGGAGTTCGGTACTTACTCGGTCAGCAGGCGTGGGTACCCAGCTGGGCGACCTTGCGACGGTGAAGCAGGGCGCTCAGCCAGCGGATGTCGATCAACATATTCGTGTTCCTGTCTTACGCGGACTTCTTGGTGAGGAACGGCAGCAACCGCCGGCGCGCGTACATGCTGTCCGAGAAGTGGTGCAGCGCTTCGGAGACGGAGGTTGCGGTCGGGAAGGCGATCTCGGCGCCGCAGACCAGCAGTGCGTGAGAAACCGGCTGGGATGCGATCAGAGACCACTCATTACCTGCTGCGATGCAGCTGGTGTTGACCTTGTCGAGCAGTTCGACGCAGGACACTGCGAACGAGGTGACCCCGCTCAGGTCCAGGATGAACGGCTTCTCGGGGAGGATGCAGCGCCGTGCCTGCGCCGCAACCAGGTCCACATCGGATTCGTCGATGACTCCGGTGACGGTGAGTACCGTCGCCAGTTGGCGGCACTGGGCGCGCACCTCGGCGTCGCCGCAAGCGACCGCCGGATTGCCATAGCGGAAAGCGGCTGTCGATGCCGAGTCGCTGGTGACCATGGCCATGTGATGCCTCCCTTCGATGTTGCCGAACGCCCGACTGCTGTGTCGTTTCTTCGGCTCAACATTGAAGTTATGCGGCCAAGTTAAGGTACCGGGGAGTAAGTCCTAAATCATCGCTAAGAGTGTGACTGCTCCAACTAGCAAACCCGTGAAAGCGGGACCGCCGATCACGGACGGCGCCACTGATTGCCCTGATAACCCACCCACGGCGAATAGTCGGCGATGAGCGGCTCCTGCGGCGGCCGTAACTCCTCCGGTACGTGCTGCAGATTGACCCTGATGCGGTACCAGATTGAACTGGGCCCACGCATCCCGTCGACCAAAACATCTATAGCTTCCAGGGCAGATGCCGCTTCCGGGTGCTGTGATCGCCACACCTCGAGGGCGGCCATCGCCTCGTCTCGGGTCTTGGTCCGGGCAACCTCGATGAGCGGCATCTGCGATGCTCGCCGTCCGTCGGCCGATCCGCCCTTCCCGGATTTCTCGGCCTTCGGCATCGGACCGAGTTCGTCGGCCAGCGCCAGCAACCCCTCCAGGCCGCCGGCCGCGTCGTCCATTCCGGCCCATGGATCGCCGAGAGCCGCGTAGCGAACCGGCACGGACTCCACCGTGAAGTCCTCGGGACGGCAGCCGGGCACCTCGTCCCAGAACAGCGGCGTCGACACCCGGGCGTCGGGACGGGACCGGACCGAGTAGGCCGACGCCACCGTGCGGTCTTTGGCGTTCTGGTTGAAGTCGACGAACACGCCCTCGCGCTCCTCTTTCCACCACCGGCTGGTCGCCAGTTCCGGCGCGCGCCGCTCCACCTCGCGGGCCACGGTCTGGGCCGCCAGCCGGACCTCCTGGTAAGACCAGCGCGGCTCGATCCGGGCGTAGATGTGGAAGCCGCGGGAGCCCGACGTCTTGGGCCATGCCGTCAGTCCGTAGTCGGTGAGGACGTCGCGCACCACGATCGCGACGTCGACGATCTGCGCCCACTCCACGCCCGGCATGGGATCCAGGTCGACGCGCAGTTCATCCGGGTGCTCCAGATCGTCGGCCCGGACCGGATGCGGATTCAAATCGATGCAGCCCAGGCTCACCGCCCACACCAGCCCGGCTGCCTCGTCGATCACGGCTTCCTTGGCCGACGTGCCCGAGGCGTACTTCAGCTCCGCGACCGCGATCCAGTCCGGGCGCTTCTCGGGCGCTCGCTTCTGAAAGATCGCTTCCTGGGCAATGCCTTTCACGAACCGCTTCAGGATCATCGGCCGCCGCGCCACCCCGCGCAGCGCGCCGTCGGCGACGGCCAGGTAGTAGTTGACCAGGTCGAGCTTCGTGACGCCGGCTTCCGGGAAGATCACCTTGCCCGGGTTGCTCACGGCAACCTCGCGCCCGCCTACCTCCAGGGACTGCGAGTCGCCCATGAAGTGATGGTAATTGGCACGAGGGTTCCGGCCGCGATACCGCAGGTGTCACATATTGTTGGCGCATGTCCAAGCTGACTGAGCTTTCATCGCAGGTAGCAGCCGCGGTCCAGGAGTCACTGGAAAAGTCCGTTGGTAAATATGTGGACCGCGGCGCGGCCGAACTGCACTACGCCAGGAAGATGTTCGAGGCGGGTGCGCTCAAGCTCGAATCGCCGCAGCACATGGCGGCGATGCTCGCCGACATCGTTCGATGGGGCGAGATCGGCATGATCCCGGCGCTCAACGCGCGCCGCACCCCGCACCGGACGGCCATCGCCGACGACGACGGCGACATGACCTTCCAGGAGCTCGACGACGCGGTGAACGCGACGGCGAACGCACTCCGCGCCATGGGCGTCCGGGCCGGAGAGGGCGTCGCCATCCTGGCCCGTAACCATCGGTGGTTCCTGGTGTCCGTGTACGGCGCCGCCCGGGTCGGCGCGCGAATCATCATGCTCAACACCGAGTTCTCCGGCCCGCAGATCAAAGAGGTGTCCGAGCGCGAGGGCGCGCAGCTGATCATCTACGACGACGAGTACGCCGCCGCTGTTGCCCTGGCCGAGCCGCCGTTGGGAAAGTTGCGGGCGCTGGGCTACAACCCGGACAAGCCCGAACCCTCGGGCAGCAACGACGAGTCGCTGGCTGATGTCATCGCCCGGACCAGCAGTGTGCCGCCGCCGAAGGTGGCCAAGCAAGCCTCCATCATCATCCTGACCAGTGGCACCACTGGAACTCCCAAGGGCGCCAATCGAAGTGCCCCGCCGTCACTGGCTCCGGTGGGCGGCGTGCTGTCGTCGGTGCCGTTCAAATCAGGTGAGGTGACGAGCCTGCCCGCGCCGATGTTCCATGCGCTGGGGTACCTGCACTCGACCATCGCCATGCTGCTCGGCAGCACCCTGGTGCTGCGCCGACGGTTCAAGCCGGCCACGGTGCTCGAAGACCTCGAGCGGCACCGGGTCACGGCCCTGGTCGTGGTTCCGGTCATGCTGTCGCGGCTCCTCGACGAGCTGGACAAGACCTCGCCCAAGCCGAATCTGTCGAGTCTGCGCATCGTGTTCGTGTCCGGTTCGCAGCTTGGCGCCGAGCTGGCGACCAGGGCGCTCAAGGACCTCGGGCCGGTGATCTACAACCTGTACGGCTCGACCGAAATCTCGTTCGCCACCATCGCGCGTCCGCAGGACCTGTCGATCAACCCCGCGACCGTCGGCCCGGTGGTCAAGGGCGTCCGGGTGAAAATCTTCGACCACAACGACCAAGAATTGCCGCAGGGCAGCGTCGGCCGAATCTTCGTCGGCACCACCTTCCCGTTCGAGGGCTACACCGGCGGTGGCGGCAAGCAGATCATCGACGGGATGCTGTCGTCCGGCGACGTCGGCTACTTCGACGAGCGCGGGCTGCTGTACGTCAGCGGCCGCGACGACGAGATGATCGTCTCCGGCGGCGAGAACGTGTTCCCCGCCGAGGTCGAGGATCTGATCAGCGGACACCCTGAGGTGATCGAGGCGACCGCGCTCGGCGTCGAGGACAAGGAGTTCGGCGCCAGACTGCGCGCGTTCGTGGTGAAGACCGAGGGTGCCACCGTCGACGAGGATGCGATCAAGAGCTACGTTCGAGATCACTTGGCGCGCTACAAGGTTCCGCGCGATGTGATCTTCCTGGACGAGCTGCCGCGCAACCCCACGGGCAAGATCCTCAAGCGCGAACTGCGTGAGATGGACTTCGACTGACGTTCTTCCTGCTCACCTCACGGATCGAGGGTGAGCACCGGTGGACGGCCGAACACCGGGACCAGCGCCGGATCGTTGAACGCGGTGATTCGGCCGATGCGCCCGGCGCGCAGGGTGAGGACCTGAACCCCATACCCGTGTAGCACTCCGTCTACCCGGGCGTAGAACACCACGGCCGGTTGTCCGTTGGCGCGAGTGGGTACCCCGTGCCATTGGCCGGGGCGGCGCAGCACCCGGTTGCCCAGGAACCCGATGACCGCCGCCGAGCCGCTGAACCAGGTTGGTATGGGGGGCATTTCGAATTCGATGTCGGCGCGGACCAGGTCGATCAGGGCCTCGGGATCGGCGCGGGTGAAGGCGTCCAGGTAGCGGTGCAGCAGCTCTTTGGTGCGGTCGTCCTCGGGCTCGGCGACGTCGTCCGGGACGACGCCGGCCGCGTCCAGGGTGCGGCGGGCCCGGCGCAGCAGGGCATCGACCGCGTCCACGGTGGTGTCGAGGATCGCGGCCACCTCGGCCGCCGGGAAGGTGAGGATATCCCGCAGGGTCAGGACGGCCCGCTGCCGGGCCGGCAGATGCTGCAGCGCCG
>JARLGS010000312.1 GCA_031292695.1 Mycobacterium sp. | reverse complement strand
GTCGTGTTGGGCAGATCCTCGTTCTCGGCGAACTCATCGACGATCGAGTCCAGCAGATGCTGGATCCGCAGACCGGACTGTTGAGTTTCCAGGACCGACTTGATCGCGTACTTCTTGGCCCGGTCCACGACGTTCTGGATCATGGCGCCGGAGTTGAAGTCCTTGAAGTACATGACCTCCTTGTCGCCGTTGGCGTAGGTGACCTCCAGGAACCGGTTGTCGTCGATCTCGGCGTACATCCGGTCCACGACCCTGTCGATCATGGTCTTGATGCACAGCGCGCGGTCGCCACCGAACTCGGCGAGATCGTCGGCGTGCACTGGCAGATTCTCGGTGAGGTACTTGCTGAAGATGTCCTGCGCCGCCTCCGCATCCGGCCGCTCGATCTTGATCTTGACGTCCAGGCGGCCGGGCCGCAGGATCGCCGGGTCGATCATGTCCTCGCGGTTGGAGGCGCCGATGACGATGACGTTCTCCAGGCCCTCGACACCGTCGATCTCCGAAAGCAGCTGCGGAACAACGGTGGTCTCCACGTCGGAGCTCACGCCGGTGCCGCGGGTCCGGAAGATCGAGTCCATCTCGTCGAAGAACACGATCACCGGGGTGCCTTCGGATGCCTTCTCGCGTGCCCGCTGGAAGATCAGCCGGATGTGCCGTTCGGTCTCGCCGACGAACTTGTTGAGCAGCTCGGGGCCCTTGATGTTCAGGAAGTAGCTCTTGGCCTCGCGGGCGTCGTCGCCGCGGATTTCGGCCATCTTCTTGGCCAGCGAGTTGGCCACGGCCTTCGCGATGAGCGTCTTGCCGCACCCGGGCGGGCCGTACAGCAACACGCCCTTCGGCGGCCGCAGTGAGTATTCCTTGTACAGATCCTTGTGCAGGAACGGTAGCTCCACCGCGTCGCGGATCAGCTCGATCTGCCGGGTCAGGCCGCCGATGTCGCTGTAGGCGACGTCGGGCACCTCTTCGAGGACCAGATCCTCGACCTCGGCCTTGGGGATGCGCTCGAAGGCGTACCCAGCCTTGCTGTCGACCAGCAGCGAGTCACCCGGCCGCAGCTTGCGGGGCCGGAGGTCGTCGTCGTCGGCGGCCTCCAGCACCTCGGCGACCTCGGGGTCGAGGAACTCGGCAGCGATCAGCGGCTCAGCGAGCCAGACGATGCGCTCTTCGTCGGCGTGGCCGACCACCAACGCCCGCTTTCCGTCGGTCAGGAGCTCGCGCAGGGTGCTGATCTCACCGACCGACTCGAACGAGCCGGCCTCGACCACCGTCAGGGCCTCGTTGAGGCGGACGGTCTGCCCTTGCTTGAGCTCGGACATCTCGATGTTCGGCGAGCAGGACAGCCGCATCTTGCGTCCCGAGGTGAATACGTCGACCGTGTCGTCGTCATGGGTGAGCAACAGGACGCCGTAGCCGCTGGGCGGCTGTCCCAGCCGATCGACCTCTTCGCGGAGCGCCAGCAACTGTTGCCGAGCCTCTTTGAGGGTGTCCATCAGCTTGCCGTTGCGCGCGGTGAGCGAATCGACGCGAGCTTCGAGCTGCTGCGCATCGCGCGGTCCGCGGTGGGCAGCCGCCGCGGTGGTGAGCTGCTCGCGCAACACCGCGGTCTCACTGCGAAGCCGCTCCAATTCCGCGGCATCGGTGCTGGACATGGGGCTCTCGCGGGGTATACCGGAGTTACCGAACGCGTCCCCGCGGTCTGATTCAGACATCTTGCGCTCCTTTCCCGCACCGGAAGTTGGTGCGGCGGATACCTCAACGCTACCGGCCATCCGCCATTCATGGGCGTTCAAGGATTCGCGACACACGGGTATTGCCCTGACCGCGCTGTTAACCTCGTAACCAAGTCGGGCTCATCGAAAGGACCGCCGTGTTCGTCAAATCCCTCGTCACCGGTATCGCCGCCGCTGCTCTGGTCGGCGCTGCAGCTGCCGGTACGACTGCGGTCGTCTCGACCGTGGGAGCATCGCCGGCCGTCGCCCCCGTCGTCCGGCAGGTGCCTATGCCCCAGGCGCCCGCCCCGACGCTGCAGGCGCCGCTGGTGGCCACGCTCACCGGCCTGACCGCCCCCGGCACCTTCGCCGGCTCCAAGGGCAGCTACATCCAGGGCGGCGTCGGCCGGTTCGAAGCGATCACCGCCGACCGGGCGTACAGCAACGCTCTGGCGAAGGGTGTGTTCCCGCTGTCGTTCGTCGTCGCCGACATCGACGACGCCGGCGATGGCACCGCAACCGCCAACGTCACCGCGACGGCCGCCAACGGCGCCACCGCGTCACAGCCGCTGACCTTCGTCGCCGGCCCCAGCCCCTCGGGCTGGCAACTGTCCAAGGGGTCGGCCATGGCCCTGTTGTCTTCGGTGAAGTAATCGCCAGGAGCAACTGCCGGTGAACCCAGCCCGTCTCGTCCTGGCTGCCGTCGTCGTGGCGGCGGTCAGCTTGGCCGGATGCAGTAAGCACGTCGAACCGCCCGCCGATCCGATGCCCCGCTCGCTGCTGACCACCGACCCCCGGACGCCCGCGCCGGCCGCCCCGCTGCCGGCACCCGACGCGCTCACCTCCGTGCTGACCCGGATCGCGGACCCCGCGGTGCCCGCCGCGCAGAAGATCGGCCTGATCCAGTACGGCACCGCCGAGGACTACGCCGGGCTGGACAGCTTCACCAAAGCACTGCACGACAACGGCTTCGACCCGATGAACGTCACCGCCACGGACCTCATCTGGTCGGCCGGCCAACCGGGCGACATCATCGCCACAATCACGATGAGTTCAGCTGCCGTGCCGGACAACAAATTCACCTTCCCGATGGAGTTCAGCCCCATCCGGGATGCCTGGCAGCTGAACCGGCAGACGGCGAACATGCTGTTGAAGCTGGGCCAGCCGGGCGGTCCGGGCGGGCCCCCGGCCAGTCCCGAAGCCCCACCGGCTCCCGCGGCACCCAACGGCCACTGACCTGTCGATGTGGATCGGCTGGTTGGAGTTCGACCTGCTGCTCGGTGACGTGCATTCGCTGAAGCAGAAGCGCTCGGTGATCCGGCCGATCATCGCCGAACTGCACCGCCGGTTCTCGGTGCCCGCCGCGGGATTGGGCCGACGGGTCAGATATTGCGCTTGCGGCGCAACGGGGTTGGCGTCACCGCGCCCGGCGCCAAACGACGGGCACTGATCAGGAACGCGGTGTGGCCGCGCATCTAATGCTGCGGACGCACCGCGAGACCGACCACGTCCCAACCCCGCTGCAGCGACTCCCAGGACCGCGGCTCGGTCCAGCACTGCTGTTCACGCAGCGCCTCGACGGTCCGCGACAGCTGGGTGACGGTCGCGACGTAGACGATCAGCACGCCACCGGGAACCAGCGCCTTCGACACCGTCTCCAGCACGTCCCAGGGCGCCAGCATGTCGAGCACCACGCGGTCGACCTCCGGGCCGTCATAGGCATTGAGGTCGGCGACCACCAGATTCCAGTTCTCCGGCCGCTCGCCGAAGAAGGTCTCGACGTTGCCCACCGCATGGACGGCGTGATCGTCACCCACCTCGTACGACGTCACCGACCCGTCGGGGCCGACCGCGCGCAGCAGCGAACAGGTCAGTGCGCCCGAGCCGGCGCCGGCCTCCAGCACCCGGGCGCCGGGAAAGATGTCGCCCTCGTGCACGATCTGGGCGGCGTCCTTGGGGTAGATCACCTGCGCGCCGCGTGGCATTGACAGCACGTAGTCGATCAGCAGCGGCCGCAGCACCAGGAACTGGTCGCCGTTCGTGGATTTCACCACGCTGCCCTCGGGCTGGCCGATCACCGAATCGTGGGCGACGATGCCGCGATGGGTGTGGAACTCCCCGCCCGTAGCCAGCACCATCGTGTAGTGCCGGCCTTTGGCGTCGGTCAGTTGAACACGGTCGCCGACGATGAAGGGTCCGGTGATGGGCACCGCGTCAGCCTGCCAGCAGACCTGCCGCCGCGGACGGCCGGGTTCGGCAAAATTGTCGCGGGTGCGACCTAGGCTGCTGGCATGAGTGACGACACCGCCCCGGTCCGGCGTCCGGCGTTGTCACCGTCGCGGGCCGGTGACTTCAAGCAATGCCCGCTGCTGTACCGGTTCCGGGCCATCGACCGGCTGCCCGAGCCGCCGTCCGCGGCGCAATTGCGCGGCTCGGTGGTGCACGCCGCTTTGGAGCAGCTGTATGCGCTGCCGGCCACCGACCGGGTTCCGGAAACCGCACTGTCACTGGTCGCACCGGCCTGGGATGCGGTGGTGGCGGAGAAACCCGAATTGGCCGAGGAGATCGCGCCGGAACTGCGCGACGCCCTGCTCGACGAGGCCCGCACCCTGCTGTCGGGGTACTACCGGCTGGAGGACCCGACGCGCTTCGACCCGCAGAGCTGCGAACAGCGGGTCGAAGTCGAGCTGTCCGACGGCACCCTGTTGCGCGGGTTCGTCGACCGGATCGACGTGGCACCCACCGGCGAGCTGCGGGTGGTCGACTACAAGACCGGCAAGGCGCCGCCCGAGGCGCGGGCGCTGGCCGAGTTCAAGGCCATGTTCCAGATGAAGTTCTATGCGGTGGCTCTGCTGCGGCTGCGCGGCGTGGTGCCGGCACGGCTGCGGTTGCTGTATCTGGCCGACAGTCAGGTGCTGGACTACAGCCCTGATCTGGCCGAGTTGGAGCGGTTCGAAAAGACCCTGATGGCCATCTGGCACGCCATCCAGAACGCGGGCCAGTCCGGCGATTTCCGGCCCAACCCGTCCCGGTTGTGCAATTGGTGTTCGCACCAGGAGCGCTGTCCCGCGTTCGGCGGCACACCCCCGCCTTATCCGGGGTGGCCGCAGTCCTACGATGCGGCATGATCGATTGCTACTACCGCCGGCTCGGCACCGACGGCGAACTGCAACGGTATGAGTCCACCGAAAGCACTGGCAGCAACTGGGATCCGAAGATCCAGCACGGCTCGCCGCCGCTGGCGTTGCTGACCAAAGCCATCGAGGAACTCGCGGCGGGTAGCGGAATGCAGGCGGGCCGGCTGACTCTGGATATTCTGGGCGCCATTCCCGTTGCGCCCGTTGCCGTTCGGGCCTGGGTGTCGCGGCCGGGCTCACGGATCTGCATGATGACGGCGGAGATGACGGCGACGCAGCCGGACGGCTCCGAACGCGCCGTGGCGCGGATATCGGCATGGTTGCTGGCCACCAGCGACACCCGCGACGCGGCCGTTGACCGCTTCCCGCCTGTCGTTCAGGTGCCGGACACCGGACACCGGCACGCCTGGCAGGATCGACCCGGCTACCTGGAGACCGTCACGTGGGTGCCGCAACCCGACTACGCCGGCGCCGCGGTGGTCTGGATGCGGCCGCTGGTGCACCTGGTCGATCAGGAGGACATGACCGACCTACAGCGGCTGGCCATGGTCGTCGATTCGGCGAATGGCGTTGGCGCGACGCTGGACCCGGAGGAATTCATGTTCATGAACACCGACACCACGGTGCACCTGCACCGGGCGCCCGTCGGCTCGGATTTCGCCCTGCGGGCCCGCGGGTCGATCGGTCCCGACGGCATCGGGTCGACCACGGCGGAGTTGTTCGATCGCCAGGGCTTGATCGGTACCTCGGCACAGACCCTGCTGGTACAGCGCCGCTGAGTCGGCGCCGGTGTAGGTGGCGGTGTAGGTGGCGGGAATCCGGGTCCTGGCCGCCCGGGGGTTTATATACATTTGCATCTATATAGATGATATGTAATACTCGGGATATGGACGTGTTCGAAGCAGTCGCCGAACCGAATCGGCGCGCTCTGCTCGACGTGCTCGCCGACGGCGAACGCACGGCAGGCGAACTGGTCGCCACCCTGCCGGGACTGACCCAGCCGACGGTCTCCCGTCACCTGCGGGTGCTGCGAGAGGTCGGACTGGTCGAGGTCCGGCCGGACGCCCAGCGACGCATTTACGCGCTGCGCGCTGATGGCCTGGTCGAAATGGACCACTGGATCGAGCGCTACCGCCGCTACTGGACCAACCACCTGGACGCCCTGGAACGGCATCTGGATTCCACCTTCAAGGAGGCGCATGACCGGCACTGAGATCGGCCCCGAAGGCACCGTCACCATCGACGGCGACCGGGCCACACTGACTTTCGAACGACGGCTGGCACATCCGGTCGAACGGGTATGGGCCGCAATCACCGAACCGGCCCACCGCGACAAGTGGATGGGCAGGACCATCATCGACGCTCGCGCCGGCGGTTCGATCGACACCGTGGCGGCCGGTCCCCCGCTGCCACCGGAGATGAAGCGGATGACCGGCCGCATCCTGGTCTGGGATCCGCCGCACGTGTTCGAACACGAATGGCACCAACAGATCGTCGAGCCCGGCGTGGTGCGCTACGAACTCACCGCCGACGGCACCGGCACCCTGCTGCGGATGACCCATCGCGGCCTCGGGATACCCAATGCCAACGGATTCCGTCCGGGCACTCGGGCCTACCTCGACCGACTGCAGGCGCTGCTGGACGGCACCCCACTGCCCGGCTGGGTCGAGCGCTACACGGAAATCGCCGGCCACGGCCCGCTACCCCAGGAGAAAGCATGATGTCAGACAACACTTTTGACACGCCGATCGCACCGTCGGTAGTCGTCGCATACCAGTCCGGATTTGGCCACACCGCGGTGCTGGCCGACGCGGTCGCGGCCGGGGCCCAGTCGGCAGGCGCCGCTGTCACCACGATCAGGCTGCCCGAACTCACCGACGACGACTGGCAGCAACTGGACTCGGCCGACGCGATCATCTTCGGCACCGCCACCTACATGGGCAACGTGTCAGCGGGTTTCCAGACCTTCGCCGAACAGACCGGCCGCCGCTGCCAGCAGGGCACCTGGCAGGACAAGGTGGCCGCTGGGTTCACCAACTCCGGGTCCAAGAGCGGCGACAAGCTCAATTCCCTTGTCTCACTCGCGGTATTCGCCGCCCAGCATCACATGCACTGGGTGAGTCTCGGCCTGGGACCAGGCTGGAACAGCTCGGGATCCAGCGAGCACGACCTGAACCGGTTGGGCTTCTGGTTGGGCGCCGCGGCCGCCACGGACGTCGACGCCGGCCCCGATGCGATGCACCCCTCCGATGTCGCCACGTGCGAGCATCTCGGCCGGCGGGTCGCGGCGATCACTGCACAGCTGATGGCCGGACGTACTGTGCTACAGGCTATTCCAGCGGCTTGAGCCCCTCGAGCATGGTGGGCACCAGCTCCGCCACGGTC
>JARLGS010000311.1 GCA_031292695.1 Mycobacterium sp. | reverse complement strand
TCGACTGGCTGGCGCAGGCCGCAGTGTTAATTCTGTGGCAGTTGACCCGCCAGTTATGCGCTCCCACCCGCGCGGCGGAGATCCTCGAGAAGCTGACGTTAGCGTCCAGCGCCGAAGAACTTGACCTAGGAAGGCGCCTAGGGTGTGTCTCCCAATTTAGTGGCTGCTACGCGGGCATGGATGACTGCGCAGGCCAGTAGGACGCCGCCGAGGTAGGTCAGGGCGTATTTGTCGTAGCGGGTTGCGACGCCGCGCCACTGCTTGAGCCGGTTGAAGCCTCGCTCGACGGTGTTCCGCAGCCCATAGAGGGCGGGGTCGAATGCGGGCGGGCGGCCGCCTGTTGATCCTTTGGCCTTGCGTCGAGCGATCTGGTCTTTGCGTTCAGGAATTGTGTGTTTGATTCTTCTGGAACGCAATTCGGTACGCGTGCTCGGATGCGAATACGCCTTGTCGGCGAGCAATCGGAAGTCGCGACCGGATGCGTCCTGCTCCTTGCAGGTCGCGGCGTAGTCGTGGAGCAGCGGCACCAACTGGGGGTTGTCGCCGGCCTGTCCGGCGGTCAACCGGACCGCGACCGGGGCTTCCCGCTGATCGGTCAGGGCGTGAATCTTGGTGGTGAGCCCGCCGCGCGAGCGGCCGATCGCGTGGTCGGCGGGCTCATCGGCAGATTTCTTGTAATTCGACAGGGCCCCCTGTGGCGAGCGTGTCGGAGCGTGCGCCCGCGGCATGTTGATGTGCGCGCACGTTCGTCGAGTCCACCGACAACAGGTTCTCGATGTCCTCGATCATCGCGGCGTCGAACCCGAATGCCGCCATAACCTGGGCGAACATCGCGTCGTAGGTGCCGTCCAAGGACCATCGGTGATGCCGCTTCCACACCGTCTGCCATGGTCCGAACTCGGCTGGCAGGTCCCGCCATGGGCTGCCAGTGCGGAATCGCCACGCGATGCCTTCCAGTATCAGACGATGGTCACCGAATCTGTTGCCCCGCTTACCCTTATCCGATGGCATCAGCGATTCGACAGCCGCCCAGAATTCATCAGAAATCACACCGATTCGCGTCACCGGTCAATCGTCGCCGGTCAACGCCCTCCCATTCGGGAGACACGCCCTAGGCGAAACGACGCCAAATGACGCGAAATGACCTCCGGATGCGGCGAAGGTGTTGATGGCATCATCACTGCTCGGCAGGCTCAGTAGGCCCGCAACCGCGCAACGCAACCCCGCAGGAGCCCAAGCTGTTCAATGAATCTCAATCCCCAGATCCCTCGCGCTCCGGAGAACACGCGCCTGGGCTGGAAACTCTCCCGGACGCGGCGCGCCGTCATCAACACGAGCAGGTTAATCGCGAGTCTCCCCATCGCCACTCGACTCGTTCGCTTCTTCCACGTTGAAGGTTTCGAGCCAGTGCGCCGCCCGAGGTGGTAGCCGACGCATAGGGCTGTCCCGAGTGTAGAGATAAGCGCAAACGCTGTCATGAAGATGAGCGTCCTTCGTCACCATCGCGGCAAGATCACAACCCAGATACACCTCGGCCAACCCTAGTGGTGTGCCGACTGGTTAGCCGGCCGTACCGGGCCATCGGTCCAGGCGCTGCAGGCGTATTCGCCGCCAGCCCGGCGGGCGAAACGGCGGCCGATGGTGGGCTGGTCGAAGGCTCTGGCGCAACAGTTTGCTGCGTGCCTCAAGCATCGCGAAGATCGGGGTGATGCCGATTCCGCCTGCGATGAACCTCCATGTCCATCAGTCCTGGCAGCAGGATGAGCTCACGGAGATCGATGACCTCCCCGTCAGACCGGCCCGACCGGGTATCGCCTATGCCAGCGATGTATTCACCGTCAATCGTGAGAACACCTGGGCTGACGATGCGGCCCGTGTCGACGTCAAGCAGTCCAGCTGCTTTGAGCGTCAACATGTGTTTAGACCACCGGCTCCTTGAGGCACTGGATGTAGGAGGCGCCGCGGTCGGGCACCCTGGCCTGCTTCCACACCTCGACCGGGAAAGACACCATGATCAGCGACTGCATCAAGTGCATCAGCGACCGGACGCCCTCGGGCAGATCGTGCAGCGGAAAGTTGTCGCAGTACAACCATCGCGTCGGCCAACCGCGGAAAGGCAGCGTCATAGAAGGCTTGCATATCGGTCATCGACGAGGCGAGCCGGTGCGCGTAACGCTCACCTTCGGTGGCCAGATCCCACTCCAGAAACGGCTCGAGGTCAGCGAATTCAGCGGGGAAGGCATGGTTTCGCCGCTGATGGCGAATTCGGGGAATCGCGCGGATTCGTTCATGGCGATCCGTTGTAGCCGGACGATCTGCGGGTCAGTGCCGCTCGCGCGACAGCCGTCGAACGTCACCACGGGATTGGATCACGGCACGGTGCACCGCGCACTGCGACGGCTCAATACAGAGCCATCGCTCCTCTAACATGTGTTGAGGAGTCCCCGCCTTCCGATATCTGACGGGACATTGTGTACTGGTGGTAGTGCATCGCGCACTTGACTACGCAGATGAACAAGACGGTTGGATCCGGCCGGTGGCGAAGCATAGTCGTCATCCGGCGGCGATAGATGCGGCGCAGCTCCGGGTCGGGAATCTTCATCATCAGCCGGAGAAACAAGACGATCGCTCCAAGCGCATCGACCGACTGGGATTTCCGCTTGACCCAGGGATGTCGGCGCCAGTAGGCATTGCGAGTGCGTGCGAAATTGAATCGGCGCCTGAGATAGAGGTTTTCGAGCCGTTCGAAGTAGAACTCGGGATCGTGTAGGTCCCGCACCAGGCCGTTGTACCCGTCGCGCAGCTCGTCGCGAGTCATGCCGAGCGGAATGACGTTGGTGCCGAACATTCCGTCGGAGGGGTTCGTCTCCGAAAGATCGAGGCGACCGTCGTTCTTCAAACGCGCGTATAGCGGCGTCTTCGGGATGGCCACGAGCATGTTGACGGTGGGGTGCATGATGTCGGTCTGACGAATGAACTCGTGCTGGGCCTTGAAGATCTGGGTATCATCGTGGTCGAAGCCGACGATCATGCCGCACAGAACTTCGAGGCCGGAGTCTTGGACTTTGCGGACGCGATCGACGACGTCGCGCTTTTGCGAACGTTTTGATACTTCTTCGTCTCGTGCAGCGATTCTGCGTTCGGGCTCTCGATACCGATGAAGACCATCGCGATGTTAGCTGCGTCCATCAGCTCCATCATCTCGTCGTCTTCGGCGAGGTTGAGCGACGCATAACAGACAAACGTGAAGGGGTACCCCTCGGCGGCTTGCCACGCGGCAACGTCGCGTAGCAACTTCTTTACCGCGATCGTGCCGACCAGGTTGTCATCGACGATGAAGGCGATTTGTATGCGCTGCTTACGCATCGCGTCCAACTCGGCGATCACCTGCGCGGTCGTCTTTAACCTCGGTTTACGACCGAACGTGATGGGGATGTCGCAAAACTCACACTGGAACGGACAGCCGCGGCTGAATTGAATGCTGCCGAACAGAAAGTTCTTAGCCTTGAGCAGGTCGTCCCGTGGCACCGGCGCGCGGGTCATGTCGGTCGGCTCGAGTTGCTCGTACCGGTGCAGATGCCGTCCCTGCGCCCACTCTTCAAGAAACTGCGGCCAGGTCGTGTCCGCTTCACCGACGAAAATCACATCCGCCAGGCCGTCGAAGTACTCTTCTTGCACGGTGACCGACGGACCGCCGACGACCGTGAAGACGTCACGGGCTTTCAGTTCGCGGAGAATCTCGAGCATCCGATGGCCCTGGACGTCCATGCCAGTGAGCCCCACAATGTCGGCAATCGCCACACGGTCGTAGTCGATTGGCTCGACGTTCTCATCGACGATCGTCACGCAATGGTCGTCAGGCGTCAGCGCGGCCAGCAACGGCAGGCAGACACTGGGTAGAACGCGCTTCTTACCAAGCAGCGGAAGTGCGTGTTCGAGGCCCCAGTAAGACACGTCGAACCGAGGATTGAGAAGCACGATATCGGCCATAATCACCTACTTCGACCGGAGGGGTGGGTCGCGGTGCTACGGAAAGGGCCAATCTTTGCTGGCACCGTGCCACGACGATGAGGCGACTGGAATCGACCCAGTCGGGAAGGATCCGGTCCCATGAGGCTAGATAACTTCGAACGCGGTGCATTGGCTGGCTGGCCCCGTCGGATGTAGCAGTCCACCTGCAGGATGTGCTGCGTCGCTGCAATGAGCTCAGCTTTCGACGATCCCGCGCAAGGGGCTGCGTATGGCGCCTTGCATCTCTCGGATTTAGGCCTGTGACCTGCGTGTACTCAGTGGAGCTGCCGGGAATCGAACCCGAGCATCTACCGGGCAATATGCGGCCTGATCCGCCGGTTCGTTCCGGTTCGGTTCGCTTCGGTCCAACTCGTCACCTGCGGTTTCGCTTTCGGGTCTTGACGCCGTCAAGACCACTCAGCCCCTTCCCTAAAGAGACAGGGGCGTGGCGTATGCGCGTGCGGTCCTAACTCACGAGCAGCAGGTAGCCCGACTTTTCGTGCTGGCGGTCTACCAGATTTCGACAAATCGCTGAGAGGTGTGCGCCGTCGTTGTTGCGACGACAGCGTCGACGACATTTCTTCTCAAGCCGTGCGTGCGCGCAAGCAGCTGTCCACCTACAAAGCCCCACGCGCTGGGCGATCGCCACCAGTAATCAGATAGTCGCCTGCCCAGTCGCAAGCTCAACCGAAAAGCCTTGCAAACGATGCTGATCGACGACTTACCAGCTAAAGGGTTGTCATATCGCCAGATGATCAATGGCATTGTGCCCACAGCCATGCCGTGTACACGGGCCATCCCCGAACACCGGCTTCTGGTACAACGTACAGCTGCAGTACCTGCATTTACCGTACGGTGGCGGTGGCGGTGGCGGTGGAGGCGGCGGCGGCGTGGTGGTCTGGTATGACACGGCGACGACTTGGTTGTGAGCTGTTTGTGCGCCGGCTGTCGTGTCGTTACTGACGATGGTGAGCGTTTGCTGACTTGGGCCGGTTTTATTCGGGGTGTACTGAATAGTCAACTGACCGAGAGTGTTCGGGAGGATGTCTTCCGGTGGCGGGATCAGCGTGAACGGGTCGCTGAGACCGGTTGGTTGGATCGTCAGGGGACCGGTGCCGTAGTTGACTACGTTGACTGTTCCGGTAACCGGCTGCGCCGTACCCGGGGGTGCCGTCAACTGCAGCGTCGACGGTGCCTTGATCCATGGCTGACGCGCACCGTCGTCGGTGTCGGCCACAACGGCGGTGAAACTTCGCTGCTGGTTTTCGTTGTTCTGGATCTGCAGGCTCCAGGTACTGCCCGGGCGCTGCACTTTGATATCGATGCGGTAGACATCGAAAGTCTCCGCCGCATACGCGGCGGTCGCCACGGCCGCGTCGTTTTGGTTGAGGATGGATACTTTTCCGGGCAGCACAGCCACCAGCTCCGCGGGCCCGCCGGCGCTAATCCAAAACCCCGGATCGGGTCCGGCTGTTGGGGAGCCGTCATGCAGGCCAAGCCGAAGGATGCGCAGTGTCATCGACGCCGTTGTGCCGGAGGCGGTTTCGACGAATGTCATGGCCGGGCCGCGCTGCAGCGCCGCAATCTGCACGGGCGCGGCGGGTGGGTCGGGTAGTACATGAAAAGTCATGGCAGATCCTCCTTTTAAGGCGTCAAAGCTCGATCACGTCGAAGTAGCAGAGCCGCTGCACGTCGTTGCCGGGTGTGGGAGCTGGGCCGCCTTCAGGGCTGCTCGGTGTGGCAACCTTGCCGGGTAGCACCTCGAACTCCTGGACGAGCAGGCGCATCGGCGTGCTCCCGCGTGCGGCGGGCAATGTGACTGTTCCGCTGCGTATTTCGGAGATGGGATCGCCCGTCAGTTGAACTTGATTCGGCGCGGTGGCATCCCATAGGGCGGCGTCACCGCCAGGATAGGGACCGGCCACCACGGCCGCGGTGAACTGCGGCACCCGGCCCCAGGTCGTCGGGCCGGTCACGGTCACCGAGGCCTGGTTTCCGGTGACCGACACCGTGAGGGTGCGATCGGGGCGTGGCTTGTGGAACAGCGCATCGACGCTCGTTGAAATGTTGAGACCCGGTAAGGCTGCGGGCTGCAACCGGGCGAGCTTGAGACGCACGAACGGGTGCGCGGGGCGTTGCTCGCCGCGAGGTGGCGGCGGAGCGGTCGCGATTTTGATGTCGCTGAACCACAGCCGGCGGACGGGGTCGAACTGGACCTCATGGCCCATCGCCCATATCTGGGCAGCTTGCGGGGCGTCGGGCAACGACACCAGCGCATTGGCCACCGCGCGCGGCAGGTCAGCCCGTTGCAGCGGCCCGCTGGCGCCGCCCATGCTGAACACTGCGTCGGCGGCGGCGTGCGAGACGTAGTCGAGCTGGTTGGCGTCGTCGACGCCGACCCCCTCCTGGGCGACCAGAACGGCCAGCAGTTCCCCTGCGCCGGAGTCGAACCAGGGTCGCTCGAGATAGACCCGCAGATAGTCACCGATGCGTCTGCTGATGATGGTGCTCCCCGACTGCTGGGCTTGCCACGCGAACGCAGGCACCACCGAGTGCACCACCGGCGCCGCCGGGCGGGCGCTGGCGAGTACGGTCACCGATTGTTGGGGCCCGGCGGCGGTGATCGGCGGGACGACGAACTCGACGTCGACCGTCGCGCCATCGGGCACCGCGCCACCCGGTAGCCGCGTCACGGTCCCGTGCTGATTGTCGACGGCGACATCGCGGTCGATGCTGAAAATTGTTGCTGGGGACGAATAGTCGCGGACGATTACCGTACCCGCCGCGAATTGAGCTCCCACCTGCGCGGGCGTCTGACCGTTGAGCTGCACGCTGGCATGCTGGGCGAAATAGGTCGCAAATCGTGATGTCGCCACCGGGGTGCAGGTCAGCTCGTGGTGCCTAGTGTCGCCGATGAAATGGGTCACTTCAAGCGTCGACGACACGTCCTGCGATGCGTCGGGCAACAGGTCGGCGCTGCGGGTGGCGGTCACGGGCGCAGGCTGACTGGGGTCGTCGACGGTGTCGGTCCACTCGACATGGGCGTACACCGAATGCGTTGTGTCGGCGTCGAATTGCAGCGCCGCGTCGGACAGCAGGTAGCTCGTCACGCCTGGTGTGCGGATGGCTTGCAGCTCACCGAATTCCGGTGCCTGGCGCGGGCAGCGCACCGCATGCACCAGCTGCAGCGGCAGCGCAGGGGAAAGCTGGCCCAGGGTGCCCGCGACCGCCGCCGCCCGCATCGAGGTGAGCACATCGGTCGCGGCCTTCGCGGCGAACCAGTCCCACGCTCCCATCAGTTCCTCGCCGCCGGCGGGCAGCGGGCTGCTGAGATTCACCGGAATCACGCTGCCCGGCGGGATGGTGATGGTGGTGGTGGCCGCGGCGGCATCGACGACCGCGGCGCCCGTGGCGGTGTCGTCGCCGGCTTTCAGCACCACGCGGAGGGACCCCCGCTGATACCAGGTGCTGCCCTGCGGCCAGGGCTGGCTGACCTGAGCGGTCGCCGGCAGACCGGTGATCGTCGCCCCGGCGGCTTGTGGGTCCGGTAGCCACGGCAGCGTCACGCTATCGGCGTCGACATAGGGCAAGCCGTTGGCGCCGGGGTCGGGGGTGCCGGTGACGATCGCGGCATCGTGGTCGAACAGCAGCGAGTAGACGGCCGGGTCGGGCCGGTTCTGGCCGGTTACGTCGAGCACACCGTGACATTCCAGGGTTGCCACCGCCGCCTTGGGGGCGAGCAGATGCCGTTCGCAGGTTGGGCCGGCGACGGGCGCGTCGGGGTTGCTGTTATCGGTGCGGACCACCAGCACGTAGGCCGACTCACCGGTGGTTACCGCCCGGCGCGGTACGACCACCGGCGCGAGGACCGGGTCGTAGCGGTGGTAGCGCAGTGCGGGCGTGCCGGGCGTCGTCGGCGAAAGACCGGACGTGAACGGGACGCTGGAGCCGGCCAAATCGACCAGCCGAACGCGCAATTGGTAGGAGCGGCCATAGCGCAGCGCCGGCAGGCTGCCGGGAGCGGGGACGACCGCAGCGTGGTAGGGCTGCCCAGCAGCGGGCGCCGAGGTCGGATCGGCGACCGCGTCATTGCCGTCCAGCATCTGTCCAAGTGGTGGCGCGACCAGGCTCCACCCGTTCCAGCGGAACAGCGACTCGTGTACGAGGCCGACCGGCTGCTCATCGGTCCCCTGATGGGCCATGCCTGCGCTGACGTATCCCTCATCGCTGACCGCCCCGAGGACCTGTCCGCCGGCGATGGTGTAGGTGACCTGTCGTTGACACAGCGGGTACCACCGTTGCGACGCGTTGTCGAGGACATCCGGTCGGTAACCGTGC
>JARLGS010000310.1 GCA_031292695.1 Mycobacterium sp. | reverse complement strand
GCTGGACGACGACGCGGGCCGCCGTGGTCTGGGCGGCGGCGCGCACCCGATCGACTCGGGACGGCAACCACCATCGCGGGCAGACCACGGTGGCGGTCGACGCGTCTCCGATCACGCTGGACATGACGTCGCGCCAGATCCGTTCGGCTGGAACGACCGTCGCACCGAGCAATCCCAGCCGGTCGTCGATACAGTCCAACGCTGCCGAAACCAACTCTGCGTCGACGCCTCCCTGTCCGCTGATCGCCGCGGGACCTACCACGACCACAACCTCGGTCCTCTCGCCGGCCGCGGTCACCCCGGATCGGTCCAAGCGATCTGGACCAGCTGGTCAGGTTGCCCGCGACGCACCACGACCGCCCGGCCCGGCGGCAACGTCATGGGCCGCACGGTGCCCAACAGCAACCCCTCATCGGGTCCGCTGCTCATGACGATTCCGGTGGCGCCCAGGTCGCGCATCCGCGACAGGATCGGGTCGAACATGGCCCGGGCAGCGCCGCCGGAGCGGCGCGCGATGACGACGTGCAACCCGATGTCCGACGCATGCGGCAGTAGATCGAGCAGCGGGCTCAGCGGATTTCCCGCGGCGCCCACCACGAGATCGTAATCATCGATGACGACATAGATTTCGGGTCCGGACCACCAGGACCGATCGCGCAGTTGTCCCTGTGTGATACCCGGGCCCGGCATTCGCGCGGTGAGTTCGGCCAGCACCGCAGTCAGCTCTGCTGTCGCGGTCACCGTCGACATCGCGTAGCCGAACAGATGTGGAGGCTCCACGACACCGAGCAATGACCGCCGGAAGTCGACGATCAACAACCGGGCCTGGCCCGGATCGGTCCGTTCGATGACAGCCCGGCACAAGGTCCGCAGTGCACCGGTCTTTCCGCAGGCGGTGTCGCCCAACAGGATCACATACGGCTCGGCCGTCAAGTCCAGCGCGAACGGCCGTAGCTCCTCCTCGGATACGCCGATGACGTATCGCGGTGGCCGCTCGGCTTCGGCTGCGGACACCAACTCCGGGTAGTTCACCCGGCCCGGGAGCAATTCGATGACGGGTGCACTGGCCGAATGGTCGACAGCGTCCGCGTCGAGCAGCGGTAGCGCCACGGCGAACTCCTTCCCATCTCGGGTGATGCCGCGGCCAGGCGGGCAGCCGGTGAGCAGTTGCGCGCGGCGACGGTCCATTTCGGACTCGGTCGGGTCACCCAGGCGCAGCTCGAGCCGAGTGCCGATGTGGTCCTTCAACATGGGCCGCAGCTCGGCCCATCGGCTGGCGGTGAGCACGACGTGCACGCCGACTGACAGTCCCTGCGCGGCCATTGCAGTGATGGCGTCCTCCAGAGCATCGAACTCTCGGCGCAGCACAGCCCAGCCGTCGACGGCCAGGACGACCTCGCCATAGCAATCCGGAAACGGCGCCTCTGAGCCGCGCTGTTGACGAAAGTCCTGACGGCGCCGACACAGCGCGGACAGTTGGGAAACGATGCGCTGCAACAGTTCCGGTTCATGAAGGCCGGCCACGGTGCCGACCTGCGACAGATGCCGCAATGCCATCAGGGCACCGTCGGCCAGGTCCAGTCCGTATATGCTGAGCCTCCGTGCCGATGGCCCGGTCGACGCGGTGGCCGCCAAACCGAGCAATAACGTCTGCAGTGCAGTCGATTTGCCGGAGCGCGGACCACCCACCACCGCGACGTGTCCATCGGCGCCGGTCAGGTCGACCACCAGCTGATCGCGACGCTGATGGAATGGGTTGTCCACGAGCCCGATCGGCACACACCACGGATTTCCAGCAGACCCCGTCGCGAGCAGTTCGGACAGCGCCGGTGGCCCGGCCAAGGGTGGCAGCCACACCTGGTGTGCCGGCGTACCTCGGCCGGCCAGCCGATCCAGGACGGCGGCGAGCATCGACGGACCGATCCGAGCTGCCCGGGTGGTCGTGCGCGGCGCGCCGACGGTGAACAACCGCGGCACGACGTCGTCGTGGCTGGGCTGCGCCGGCCCGGACACGAAATCAGCATGGAATCGCACCAGCTTTCCATCCGCGGTGCGCAGTAAACCGGCGCCCGGTGTCCCTGGCAACTCATGAGCGTCGACCACCCCGATCGCCGCCCTGGACTCGGCCGCAGAGAACGTCTTGAGGCAGACCCGGTAGGACAGGTGTGTCTCCAAACCCCGCAGCCGGCCCTCGTCGACCCGCTGGCTCGCCAGCAACAGGTGGATACCCAGGGACCGGCCGAGCCGGCCGATGGCCAGGAACAGCTCCGCGAAATCGGGTTGCTGACTGAGCAATTCGGAGAACTCGTCGACCACGACGAACAAAGCCGGCAACGGCGCCAGATCGGCGCCGGCAGCGCGGGCACGCTGATAGTCGCCGATGCCGGCCAGGTTGCCGGCCGACCGCAACAGGCCCTGTCTGCGGGTCATCTCACCGGCCAGGGCGTCGCGCATGCGGGCCACCAGATGCGCTTCCTGCGCGAGATTGGTGATCACGGCCGCGACATGATTGGCCCTCTCGAAACCGAGAAACGTGGCGCCGCCCTTGAAGTCGACGAGGATCAGGTTGAGTTCGTCGGGTGAGTGCGTGCTGATCAGCCCCAGCGTCAATGTCCGCAAGAATTCGGACTTTCCGGAACCCGTTGCGCCGATGCACAAACCGTGAGGCCCCATGCCGTGTTCGGCTGGTTCCTTGAGGTCGAGGTCAACCGACGCACCCGTGCCGTCGACGCCGATCGGCACCCGCAGCCGGTGGCGCGCCGGCAGAGGCCGCCACAGTTCCGGCCCAGCTACGCCGACGAACGCCGCCCAGTCATGGCGCCGCCGCGACCCGGCCGCGCTGCCGGACAACCGATATCGCGCCAGCCGGCGCGCACACGCCGCAGCCTGCACTGCGGTCATGCTGTCTGCTTCCGAGACGGTGGACAGCTCCGGGCAACCAGTGGCGGTCAGCTCTCCTGCTTCCGCTCGCAGCCGGGGCGTCAGGTTCGCATCTGGTTCTCCGACAACCAGTACCGTCGCGGCATCGAGGTGCTCCAGGGCGGGCGCCACGGCCGTGTCCACGACGGCCACCAGATGACAGCCGGGAATGGCGGATACGGCTCCGACGTCCACGAAACGCAGGGGCGACGCACCGACCGCACCGGAACGGTAGTGGTGTGGCAGCCATTTCAGCCAGTCCCAGTCCGCCGATCTGGTGACCGCCGCGATCCTCACCTGATCAGGCCCGTGCCACACCGCCAGTTGACACAGCATGGCCCGCACCAGTCCCGCGGCATCCGAGCCTCCGATGTCGAGGCGTCGATACCGGTTCAGCGCAACGGCCACCGGAACCCCCGGCACGGTGGCGCTCAGCTGTAGTACCCGGTCCAGCGCCCGGGCGGTCAGCGGGTCGGTAACCCCGTCACCGGCGGCCTGCGCAGTCACCAGTCTGGTACTGAGCGGCCGGGTGCCGACGCCTACCCGGACCTCAGTGAAATCCTCATCGCCGCAAGAGCGTTGCCACATCCTGCCGGTTCCCGCCTGCACCCAGAGGGCCTGCGGCGGCGGATGGTTCTCGTGCAACCAGCGGTATTGCTCAGCAGCGGTTCGGTCGGCGCACTCACCGATCGCATCGAGATACCCCAGGTATTCGCGCCGGTCCGCGTCGATCTCGCCGGCCCGGCGCGCACCGCGCGAACCCAGGACCGTGGTGCCGATCATCGACAGCACCATCATGGCTGGGAACAGCAGGAACATCGGGTTCCGGCCGGTCGCGGTCCCCGACCGCAAGTAGACGACCATCATGCCCACCATCGCCAGCAACATCAGTACCGGCGCAACCCGGGTGATCATATTGCCCGACGGCAGCCGCGGCAGCAGTGGCGGTGTGCGCACTTCGATGTCCCCGACAGCCGGGCCGGCTGCGAGAGGACGCGCGGTTCTGGTGAATTCCATCGATTATCAGACGCCACCGGAGGCAGTTTGGTTCCACCGAATTTCGCGTCGGGTGGTGCGTCCAGGGCCGGTTACAGTGAGGACGGGTACGTCGATTCGGGGGGTGGTGCGATGCCCGAATCAGTGCGTCGGCTCTCTGTCCAGACCGATGGCGAACGAACCTGCGAGATCACCGATCTGGTGTTGCCGGCCGGCGCCTCGGTGGATTCGCTGCTACCCGACATTGTCACACTTGCTCGTCCCGAGCTGTCGCCGGACAGCCTGGAGTGGCGCCTCGAACGGGCGTCCGGGCGGCCCATCAACGGGTCATTATCCTTGGTACAGAACGATGTTCACGACGGCGACGTGCTGTGGTTGCGCACTGTTGCGGCTCCGGCACTTGGCCCGGTGAGGCAGCACACCGTGAAGATTGCCGCCGGCCCGCCTATGCCCGACCGAGTGGCCGACGTCATCCCACTCGTTCTCGGCCTCTGGATGCTCGCCGTCGCCGGCGCCATGCTGGCTTGGTCCGGCACCCACGGCGATCGACCGACCGCCGGCGCAATCAGCCTGGGCTCGGCGCTTTTCACGTTGGCAGCAGCGTTGCGCGCCGGCCGACCCGCAAGCACCAGTTGGGGCGTGGCGGCCATCGGGCTGGCGGGTGTCGCGGGTTTCTCGGCTGTCCCCATCCGCCCCTCCGCACCGAATTTCCTCCTGGCGTCGGCGGCCGTGCTGGCGGTGGCCCTGATCCTGATGCGCACGGGTGAACATCTGCTTTCGGCTGCCGCCGCGGCACTTTCGATGCCGATGGTGGTGGCTGCCGGCCTGGCGAGTTGCGGTCCGATGGCGATGGGCATCGGCGGCCCGGCCATCGCCGTCACCGCGTTGGCGATGTTGTCCGCGGCGCCGCGGTGCGCAGTCGCGGTGGCGGGATTGACGACAGACCTCGAGACTCTCGACGAAGGCGAAAGTCAGCGGATCGATCTGGCTCACCGGGCGCTTACGGGGATGGTGATCGGAGCTGCTGCCGCAGCCGCGATTGGGGCCTGCGTGGTCGCGGTCGGTGCCGTTCGCCATGGCGGCACCGCGACGTTGGTGTTCAGCTGGGCGCTGGCCGCGGCGATGCTGCTGCGGGCACCGTCGTATCGCCTGCCGGCGCGTCGACGGTCGGCGCTGGCGTCGGGAATGATCTGCACCACTGCAGCTTTGGCCGTCACTGCGATGGGGTTTCCCGGCCAGGTATCGTGGCTCGGCCTGGCCGTTGTCACAGTGGGTCTCGCAGCGCTACGCATCGGGCCACCGAGCGCCACCGCGGTTCGTCGACTGGCGTACGTCGAACACGTGGCATTGGCGGCGGTGCTGCCGGCTGCGCTGTGGGCCGCGGACGTCTATGCCCTGGTACGTGGACGATGAGTCACCTCCGTCAGACCGTCGCGGTGACGCTGACGGCGGCCATGACATCAGCGGCCCCGTGCGCGTATGCGGTTGCTCCGACGCCGATCGATCACAGTCAACTGCCCGCGCCCGCGGCACCGGCGCCGCCTGGCAGGACCGAGCAGGCCGATCGATGCGCGACCGTACGAGCGGCCGATGGACCACGGAGCAGTCACTTGGCGGGCCTGAATCTTCCTGCGGTGTGGCCGCTTTCCCGCGGTGCCGGCCAGTCGGTGGCGGTCATCGACACCGGCGTCGCACGGCACCGGCTGTTGCCGCACCTGGTTCCCGGCGGCGATTACGTGTCGTCCGGGGACGGTACCCAGGACTGCGACGGACACGGCACCGCTATCGCCGGTCTGATCGGCGCCGCGGCCTCAGGCAACGGCCCCGGTGCCTTCAGTGGCGTGGCGCCCGAGGTGAACATCATGGCAATCCGGCAGTCCAGCAACAAGTTCCGGCTGTCTGATGATCACCAGGTGACCGGCGTCGGGGATGTCGACACGCTGGCCAGGGCGGTGCGGTCGGCGGCCGATGCCGGCGCCACCGTCATCAACATCTCGTCGGTCGCGTGCATGCCTGCCACCAGCCCATTGGACGACCGGGCGCTCGGTGCCGCGCTGGCATATACCGTCGATGTCCGCAACGTTGTCGTGGTAACCGCCGCCGGAAACGCCAGTGGTGAATGTGTACAACAGAATCCGCTGTCCGATCCCCGCCGTCCGGGCGTCCCCGACTGGGACAACGTCCACACGGTGGTCAGTCCGGCCTGGTATGACGACTACGTGTTGACCGTGGGGTCGGTGGGCCCCACTGGCGCACCCTCCCCGTTCAGCCTGGCCGGACCATGGGTTGATGTCGCCGCACCGGGTGAGTCGGTGGTTTCGTTGAGTGCGCAGGGCGACGGCCTGGTCGACAGCCACTCCGATGCCCGTCCGTTGTCCGGGACCAGCTACGCCGTACCGGTCGTCAGTGGCGTTGTTGCCCTGGTGCGTTCGCGGCTGCCGCAGTTGTCTGCTCGTCAGGTGATGGCCCGCATCAAGGACACCGCGCACCATCCAGCCGGCGGTTGGAACGCCCAGGTAGGGCATGGCGTGGTCGACCCGCTGGCCGCCGTCAGCTCCGGCGGAGCACAGGTCGCAGCGCCAGCACCCGCAGTGGCCGCCCCGCCGGCGCCAATCTCCGACCCCGACCAGCGACGGTCCCGGCGAATCGCGTTCCTGGGCACCGCCGTCTGCATCGCGGTGGCGGCGGTTGCCCTCGCCGGCGGCCGGCGGCGCCAGCGCTAGGACATCACGCCGCCGCCAGGCCGTCGCGCAGCACCTCAGCGGCCGCGACGCTCAGTTCCGGCCCCGCAGGCAGCCGGGCCAGTAGGGGCCACGGTGCGGATAACGGGTCCCCCTCGACACCAACATATTTGGCTGCGTCGACATCGTGGATTCCATAACGCACCCCGTTGTCGCCCACGAGATACAGCGGACCCGTGGCCGACCCGCCCGTGACCCCGGTGGCCTGGACATAGGCGTACCGCCCCGGCGGGATCGCCACGGCATCGATGTTCGGGCCATCGCCGTCAGCCTGCGCGAGGCGGACCTCATGCTCCGCTGGCCAGGCTGGCTTCACCTGTAGCACAACGACGTCAGCCTTCCCCGCCGCCGGACGCCACTGTGCGCACACCGGCATCTCGGCCGGCAGCGGCGGCCGGGCCTGATCCGGGAAAGTCGACACCGCAAGCTCATTCACCACCGGAAGGGTTGCGATCGCTGCCGGAGACACGACGCGAAGGTCGGCCCCGGCCACACCGTGCGCGAAGCGGATTACATCGGCGGCCACATCTCCGATTCGTTGGAGGCCGCCGGCGAGCACCACGTGGTGTTCTGCTGTGTCGGCTCGGGTCACTCGCAGCACCTGACCGATGACGAAACCTCCCGGCCCTGTGGCGCCCAGGCCCAGCATCGCCGGTGCGGTGATGGCGGGCAGTTCGGGCAGCAGGTCGAGAAAGCTTCGCGACAGCGGCCGAGGCGTGACGCCGTCGATCCGCAGCGCCCGCACCACGGCCAAGTCCCTCAGGTCGACCTCGGCGCGCCGGCCGTCGTATATGAGATAGGTGGTGGCGCGGTGCTCGCCGGCCGCGGTGGCCAGGATGGGCCGTGCCGAGTCGAGCCCGTCGGCGTCCTGACCGCCCATCAGCAGGGTCGTGCCGCTGTCGCAGACAGTCCACGCCGGAGACGGCAGTGGTCGGCCGAGTTCATCCGGCGCGCCAGGAATGCCGACCATGGGGCCACGGTTGGCCGCGGCAATCACCTCGGCATTGATCGCGACCGGGTTGGCCGCCGACCGGGCAACCAACCGGGCCGAGGCCAGGTTGAGCGCAGGATGCAAGGTCAGCCCGATCCGGACGTACAGAGCACCGGACTGGCGTGACATCACGATGGGCGAGTCGCCGAGTCCCCCGGTCGGCGAGGCGATCGCGATGACCGCACACACCACGACCACGAGCAACCCGGCCATCCACCCCACCGCGTACGAAACTGATTGCGCGCGAATGGGTTCGTCGACCATGACGGTCTCACCACGCACCAGCGCGTGGATCAGTCGACGTATCTGAAAGCGCCGGCCGCTGGCCTGTAGTTGTGCTTCGAG
>JARLGS010000309.1 GCA_031292695.1 Mycobacterium sp. | reverse complement strand
GGGCGCTCACGTCAAGCGACGTCGCCGACTCCAGCGCGGGCTTGATCGGGGCAATGTCGACGCCGGACCCCACCAGGAACAGGCCGTCCGCGGCCGATTGCAGCTCGCCCAGCCGGGCGACCAGCCCGGCCAGCTGCGCCGTGGCCTCGTCGTAGGACTCGGCATAGATCGGTCGCTGGTAGACATCGATGATGGACCCGTCGGAGGTCTCGACGACCGCCAATGTCGCCGTGTCGGGCTCCACGAACAGCACGGCGGTGCGCTCGTAACCGATTGCCTCACCGGCGTTTTGGGCCAATGCCGCGGCGGCCAGAAACGCCGATACCAGCATGACGTTCTCGATCTTGTGGGCGGCCAGCGCGTCGCGCAGCGCGGCGGCTTCCAGTTGGTCGGTCCAGGTCACCCCGATCGACGACAGCTCAAGGCCGGCATCGGCCGCGCCCTCGCGGGTACCGAGGATGGCCGCGATCACTCGATCGGGCGCGGTTGCGGTGGCCGAGTCGTCACCGGCAGTGAGGACGAAATCGTCCTCTTCCACCATGGCGCCGTCGGCGTTCTCCCCTTCGACTACCACCATCTGGATCGACGCAGGTGCCATCGACACCCCGAGCACGATATCCAAACCAACCCCTCCAAACGTGTTGCCAGCCCAGCCATGATCGGGCGGAGGAGAAACCACGGACACCTCAATGATCCCTCAGAAAGGGCCTGCGTGCAGCGTTGTGAACCTAGGTAGATCTTATGAAGTTCTGATAGGAGCGCGACGGCGTCGGTCCCCGCTGCCCCTGGTACTTCGACCCCACGCGCGAGCTGCCGTAAGGGTGCTCGGCCGGACTGGTCAACCGCAAGATGCACAGCTGACCGATCTTCATGCCCGGCCACAGGGTGATCGGCAGGTTGGCGACGTTGGACAGCTCGAGGGTGATGTGGCCGCTGAAGCCCGGATCGATGAATCCGGCCGTCGAGTGCGTGAGCAGGCCCAGCCGCCCCAGCGACGATTTGCCTTCCAGACGCCCGGCGAGGTCGTCGGGCAGGGTGAACAGCTCCAGCGTCGCGCCGAGCACGAACTCACCGGGGTGCAGCACGAACGGCTCTCCGTCGACGGGCTGCACCAGGCTGGTCAACTCGTCCTGCTGCTGCGCGGGGTCGATGTGCGTGTAGCGGGTGTTGTTGAACACCCGGAACATGCAGTCAAGGCGGACGTCGATGCTGGACGGCTGCACCAGGGTGTCGTCGAACGGGTCGATGCCCAGCCGGCCGGCGGTGACTTCGGCCCTGAGGTCACGATCGGAGAGCAGCACCGGATGAGCCTATCTGCTGCTTGGAGCAGATAGGCTCAGCGGAGGTACGTTTCGCCACCCTTGGGGTATCCGCCTCCGGTCGTCGTGACATGGACGTGGTCATAGTGGCCGGCAGCGGATGAACGCCCCCCGTTGGGCGTGTAGTAAACGCCACGCCAGATCGCATCCTGTATCCCGAATCGATTCGCGTTCGCCATCACGTAGGCAACGATCTTGTTCCCCAGCGCTATGCCCTCTGCGCTCGTCGGGTCGGGGATCATGACGTCGACCGCTAAACCGAGCGGGTGCCACGGCAGCGGGTCCGGTCGGACGCCGCCCATCTGATGAATCTCGGGGAAAGCGTCGCTGATGCTGCGGGCGGTCAGGATCGTCCTGACCTGTAGGCCCCGCTCCGGTGCAGCGCCGACGGGCAAGAAACGGGATCGGGTGTGGTATCTCGACGCCGGCGCGAACGGGGTTTCGGTAAAACCCTTACCGACCAAGCTGTGGGCCATATTCGGTGTTGCTGCGACGATTTCCGCGCGGCACGGCGCAATGTCATTGACAACGGGCTCGGCCGCATCCCGGGCCGCGAATGGACGAACATCGCTGGCGGTTGCGAAGAACATGGCGGCGGGGGCGAGCAGCACGGCCAGGACCGCGGATGACCTTCGTCGGTTCCTGGGTAATTCATGCCGGCCCACGGATGGCATATTACGACAAGATAACGGAATAATAAATATCACTATTGAATAGCGAGAAGCATCGGTAGCTGCGCGTTCCGAACTCGCGAGGTTGTGGGATTCGAGTGCCCGGGGTAAATATTCGGCGCCGACCTTGGCCGACCTCAGCCGGGTCGGGATCCGACGGCGGTAACCGACGAGCGCAGCCGCCGCCGGATGTTAGCCTTTCGGAGCAACCCCGCCGATGTAGTTCAATGGCAGAACATCAGCTTCCCAAGCTGAATACGCGGGTTCGATTCCCGTCATCGGCTCCACGTTGAGCAGCACGAACGCTGTTCGAAATGTTCGACTAGCCGGTGTCGGTGTCACACGATGTCACAACTCGATTCAAAGTGTCACCAGCCGCCCTCAACGCATCGTCCTGAGAGTGCGCATACACCTTCATCGTCAGACTGGCATCTTTGTGCCCAATCCACGCGGCGATCACCGCTACGGGGACCCCTTGCAGGTGCATCAACGTAGCGCAGGTATGCCGCGCGGCGTGCAGTTTGATGTGCCGGATCCCGGCCGCTTTCACTGCATCCCGCCAGTACCGCGACAGCACGCCAGGCGCGTAAGGTTCGCCGATCTCGTTACTCACTACGTACGCCCACGATCCGGAAGTCGCGGCGACGGCCAATCGGTCGGCAGCTTGGCGCGCCTTGGCCGATCGCAACACCGATATAAGCCGGTCAGGTAGAGGCAGCGTGCGGCGAGAAGCCCCAGATTTCGGATCGTTTTCGACTGAACGGCCTCCCGCCGCAACCCTGTTGTTGGTGATCGCCAGCGTCTTCTCGTCGAGGTTGATATCCGCCCAGCGAAGGCCAGCAATCTCACCACGCCGCAGGCCTGACAGAGCGAGTTCCCACGCGTGCGCCAGTCGGTCGTCGCCGATCGCTGCCAGTAGCTTCTGGACTTCCGCTTCGGTATACGTGTCGACGGAAGCGTGCGGCTTGATCACTCGATCCACCAGTTCGGCAACATTGCGCCCAACGATGCCCTGAGCTTTGGCGTCGGCGAGCACTTGCTCAATGCTGGCGATGACCTTATTAACCGAATCCGGAGACCAAGATCGCCGCGTGCGACCCTTTGCCGTCCTGGTCCCTCCCGCGACCAGATCAGCCACCAAGGCGTCGATGTGAGCCTTCGTGAGCCGTTGCACGGGAAGCTGCCCGTACCGTTCGCGCAGGGGCGCCAAGTCGTATTCAAGCTTCGCCCGCGAGGATTCCCGCAACTTGTGGCGACCGGCGAGATAGGCGGCGAACATCTGCTCGACCGTGAGCGTCGACCGCGAGATGAACTGCCCTTTGGCGGTTGCGTCGGTGATTTCAGCGAGCGCCGTCCGAGCCTCCCGTTCGGTCGTGTACCGCCGTCGCGCCTGCTGCCTGCGACCGGTCTGCGGATTAATACCGGTGTCGACGGTAACTTGGTACCGCACAACGGTCTTGCCGGTACCGCGGTCGGTGATCGTGATCTTCTTGATCTGCGGAGGAAGCTGCTGCCTAGCCATCCGACTCGTCCTCGGGATTCTCAGCGGTGCCGACGAATTCTTCCTCCAGGCCTTTCTGCTCCCCAACGGCCCGGCGCATGCCCCACAAGGCCTCACGAGCGTCGCGCTTCTGCTTCCTCGCGGCAGCTATTTGCTCGTTGTTCTTCTCCAACATGCGCTGGGCAGCCTCAGTCTCGGCAGAATCATTGCGGGTCTTTTCCTGGTAGTGCACCAAAGAGGTTCGCTCATCTAACAGGTCTTCGAGCCGGTGCATTGCCGCAATCAGGTCGACTCCGTGGTTGGGAGGATTGGGTTGACCCTCCAATTCCAAGCTGGTCGAGTTGTAGGGCTGCGGAAAGGAAATCTCGCCCGCCATCCAGCGCACCGCCTCGTCATCCTTTGTCTTGAAGTTTGGGAGTACCTTTGCGGCACCGTCCGTAGAAGCCTGGGGGAACAGTAAGAGCACGGGCGGAACATCGAGTGCCACAGCGAGGACCAACACTTCGGCGACGTCGATCTTCCCCGATCGCAGGTTGGACTCAATCTTGGCGATGGCGGCTCGGCTGATGGGATAGCCCAGCTCAGCCGTGCGTTTTGATAGATCGCTAGCCGTGAGCTTGAGTGCCCTACGTCGCGTGCTGACCGCCCAGGCAAACCCCGCCGCCAGTCTCGTCTCGAACGCCTTGGCGCCCATATCTATAGTTGGCATTGCGTCACACATTACCACGGAACTTGACGCGTTACGGAACACACCGTAGAGTGCATAATCGAACAGCTAGATGTCTACACGATTCATAACAGAACACTCCCCGCCATCTTCCCAGTTAGAAAGGCACAGACATGTTCGAGAATGCGCGCCTGAACAGCATCAAAGATGTCATGACCAAGACGAATCTCAGCCGGTCCACGATCTACGGCGAAATGGGCAGCGGGCGTCTCCGCTCGGTGAAGGTCGGCCGCCGCCGCCTCGTCCCCGAGTCGGCGCTCATCGACTACATCAACGGCCTCATCGAGGCGGGCGCTGCGGGAGGCGATGACATATCGACGGCCGACGAAAGCGGTGAAAATATCGGCGCCGCGATGAACGCTGTCGCGGGCGACCCGATGACCGTCACCACCGGCGCGGTATTAGCGGGCACCGGGGGCGGATCTGACCGCGTCGACCCGGCACGTGCAGGCCGCCTCTGCCACGCCACTGTGATGCCGCGATGACCAGCGATCTGCTGGCCCACGAGGCGGTCGCGATTCGCGAACTGGGCGCCGACGTCATCTCGGCGAGCGACATCGGTACGCACGCAATTGAGTACGCGGTGCGGAACTGGCGGGCATTCCCGCTGAATGGAAAGGTTCCCGCGATCCCCAAACGCAAAGGTGGCAAGGGTGTCCTTGATGCAACCACTGACCTGAACATCGTAATCGCCTGGTGGTCGGGCAGTTACGCTGGTTGCAACATCGGTGTCCAGGTTCCTGAGACGATGATGGTGATCGACGTCGATCCGCATAACGGCGGCTTTGAATCACTCGGTGCGATCGAGGAGAAGTACGGCCAGCTGCCCGACACGTTGACGGTCATTTCTGGTCGCGGCGACGGTGGCCGGCACCTGTATTTCCGCCGCCCCAGAGGCGAACTCACCGCCAAAGGGCTTGGTGATGGGATCGACCTCAAAACGTCCAACGGCTATGTCGTCGTGCCGCCATCGATCCACCCCGATACCGGCAACCCGTACATCCGCATCGACAACGCGGTCGCGATGCCGCCGACATGGCTCGTGAACCTTCTGGTGAAACCGCCTGTACGCCGGCCAGCGGTTAAGGCGCTCCGCTATTTGCGCTCGCTGCAGCGTGGGCGCTCAATTGCCCACCCTTACGCCAACGCCGCGTCATGGGCCGAGATCCTCGGCCCGCACGGGTGGCAGTGCCTCGACGCCGACCCGGACGCCGACGGTGCCCGCTGGCGCCACCCGAAGGCGACATCGGCGCACTCGGCAACCATCCGATACGGCTACTTGTTCGTTTACTCGCCCAACACCCCCTTCGATGTCACCGAGGCGTCAAACCCGCGCGGCTACAGCAAGTCCCGCGCCCAAGCCGTACTCCGTGACATCGGCCAGCTACACGTCACAGCACCATCTGCAGGAAAGGCAATGCACTAAGCATGATCGATGCGAACTCCGTCGACCCAATGCCCGACGTCGACCAGACCCCCTACGCACACGCACACCCGGATGCCGGGTTTTGGTCGCAGCGAAACGAATTGAACCACATTCTGCAATTCGCTCGCGCCAGCCGCGTTGCTCCCTACGCCGTGCTGGGCTGCGTGCTGCGACGCGCCGTCGCCGGAGTGGAACCCAATGTCGTGCTGCCCGCAACTATCGGTGGTGTCGCCTCGGTCAACTTGTTCACCGGCTCGGCGGGGCGGTCGGGCCAAGGCAAGGGAGCCGCTGACGCCACAGGTTTCAGGGCCGTCCGGCTGATCGACTCCACGACCGGCGAGCCGATCGAGACCGCCCACCCCAGCCCCGGGTCCGGTGAGGGGCTGGCGCGGTTGTTCAAGGGGCGCGGCGACGACGAACCGGCGATCACCCGCGCCCACCTGATCGTCCCCGAGGTCGGCACGCTGGAGGCACTTGCTGGACGCCAGGGCGCAACGCTGTCGGCGGAACTGCTCAAGGCATTCATGGGCGAACCGCTGGGGTTTTCCAACGCGCACAAGGACACCACGACCGCGATTCCAGCCCATTCCTACCGGCTGTGCCTTGGCGTTGGCGTTCAACCGGAAAATGCCTCCTTCTTCCTCTCCCGTTCCAAAGATGGATTCCCGCAACGGTTCCTGTGGCTATCGACGGTGGACCCGCACGCACCGGAGATCCGCCCCACCCCGATCGAGCCGATCGACGTGGTGGTGCCTGACTTCGGCGCCCAGCGCTACGAAGTGCCTATCCCCGTGTTGGTCGCCGATGAGATTGACGCCCACCGTTACCGGGTACTGACTGGCGCCGATGACGTTGACCCACTCGACGGGCACCTGATGCTCACGCGGCTCAAGGTGGGGTTCGCCCTGGCGATTTTGGCTGGCCGCAAAGCGATTGACGCCGATGACTGGAAGATTGCCGGTGATTTGATTGAGGTCTCGGCGGACGTTCGGTCGGAGATGCAGGCGGCGGTCGATGAACGCCGACGCCGGGATAACCAGGCGAAGGCGCTCGACGCGGCGGACCGCGATGCCATCATCTCCGCGCGATTATCGGAGGCATCAGAGCACCGCGTTAGCCAGGCCATCATTCGCAAACTGCAGCGATGTGGGTCGGCTACCCGCCGCGAACTGCGGCAGTCATGCGCCTCGGCAATCCGCGCAGATTTTGAGCCCGTGTTCGACATGTTCCTGGACAAGCGATTCATCGCTCGCGCGGAATGCGTTGACGGAAAAGCGGACCGGTACGAACTGGCCGGGTAACTACGTGGAATCTTCCACGCTGCTTCCACCCCGAAAGTTCGCCCCTGAGATGTACAAATGCCGTGGGGAAGACCGTGGAATCTTCCACGACGTTCCTTTATTGCGAGCTGCGGCGTGAAGAGTCAATACTCAAATCCATTGCAAGCCAACTGACCTCCAACTTCGGCAAGACCAGCGATCAACTCATTGCTGCAGATAGAGCACAAGGCCACTGCATAAGGTTGTTGGCGCTCCGCGGCCTGCACGATCTGCTGCGCAGTCCGGTAGTTAATTTCCCGATGCCCTGGCGGCAGCGTTGATCGACGACCCGTCGCTGCTTGCAGCCAACACTGCGACCACAGTCTCGACGGGCTGTGTAGTCACACCCGATGCAATCAGCTCCGACGCAAGGTCTGCATCGTGCGGCGTCGTCCCAGTTTGTGCTGAGGCTTGCACGGCCTGCGCCGGGTCACGTTGTACCCATGCAAGAAGTATTTACCTCGCTCGGCTTGCACCGTCTGTGCCCGTGCGCTGGCCCTCGCGGACCGTGTGACCTAGGCTTTTGCGCTCTGGTTATGGCGTGCGTTATTGCGGCGGATAGGCGGCGGGTACACGCCTCGTAAGATCCGTGCGAACCAGTTGACGCCGTATTCGATCTCGTCGCTGGCGTCGTAGTCGGGGTTCGGATCAAAGCCTTTATCCTCACCTCTTGCGCTGGCATCGACCGATTGCTGTGGCTGCCCATAGACGGCGACCACGACCGTGCGGTCCGGGCTGTTTTCAGACCACACTCCAACGTTGGTATTGGCACAGTCACGCATGATCGCAAGGTAGTCGGGGTTGTAATACCACTGGTTGAGGATGTCGATACCGCTGATAGCCAAGGGATGATTAATCGCGACGGTTTCGGCGACCTTGCCGTGAAAGCCGGCGGCGTTGGCTCGGTCTTGGGGTGTTGAGCCGTCGGCGCCGAGGTCGCCGTCGATGCTGCGATTGTTCAGGATATCGAGGGTATGTCGCTGGGCGGCCAGCTGAAGCTGCGGATTTATCTTGACGTCGTTGGTGCAGCCCGCTTGGTGCTGAATCGTGTAGACGTTGGCGACGACGCCGTCATTGAGGCGCTTGTTGTCGGCGTGGGCGCGCGGTGCCTAGCAGCGCGGCGACTGGCAAAAGAGCCAGTGGCATCGGTGCCGGCCAGATGCGACGAGACATCGGTATGCGAACTTCCTACGGTGACGGCGGCCGGTAGTGGGCCGCCGAGTTTCGTAACTGCCAAATCGACGCGGGGCCCAGTTCGTTGACTGCCTGTGTCACCAGATAGGAAGCCTGGTATTCATCGGACGTTGTGAAATCCGTTTTGATGTCGAACATTATCTGCGCATAGGTCTGCCCCCGGCGACCTCGTCGCAGATTCCGTGTCCATAAGCGAGCGCCTCTTCTGCGTTCGCGAAGTTGTAGCCCGGGCGCACCGTCACATTGACCAGATACGCTATTGCGTCGCCGCGTGCGGTCGGGCCGCGAACGAACGCGGCGACGCTGAGTAGCATCGTCGAAGTCACCACACCCGCCGCTGTGGCGTCAGCGCGAAACCGACGTTCGCGTCATACTGGGTCGAACGCCGATATAAGCCAACGGTTTCCGAGCTTTTCCAGGGTGACCCGGACGGTCGAGGCGGTGTCGGTCGGTGCGCTGCTGCCGACGATCACCGTCTGGTTGACGAACGCCAGAGCTACCGCGTGGTTGGGGCTCGCCGAGACCGACGCAACGGCCGGGACCGTGGCCACTGCCGAAATCTGCTTTTGCTTCGAACCCGGGATGACGACATCGTGCACCAGCGCGTTATAGGAGTCGCTGAAGCTTCCGGTGAGCAAGTTGCGCGCCGCCCCAAGCTGCTGGTCGACGGTGTCGGGCCGATAGGAAAGCATCGCGATCGTGGAATCCCTTGCCGCCCACACTGATTCGATCCTGGCGATGTCGGCCTCGCGGATCGAAGAGTCCTGCCATTTGAGAAACGCTGCCGCCAAGGTCAGCAGCAGTGCCAGAGCAGGCAGCACACCAAATGCAAGCACCGAAGACCGGCTGACGCGCCGCTTAATCCTGCGGAGCGTACGTTTCTCATCAACTAACTGTGCGGGCTCGGCGCTGTCGCCAGGGTTCTCGCTGAGCTCCCGATCCGGCGCGGCGATTTCCTCGCCACCCAGAAAGCTCTCGTCGTCTACCGCCACCGTCGCGGTCGCTTGTGCTTCCTGCGCGGTATTCAGTTCGATTGCGATATCGCTTTCGACCGCCACAATCGTTGCTCCCTTCATTTGCTCGTCGCGGTTGTGTTCGCCTACTGGCCCTCGCAGTGCGGCGGTTTCAGTCACGGCACGAACGCCACGTTCGAGACTTTGGCCTGATCGTCGACCTTCTGTACGGTGATGCGCATCCGCCAACCGCGCGGAACTTGTTGAGGGCCCGCTACATTAGAAGTCTTAACCGTCACGGCCACTAGGGCCTGAGCCTCCTCAGCCGATGCGGACTCCAGACCCGCCTCGGTGATCGTGCCCACCGATGTCGACTGCGCCTGCTTGACAACATCGATGAACGGTTGTGATCTCTTGGAGAAGTCGTCGTAGAACGTGCCGGTCGCCGAATCCAAGATGCGTTTCACGTCGGCGTCCGCCTGCCGCCAATCAATGGTGGTGAGATTCAGCGCACCCTGCCTGGCGATCCGAACGAACAATTCACGATTCTGCTGCGCCTGATGGGAATGATACGCCCGGTACCCCAGCCAGCCGCTCACGCCGCCCAGCGTCACGACAACGACCGCCCCGAGAACACAGGCCAAAAGCGCTGGCGTTAGGGGCCTTCGACGGTGCTTGCACTCAGCGTCGGCATCATCGGCCGTCTCAGTGTCGTCCCGCTTTCCCTCTTGGGCTTCATCGGCGTCGCTAGGCTGCGGCTCCGGCTCTTCTGCTGAAAAGGTCGGCTCGGCGGCGCGTTCCGTCTGCGCATCAGACGCACTCTCGTCCGGGTCGATGGGCGGCGTCGTCAGCTCGCTCAGCCTCCGGGGGGAACCAGCATCGACTGCCATGTTCGCTCCTGTTCAACATCATGGGCCAGATCAGCTTGTCGGTAAGCCTGGCCATCTGGACCGACGTACATTCCGGTGGCCGGGTCGTACGTCACGGCCGCAATGGGCGGCGGTGCGGGACCTTGTGACGGTGGTGCGGTCGACCCCGGCGTGCCTGGCGGTGGCTGCGGAACGTCTTGGCCTGACAGCGTCGCGTTGGGATCGCCCTTCCAGTTGTAGCCGTCGTTGAGCGGGACGTAGTTCTCGTCGCTCTCACACATCTTGACGGTCGGAGCACGTTTGCCGGGGCGAGTCTCGCATGGCAGGTTGCGCGCACCGCGCACGTTGAACATCGCGTCTTGGGGAATGCGGCAATACAGATCGCCTGCCGGGCGATCCGGGAAGTCCTCATCGGTGGGCGACCGCTGCTGCTGGGCGGGAAGAAAGCCCGTTGTGCAGGGCGGCGGCAAGTTGAGGTTGAGGTTGAAACTCAGGTAGGCGCCCTTGTAGTTCTGCTTGGTGTTCTGATTGGCGATCCCGATGCCCTGCATGAGCGCTGTGCTCATGGGCAGCAGGACGAGGATCTGCTCAAGATTGGGCCGATAGGTGACCAGTACCGGTTCGATGCTGACCAGGTTGGCCAAGACAATGGGCAGCGTCGGCTGGAGCCGATCGAACAACTGACGTATCTCATCGGCTGCCGCGGGACCATTTCGCAGGACGCCCCGGACCGCCGACTCCTCGCTCTTGAGTTGCTGCGTGATCATGGCCAGGTGAGCCGCCCACGCCCGCACCGAATCCGATGTGTCAGTCTGCGTATCGAGCACCGGTGCGGCGTGGTCGATGACGTTCGTCAATTCGCCCAGGCTGCCGCGGGCATCGATGGCGAGCCTGGTGGAACCCTTGATGAACCGCGAGAGCTCGGGACCCAGGCCACCGAACGCCGTGTACGCCTCATCGATGGTCGTCTTGAGGTTGTCGCCCGGGATGGCCTGCAGACCGCGATTGGTCGCATCGAGCAGTGAGTTGATGTCCGGAGGGACCGCCGTCCGGTCCCGCGGGATCACGTCGCCGTTTGTCAGTGGAGGCGAGTTGCTGGTACGCGGCAGCAGCGCGATTTCCAGTTCTCCTACCGCGGTTCTGCTGTGTACCTGCGCGTCGAGATCGGCTGGGATCTTGATGTCGGACCGGAGGGACAGCACCGCCTCGACGCCGGTCTCGGTGAGCCGGACGTCCTTGACCTGGCCCACCTCAGTACCTCGATATGTGACGTTGGCACGCTGATACAGCCCGCCGGCTTCCGGCAGTTGCACGGTGACGCTGTAGTGCCCGACACCAAACAACAGATCGGGCAGCCGCATGTAGCCGACGGCCATCACGGTGAAGGCGGTCGTCGCGATGATGGTCAAGATCGCGAGCTGAATCCAGATGCGTCTGGTCATGCGCATATTAGCGCCCCTGATCGAGGTGATAGGGAACCACAAGCGGATTGCCCGCGGTGTACGGGCTGGGCATCTGACCGATCGTGCGGCCCCACTGCATTTCCAGCTCTGTCAAGTGGCCCTCGAAGCGGGTTCCGGTGAACAAGGATGCGTCGATTCGGCTGAGGGTCAGGTCGATGACGGCCGTCAAATTGCCGGAGTCGCCGCGCGCCCACTTCTCCAAGGTCTCGTTGGGCCACGGAAACGTGCCGAAGAAGCTCAACGAGCGGGTCAACGCGGGGCCGGCGTTGGCGAGCGATTCGAGCACGGGTCCAAGCTCTTTCAGTTCCTTGACCAGGTTGTCCTTCGTCCGATTAACCGAGTCAGCGGCCAGTGCGCTGATCCTCCCCAGCGAATCGAGAGCATCCGCGAGCTTCTGCCGTTCGTCCTTGAGCACCGAAAGTGCTTCCGGCAGTGTCTTTAGCGCGTTGTCCACCACCGGCTTCTGGTCGGCGAACTGACCGGCGAGGTGATCCAAGCTCTGTGTGGCACTGATGATGTCACCGGTCTGGTCGTTGACGTTGGTGATAAACGTGTCCAACTGGCGGATCAAGCTGCGCAGGTCTTTCTCGCGGCCCGCGAATGCGACGCTCAGGGCCTGCGTGATGTCCTGGATCTGGCCGATTCCACCGCCGTTGAGGATCAGCGACAACTCCGCCAGGGTCTGCTCGGTGGTCGGGTAGGCGCTACCCGACGGCAACGGAATCAGTGATCCATCGTGAAGCCTGCCCTCGGGCGGGACGTTCGTCGGCGGTGCGAGCTCAACGTGTTTCGATCCGAGCAAGCTGGTCTGGCCGACCTTGGCGGTTGCATTAGCCGGCAAATTGACATCGCCATTGATCCTCATCGTCAGCAGCGCATGCCACCCCTGCCGCTTGATCCTTTCGACGTTGCCGACTGTGACATCGCCGACGCGAACGCGGGAGTTTCGCTCGATGTTGTCGACATCGGGCAACTGCGCCTGAATTGTGAACGAGCCCGGCCCGTGGCCCGCGGTGCCCGGCAGCGGTAACGAGTTGACCCCGCGCCACTCGCAGCCCGACAGTGCAACCGCGACCAGGATCGATACGGCCGCAGCCGCCGGTGCCGTGGGCCTCACGCCCCACCCCCCGGTTGCACCATCATCCCTTGCAGGCCCGCAGACGGATCGGTGGGTTGTGTACCGGTCGAGACCGGTGATTCGGCCGGCAGTGGCGAAGGCCGGGCGGCGCCGGTCCCCGGTGGGGGCGGTACGGGAACCTGGCCGGGCGGTGGCACGTAGTCCGGGCGCAGCCAGTCCTCGCTGTAGGTCAACTCGTTCGGGCGCGAACTTGCCCCCACGAATACGTTCTCGCCCAGAGGCGGGAAGTTGTACTGGCGGTTCTTGATGATCGGGGCAAGGTACTGCACGCACAATTTTGCCGACTGCGCCGCACCGAGACGCGATGCGGCCTGAATGGCGCTGCATAGGAACGTGATCGGGTTGGCGAAGTTGTTGAGCGCCAACACGCCAGTCAATGTCCCTTGCGCAGGCTGATAGATGTTGACAAAGTTCTGGAAGGTAGTTGGGGCCACATGCAACGTTTGCTTGAGATCATCGAGGCTCTGGTTGAGGGCTGTAGTGACCGATGCCAGCTTGTCCGAGGTTGTGCCGAGGGCCTCGCGGTTGTTGGCCACGAAGCTCGTCACATCACCGACGACGTCGTTGATGTCCGAGACCACGTTGCCGACTTCGTTCGGGTCGTTGGACAGTAGCGCGGTCACCGCCGCTAGGTTCTGATTCAGCTGCCGCATGAGGTCGGTGCTGTCCTGCAGGGCGGACACCAAGATCGACACGTTCTTGACCGTCGAAAAGATGTCCTTGCTGTGGTCGCCCAGCGCCGAGAATGCCTGGGAGAGCTTGATCAGCGTGTCGCGGATGGTGGCACCCTGGCCGCGCAAATTGTCCGCCGCGGTGTTTACGAAAGTCCCCAGCGTGCTGACGCCGCCGGGTTGTGTCGGCTGCAGCGTATCGGCGAGCCGCTGCAGCTGTTGGCGGAAGTCGTCCCACTCCACCGGGACTGCCGTGCGCTCCAACGGAATTACCGCGTCGTCCTGCAATGCCGGCCCTGCCGTGTATGCAGGGGTCAGTTGGATCGCGCGCACGGCCACCAGGGACGGCGACAGGATCACCGCCTTCGCGTCGGCGGGCACCGTGTACTTGCTGTCGTACCAAAAGGTGATCTTGGCTCGCTGCGGCTGCGGCTCGATCTTGTCGATCTTGCCCACTGGCACACCAAGAATGCGGACCTCATCACCGGCATATATCCCATTGCTGTTGGCGAAATACGCGACCACGTGTGTGCGATTGACCTGCTCGGTCAGCCGCAGGACCACGCAGAGCCCGCCGACCAGCGTCAGCACCAAACCGATCGCCAGTCCGATCCTGCTGTTGCGCTTCATCATTGCCGTCCTCCGGAAACCGGTGGCGGTCCGACCTCACCTGGTGCCGGCACAAACACCGGTGACGGTGTCGGCTCCGGCGTCGACTGCAACTGCGACGGCGGCAATGCCGGCGGCCCGGGTGGTGGGCCACCGGGGGGTGGCGCTGGGAGCGGTTCTCGGTACGGGTAGCGCGGGTCGCCAGGTTTACCCGTAATGGCTTCTGGCAGAGTCAACTTCGGCTCACCACCCTGGCCGGTGCGTGGGTGCGGAACCGGCAGCGCCGGTGTCCCCGGCTGGCCAACCTGCGGATCGTTGCGCTGCGATGGCAGTAGCGTCGCAGGGTCCAAGCCGAGATCCGAGAACGCAGCATCGATAAATGGCTGGATGAACTGGCCGGGGAGCAGATTGGATAGGTAGGCCTTGAAGAACGGACCCGACGCAACGGACTCACCAAGCGACATCGCATACACATTGAGTCTCTTGATCGCCTCCTGGATCTTCTGCTTATGGTTATCGACTATCGCCAGGACGCCGTTGAGCTTGTCGAGCGCGGGCTTGAGCGTGTCGCGGTTGTCGGCGATCACTCCCTTGATCTGGCGGAACACCGCCGAGATATTGCTCGAGACCTGGTCGAGCGCGCTGCTTTGGCTCTGCAACTGGACCAACAGCGCGTTGCTGTCGGCGACCAGGCTGACCACCTGATCGCCACGCTCGGCGAGCACGCCCGATACCTTGTTGGCGTTGGCCAACAGGTTTCGCAGTTGCGCATCGCGCTCGTCGAGTGTCTGGGAGAAACGCGCGACGCCCTGCACAGCAATCTTCAGATCGGGCGGGGTGTCTTTGAATGTGTCCGACAGCACAGCCAACGACCGAGATAGCTGATCGGTGTTCAGCCCGCTGATCGTCGCCGTCAAATCGCCGAGCGCGTCCGGCAGTTGGTACGGTGAGCGCGTGCGGTCCAACGGGATCGGGCCGGATTGCTGGCCTTCGCCGCGTGGGGTGACGTCCATGACCTTGGCTCCCAGCAAGCTCTTGGTTTTGATCGCCGCCTCGGTCCGGTCACCGAGGTGAATATGCTTGTTCATGTCGAACTTCACCAACACGCGCGGTCCCTGTAGCGCGATGCTATCCACCTGGCCCACCCGTAATCCCGAAACCTGAACTGCCGCACTGGGAATCAGGCCGCCAGCATCTGCGAAGTAGGCCGAGTAGTGCTTGTTCTGGTCCAGGAACGGAAGCTTGTCATAGTTCAAGGCGGCCAGAGTGATGCCGGCACTGAGGGCGAGGCCGACGGCGCAGATCATCAACGGATTCCGCTCCGAGAATGCTTTCATCGCGGCGTACACCTCCCCGTGGCCTGGCCTGCCAGCTTGATGTACACGGGTTGGCCCCCCTTGCCATTGACCTTCAGCACTGCGTCGCACAAATAGAAGCTGAAAAAGTCACCGTAGAGAGCCTGTCGTTCCAGCACCCGGTACTTGTCGGGCAGCGTCTCGAGCAGCTTGTCCATGTAATCGTGGTCGGCCACCACGATGCCTGCGGTGCGGTCGGTTTCGTGAACCACCTTGCCCAGCGGTGTGCGCGACCGCGCCAGCAAATCGGTGATCGAACCCGCCGCGGCGTTGGCGTAGGCGACGGAGTTGCTGATGTCCTGCTTACGACCGGCCAGCGCCTGGACCAACTGCGACAGCGAGTCGACGGCTTTTGCGAACTGTGTGCTCTGATCGCCCAATGAACCGAGGACGGTGTTCAGGTTCGCGATGACCTGGCCGATCAGCTGGTCGCGATCTGCCAGCGTGTTGGTCAGCGCTGCGGTCTGTTGAAAAACCGAGGCGATCGTATCGCCCTGGCCCTGGAAGGCGCTGATGAGTTGACCGGACAACGTGTTCACCTGATCCGGATCCAGCGCGCGGAACAGCGGGCGGAAGCCACCGATCAGCGCGTCGAGATCGAGGGCCGGAGAGGTGCGCAACGACGGAATCGTGTCGCCAGGCCTGAGCTTCGCGGTGCCGCCGGCTCCCTCCTCGAGGGCAAGGTAGCGCCCGCCAATCAGGTCGTCGTAGCGAATGACGGCCCTGGTGCCCTCGGTCAGCACTACCGATGAGTCCGCGCTGAATTCGACCCGGACTGTCGTGTCGGGCTGGATCGAGATGTTCTTGACCTGGCCGACCTCGACGCCGGCAATGCGGACGAACTGTCCGCTCTGAAGACCAGACACGTTCGTGAAGTCGGCTTTGTATGAGATGTCGGAGTCAAAGCGCAACTGTGCGAAGACCGCGAACATCGCGAAGGTAAAGAAAAGGCACACTGCGGTGAAGATGGTCAAGCGCCAAAGGGCGCCGCCGAGGTTATCCCTCACGGCTGCGGCCTCGCGCGAGCGACATTCTGCCGGTTCTCGTCACGGTGACGGCACCGCCGCGGTGGGCAATGGCGGTTCGGGCGTCGGCTGCACTGACGCCGGTGCCGGCACCGCGAAAGGCTCGGATCCCGGCGTCGGGCCCGATTCCCTCGGCACCCCTGGAGGCGGTGCTGGCGGTTCCCCCGGATACAGCGGTGTTCCATCCGGCGCGTACATCGACGCACCGTAGGGCGGAGCTCCCGGATACGGAACGGGCCCGGGCGCCGGGCCACCTGGGTGGCGAATGCTCGGCGGTTCAGGCACCGCCCGGGTACCCGGAAAGTAGTCGGCGTAGCCGGGGAAGCCGATGCCCGGGTTCGGCCGCCAGTCCAATCCGGTACCCCAGCCGGTGTTGGTGACGAGTTGGCGCACCGGCCAGTTGTTTGCCACGGCCGGTAGCGAGCCGCAGCCCGGCTTGCCGCCCGGGCCGCCCTTGGCGCCGACGACGGGCAGATTGTCCGGGTACTTGTACGGGTCGTCGCCGAGCAGGAGCGCGGCATCGAGGACCAACGATTTCCCGTTCCCGCCGCCGAACTCGTAACCGCCCTTGTCGAGAAACAACTTTCCGCCGACCAGCGTGCACGTCAGCTCCGGGTTGTACTTCAGTAAGAGGCTCGTGGTCGACTCGAGCGTGTTGATCGCGTTGATGAGGTTGTCCTTGTTTGGCGCCATCAGGTCGATGCCGCTGCGCGAAAAGCCGGCCACATTGACCAGCAGCGAGTCCAGCGCCGTCGCGTTGTCGGTGATGGCCGTGCTCGTGGCGGTCAGCGAGTCCAGCACCGTCAGAATGTTTTGCGCCGCTGCATCGTAAGTGTCGCTGAACGCCTGCAGCGACCGCCAGTCTTGTTTCACTGTCTGAGCACGCGGATTCACCGCCAACAGAACGTCGTTGGTGTCGGACGTTGCCTCTCCGATTGCGGGGCCCTCACCGCGCAGACCGTCGGCCAGCGCGGTCAGAATGCTGTTGAGTTTGACCGGATCGACCTGGCGCAACACGTCGGTCAAGTTTTGGAACACAGTGTTGACCTCGGTGCTGACGTTCTGCGACTCGATCACCTCTCCAGCGGAGAGCCGCCGGGCGGTGGGCCGGCTGGGATAGATCAGGTCGACGTACTTCGCCCCGAACGCGGTAGTGGCCCGGATCCGCGCCTGGACGTTGGCCGGGATGTATTTGATCTGGTCCGGAAAGATGTCAAGGCGCAGCCTGACCGGCTCAGCGCCGCCCTGGATTGCCGCGACCCTCCCGACGAGAACCCCCCGCATCTTGACCTTGGCGCCGGATTCCATGACGAGACCGGATCGGTCGGAGGCCACTATGACGGGCACATATGAGCTGAAGGACCCGCCGAAAAATGAGAGCGTCACGTAAAGGAACAGGGCGATCGTCGCCAGCAGTACGAAGGTCCACCATGCGGGGTGATGGAGACGTCGGCGGCATCTCTTCGACGTCATGTCGCTAACCGGACAGGTTGAAGTTGCCGGACCGACCGTAGATGGCCAGCGAGACGAACAACGTAACGGACACAGCGGTTACCAGGGATGCGCGAACGGCTCGACCTACCGCATCGCCGACACCGGCCGGTCCTCCGGAGGCCGTGTAGCCGTAGTAGGTGTGCACCAGCATGACCACGATGGCCATCGAGACCGCTTGCAGGAACGACCAAATCAAATCGCTGGGATTGAGAAAGGTGTTGAAGTAATGGTCATAGACACCGGTCGACTGGCCATACACGAACGTGGTACCGACGCGCGTTGCCACGAAGGCCATCAGCACCGCCACGCAGTACAGCGGAATGACCACGACGACGCCGGCTACCATCCGGGTGGAAGCAAGATAGGCGATCGTTCGGATGCCCATCACCTCGAGCGCGTCGATCTCTTCGCTGATCCGCATGGCGCCCAGCTGTGCGGTAGTGCCGGCGCCGATAGTGGCGGCCAGACCGATGCCGGCAACCAGCGGCGAGATCAGGCGCACGTTGAGGTGAGCTGAGGTGAATCCGGCTAATGCATCGACGCCGATCTGCTGCAGCTGACTGTAAGCCTGTATCGCGACCAGCGAGCCCGCCGACAGGGTCAGGAAGCCGACGATGACCACCGTGCCGCCGACCACGGCCAGCGCTCCGGTGCCAAGGCTCATCTGTGCGATCAGCCGCACCAGCTCGATCTTGTAGTAGGCGAAGGCATCCCAGGTGCCCCTGATCGTCGCGCCGAAGAATTGGGTCTGCCTGCCCAGCCGATTCCAGACGCCCACCCAGCCGACGACCATGCGGCGAAGCCGCGGATGCATTGTGCTTGGAACGCTATGGCTCACATCGTCGCCTTTACGCCCACGGCGGTCGCGATCACGTCGATGACGAACAGCGCGATGAAGGTGAATACCACGGTTTCATTGACTGCGTTGCCGACCCCGGCGGGTCCGCCGGCCACGTGGATTCCCTTGTAGCAGGCGATAAGACTGGCGGCCAGGCCGAACAGCAGGGCTTTGCAGAGGCCGACGATGACCTGCGGTGCTCCGATCAGCAATGTGAGTCCGCCCGCGAAGGCGCCCGGCGTCACGTGCTGGAAGTAGACAGCGAAGAAGAACCCACCGACCAATCCTGTGATGCTCACGATTGACGAAAGCATCACTGCAACAAATGTGGCCGCCCACACCCGCGGAACCACCAGTGCCTGGATTGGGTTGATGCCCAGCACCCGAAGGGCGTCGATCTCATCGCGGATTGTCCGTGCACCGAGGTCGGCACACATCGCCGTCGCACCCGCTCCGGCGACCACTAACACCGTCACCACCGGTCCCGTCTGCGTGACCGTGCCGAGAGCCGCACCGCTTCCGGAGAAGTCGGCAGCGCCGATCTCGACGAGAAGAACGTTGATCGTAAACGTGGTGAGCACTGTGAATGGGATTGACAACAAGAGTGTGGGCACCAGCGACACGCGCGCCACGAACCAGCTCTGCAGTACGAACTCCCGCCATGCCCACGGCGGGCGAAACATCTGGACGAAGGTGTCCAAGCACATCGCGAAGAACTCACCGAGTGCGCGCGCCGGCTTTGCGACACCGCTGGCCGAAGCCATCAATGGCCAACGCTAGCCGCGGTGCACGGCGCCGCCCCGGCAAACCTATCCTGACCCCTCACCCCAACACCTTTCAGAATCTGCTGGTCGGCGAGTCCCACCCACCGAAGAACGAGCAGCGACCCGTCGCGCTCACCGCGATCAGACCGAGCTCTTACGTCGTCCCGCGATCTCTGCGCCTCCAGCAACGCTCACATCGGGGCTCACGCTAGCAGCGCGAGGCGCCCGTAGCAAGACATATAGTACTGATACTGTATAGACCATATATATTGCTCTATTAGCCACATTTTTATCGGTGGGTTCCCGCCTGGACGGATTTGGTGGACGGTGGATGGTGATGCTGCGTTGAGGTTGAGCGCCACAGAGTTGAGTGCCGACGAAGTGCGGTTGCGCGATGAGGTTCGCACAGTATCCGCGCGGCCTCATTCCCCATAAGGCAAATCTGATGCCTCCGAAGACAGCCCGGCGTGGTTCGCGGCGCTGTTCGCCGACCGCGGCACACGCAAGCCGCCGGCGCACATATATGAAGGCCTGGATCGGGCCCGAACCCTCGACCAACGGATTCGCGATTCCATCGCTGACTTCATCACCGGTGGAACCAGCGCTGCCAGCCGTTCGTCTGGACCAAAACCCCCAAGGAAATCCTGCCCCACACCTGTAAACGCGATTCAGACGCAGGACACTAGGTGTGCGATGTCTGGGGTCAAAAGCCAAAGAGGCGTTCAGCGACAACTTCTGCAACGCAGCGATGTTCGATGTCAACGTCGACGGTCGGCACCCCGTTCCTTAGCCAGTCGTCCGTTGGCTACGCTGCCGTCGGTGCGCGCGTCCGCCGGTCGACGTGGAGTTACTCCCCTCTGTGCAGGAGTCGAACGTCCCCAACCCAAGCCCCTTGTGACGTCTTTGAGCAGCGGCATCGTCCGGTAGGGCAACGGCGTGGTCAACGCCAACGTCGTTGTGGAGTGAACTACCCCTGGTATCAGCAGGATCTGCTCAATGAGCTCCTGCAACTCGGCCTGCGTCTGCGTCGCGACGCGGACTAGGAAGTCTTCGCGACCAGTCGTGGCGTGGACCTCCAGCACGTGAGGCACGGCGGCGAGGGCCGCCACGATCGACGCCAGTCGACCCTGCTGTATTTCGAGGCCAATGAATGCCTGGGTCGATATCCCCGCCCGGGCCAGATCGAGTTCTGGTCGGTAACCGGTAAGTAACCCGCCCTCTTCCATCCGCTTCAGCCGCGACTGCACGGTGTTTCGAGAGATCCCTAGCTTCGATGCCAGCTCCACCACACCAACGCGCGCATCGCTAGTAAGCATCTCGAGCAACTCGGCATCAAGTCGATCGATGCTGACCAATTCACTCACCCCAAAACATGACGTACACCACTAGCTGACCATTCTGAACAGTTGATCGGAGATTAGTTGACCTGATTATCCATCAAAGCGATAGTTAATAGTACGGCCGAATCACCTGCTGTGTGGTGACAACTGAACCGATGGACGGTGAAACGCCATGACGACAACGCAGACCGTCGAGTCGGTAGTCATCGACTCGACCCTCGCTGCCCGGTATCGCCCGCACTCCGGTGGTCCGGTGCTACTTACCGGTATCCAGGCCATAGCACGGCAGTTAGTCGAGCAACACGAACGCGATGCCCGCGCGGGTCGGCGGGTTGCCACCTTTGTCTCGGGTTACCAGGGCAGCCCACTAGCCGGGCTTGACCAACTGCTGGCGAGCCTGCCCGAACTGGCATCGGAACACGACGTGCGCCTGGTCCCCGGTGTGAATGAAGAGCTCGCCGCCACATCGGTGTGGGGAAGCCAGCTCGAACTGCCCACCGGTACCCGCTCCTACGACGGCGTCGTGGGCGTCTGGTACGGAAAGGGTCCCGGTCTGGACCGTGCCAGCGATGCACTGCGCCACGCTGCCATGTACGGCGCGAACCCGGGCGGCGGAGCGCTAGCCCTGGTCGGCGATGACCCGGCGGCGAAATCTTCCAGCGTCCCCGCAGCGAGTGAGCGCTCGCTAGCGGCGCTGTCCATGCCCATCTTCTTTCCCCGCAATGCCGAAGAGATCGTCGCATTCGGCCTCTACGGCGTCGCGTTGTCCCGCGCATCGGGATGCTGGCCCGCGCTGAAGATCGTGGCCGACGTGGCCGACGGCGTCTGGACTCTCGACAGAGATTTCACCGCCTTCGACATCAGGGTTCCGTCGATCGAGTGGGAAGGCCGGCCCTGGTCTTATCGGCAACGCATACCTGCCGCACCACCAGACAGTGTGCTGGCCGAGGCCGATCTATACGGGCCCCGATGGGCGATGGTCGAGGCCTTCAATGCCGCCAACGAGATCGACACCATCGAGGTGGATCCGGTTCATGCGTGGCTCGGAATCATGGCCGTCGGCACCGCATACGACTCGGTCCGCGAAGCCCTTTCCGCCCTTGACCTGACCGAAGACGACCTCGCACGCAACGGAATTCGGATCCTACGTGTCGGCATGCCCTACCCGCTGGGCGCCGAGAAAGTGCGCCGTCTGGCCCGTGGCGTCGAGCGGGTCCTCGTCGTCGAAGACAAGACCGCGTTCGTCGAACTCCAGGTCAAGGACATCCTGTATGGACGCAGCGACGCGCCGCAGGTTCTAGGTAAGCGCGGACCCGACGGACGCACCCTGATTCCGCCGAACGGCCAATTGACCGCCGCCCGTTTGACCGGCCCGCTACGCACGGTTCTCAAGGGACGAGTGGCCCTGGCCGCTCCACCGCCGCCCAGCCTCGAGTTGACCGTGCTGCCCACCGAGCGCACCGCGTACTTCTGCTCGGGCTGTCCGCACAACCGCTCCACCGCCGTCCCGGAAGGCTCGTTGGCCGGCGGCGGTATCGGGTGTCACACCCTGGTGACGATGTCCTCGCGCACCGACTCCCAAGTCACCGGGCTCACCCAGATGGGCGGCGAGGGCGCGCAGTGGATCGGCCAGTCCCCCTTCACGGATGTCGAGCATATCTTCCAAAACGTCGGCGACGGAACGTATTTCCATTCCGGCCAGCTGGCGGTGCAGGCCTGCGTGGCCGCAGGAGTCAATATCACCTACAAGATCCTGTACAACTCTGCGGTTGCGATGACCGGCGCACAAGAGGTCGAGGGCGGACTGACGGTGCCCGAGCTGACACACAAGCTCGTCGCCGACGGTGTCACCAAGGTGATCGTCTGCGCCGATGAGCCCAAGCGGCACAAGGGTGCATCGTTCGCCAAAGGGGTTCTGGTCTGGGACCGTGATCGACTCGATGAGGCGCAGCGACTCCTGCGGGACACCAAGGGGGTCACCGCGCTGATCTACGACCAGCAGTGCGCGGCCGAAGCCCGTCGCAAACGCAAGCGCGGCAAGTTGCCCGAGCGCAGGACCCGCGTCGTGATCAACGAGGCGGTCTGCGAGGGCTGTGGAGACTGCGGCGTGAAAAGCAATTGCCTGTCGGTGCAACCGATCGAGACGGAGCTGGGGCGAAAAACGCAGATCGACCAGAGCACCTGCAACACGGACTACTCGTGCCTGGACGGAAACTGCCCGTCGTTCGTGACGGTGGAACTTCCGCGGTCACGCGCCGCAACGACGCCACCGCAGGCTCCATCGCCGCCGACGGTCGGCGATCCGAAGACAATCGACATCACCAGTGTCTATAACATCTTTCTCGCCGGCATCGGCGGGACCGGGATCGTGACCGTCAACCAAGTGCTTGCGATGGCCGCTCACCGCAACGGATTACACGTCGAAGGGCTCGACCAGACCGGCCTGAGCCAGAAGGCGGGTCCGGTGACATCGCACCTGCGGCTGAGCAAAGGAGCCGTCGAATCGTCCAACCGCATCAGCCCGGCATCGGCCGACTGCCTTCTCGCGTTTGACCTTCTCACCGCCGTCGACGCAAAGAACGTCGGATACGGCAGTCCGGACCGCACGATCGCGGTCGCCTCGACCAGTCAGACCCCAACCGGCGACATGGTTTACAACAGCGCCGTCGACTATCCGGCCACCGACGCTCTGCTGTCCCGGCTCGATGTGCACACCCGCTCGCTGATTTCGTTCGACGCGCTCGGCGCCGCCGAGCACCTGTTCGGCCGCACGACACCGGCCAACTTCCTGCTTGTCGGCGCCGCCTATCAGCTCGGCGCGATCCCCATCAGCGCCAGCGCGATCGAAGAGGCGATCGCCATCAACGGTGTCGCCGTTCAAGCCAATCAGACCGCGTTCCGGTGGGGACGCGTCGCGGTGGACAACCCCGAGGCCTTTCAGAGCGCCACCGCCCCGTCGGGATGGCCGCCTCGACGCAACGTCACGACACCCAGCCACCTGCTCGACTCTTGCGCAGTGATGGGCGCGACCCGCGACACACTGGCACGCCGCACCGCGGACCTTGTCGCCTACCAAGGCAATCGCACCGCGGCGCGGTTGGTCAACGTAGTACAGCAGGTGTGGGACCGGGAACGCGGCATCACCGATCGCACCGACCTCTCCGAGGCGGTGGTCAGGTACTTCTTCAAGCTTCTCGCCTACAAGGACGAGTACGAAGTGGCGCGAATGCTCACCGACTCTGACTTCCGGCAATTCGTCCAACGTCAAGTCCCAGGCGGGGAAAACCTCACCTACAATCTGCATCCGCCGCTGCTGAAGGCGCTCGGGCGCCGCAAGAAGATCAGCATGGGGCCTCACACACACTTCACGTTGCGGCTGTTGGCGAAGGGCAAGTTCCTCCGGGGCACGGTTCTCGACCCGTTCGGTCACACGCGGATGCGACGCCTGGAGCGTCGGCTCGCCGCGCATTACGGGTCAACCATCCTCGAACTCTTGTCGTCGCTCACCGCCGAGAACTACGGCAGAGCCGTGGCCATTGCTCGCTCCCCCGAACTGATCCGCGGGTATGAAGAGGTGAAGATGCACAATCTGGAGCGCTATTTCACACGGCTAGGCGAACTCGGAATCGATACCGCGGCATTGTTGCTGTGACGGGGGGCTCGATCAAGTGTCCTTATCACGGCTGAAGTTTCGACGGTGTCAGCGGCCGGTGCACCGCGATCCCGAACCTGCGGGCCGACGAGCGCATCCCCAACGGCATCAGGGTTGCGGCATTCTCGGCGGCTGAGAACGTCGCCGATAATGATGGGTTACGGCCTGCGCACCAGCCCGCTGGCTCCGCTGGGCGGGCGGCCAACCGGCGAAGAACCCGACGCGGGCACCAAGATGTACGACGCGCGGCTAATCGGCGAGCCCCGGCGGGTCGACGATCAACCCATCGGCCGCGTCGGCGGTGAACGACACCGTCGAAGTCCGGTAGCTATACGCCCCGGTCGCCGAAGCCATCCTTGCCCGAACTGATCAGCTACGTCAATGAGCGCATCGAGTTGCGTTGCGGTGACCTGCTCTTCACCATGACGACCGCCGGTGTCGGCCTTGAGGACAGTCGATTCCTGCAACCTGCAGATGTCGTCGAGACGGAAAGCGAGCTATCGGGATATTCCGCTATACGGTTGGAGCGAGCGACCTGCAGCCGCCATTCCTGCCCGCACAGGTGTGGCAGGTCACGCCGTCAACGTGGGTTTGCTCACACCGGAACGTGCCGGTCCCAGATATTGATGCGGTACGAGCCATAATTGGACAAGTAGGACACCAAGTGATCAGGCTGTCCCGGTCGGTCACAAAAGACGCAGCAATCGTGGTGCCATTCCGCGGCTGAGTGGCTTGCTTATGAGGTGAAATGACACATGGCCGGAAGTAATCAGCGGTCGGAGAAGACCGTCGATAAGATCGTGGCTGGCACGATGAAGGCGATCACCCGGCAAGGGTCACACAAGCTTTCGGTGAGTGACATCTGCGAATCCTCTGGTGTCGCGCGCGGCACCTTCTACCGCTACTTCACCAGCAAAGACGATGTATTGGCCACGCTGGGCCGGCATTTCGAAGACGGGGTCGCCAGCACGTTTGCGGCTGCGATCGAGGCCAACCCCGACCCTGCTGCCCGTGTCCAGGTGGTGTTGGACACCATCATCGCCAATCGCGCCGCCGGCGGGGATTTCGTCCGGATGCTCGATGTAGCACCCGATTTCACGTTGTGGTTCATTCGCGAGACATTCCCGAAACTGGTCGACGCGGTCACCGCGGCGTTGGGTCCGGCCGCCGACGAATCGCCGCTGGTACTCAGTGGGGCATTGACGAAACACCAGCTCGGTGAGCTGTTCTTGCGCAGCGTCATGTCGATGCTGTTGCTGCCCGGTGGCCGCTCCGACGAGGTGCCCGCCATGATCATGGCGTTGTTTCGCGTCGTGCCGCCGGCGGCGACCACAAAACGAGCCAAGCGGCGACCACGCGCGAAGGCCAGCTGACCTTCACCGCGGTTAGCCGGGCGGCATCAGCAGCGCTGGGACCATTTCGGGAGTCAGGCCGGCCGGTGGCGGGATGGCGAGCCGTTCCAGCGGGGACAGATCCCCCTCGACTTTGAACACCGGGTACGCATACGCACACCGTACCGCGTACCCGTGCCGAACGAGGCTTCCTGGAGCGGTCCGCGGCCAGGGCGGCGGACGCGAAGTCGTCGAAGTGACCGGATGCTGCTGGAGACGCGGACGCGGCGTTCGAAATGCGGTGACCGGCGCCTGCATGCGCCGCCGGCTACTGGCCAGTGAATACCGCTTTTTCGCGGGCTAGACATCCCAGGTTCGTAAGTCGTCAAGCCGCGATGGGGGTGCGGTGGGCCCAGGCGGTTTGTTCGTTGTAGGGCT